>JADQBT010000010.1:0-315928 GCA_016278485.1 Halanaerobiales bacterium
TCTAACATGATTTTTTCTGCGTTTTGTTGTATAATATATTCCATAAGAAGACTCCCCCTTTATGTTTTTGTGGTTAAAAACATTTTATCAAAATGGGAGTCTTCTTTCTATTATTTTTTATAATCTCTCCAAAACTTATTTTACACTAACTTAGGCAATCGTTACCGATGTCTAAAAATAAAAAACCACCACAAAGGTGATTTTTTATTACTTATATATGTAATTACTATTATAAATTATTTTCTATTTCATCTTCTATTTCATTTAATATATCCTTTATTTTCACATCTTTATTACCTTCTGTGAATTCTGAACCAATGTGTTTATGATGTGGAAAACTTTTGAGCCTTTTATATAACTTCTCTGGAGGACCACAATGATAAGCAATTTTCAATTTTTTATCCGAACCATGATAATTATATTTATAAAATGGCCTGTCCACATCTAAACAATCTAACTTAGTATTATAACTTAATTCAATATGTTCAATAAATTGTAGCCATGACCCATCATAAAATTCAAGCTTACCCTGTACATCGCCTGCATATCCCTTATCAGTTTCCTCTGGCAAATCATCTATATTAAGAGTTGGATCTCCTACTTGGTAATTAGCTTTACTAATAGGTGCCACAACTTCAGAGAACACATAATTTGTAAACTCTTCTTTTACTTGTCGCATATAATCAACCTCTATTTATAAAATTAATATTATCTGGTTTAATATCAGTATACTTTGAAAATGTGAGTATTTTACAATACCAATTATCAAAGTCATCATTATGATCTTCTATTTGACCTTTATTATATTTTAAATAAAAATCATTTGATCCCATATTATATTTTTCCTCAAATTCTCTAATATAATTTTCGGTGGAATTAATTATTTCATTTTTAGGTTTTGTTTTAATCTGTTTTTTAAATTCTTCATATGAAATGTTTTTATTTATGATTATTTTCATTTTAAAACTCTCCTTCTAGAGTTGTTCATATAATTCTTGTAAACTTTCAATTAATTCTCCTAAAGAAGTTTTATCTATTTCAAAAGCAAATTCATTACATTCATTCGATAAAGACTTTTTAGTAGTACACTTTATGAATGCAGACTTTATTTTATGACTATTAATTTCCTTATTTATAATTTGATCAGAATATATATCTAATTTATCAGAAAGACAGTTAAATTCAAATAATACTTTATTAATTAATTCTTCATCTATTATTTCTTCTTTTAATAATTTTATTAATATATTATTATCAACAGAGTTTTCATCTGATAAACATAACTCTTTCTTTTGTATATAATTCTTTAATAATTTCAGTAATATTGATGCTACATATTTAATCTTTATTTCTATTATATTATTTCTTTTTAGATATTGTTCTAAATTATTATGGTTAACCCCTATACTTAAAGTTTTATATCCAACGTCTAAAATTAATATTTGACTATCAATTAATTTTTCTATGTGTAAGATAATATTTTTTACATCATCTTCATTCTCTAAAAATTTTTTTATAATTTCTTTATTATCATCTTTAACCAAAGTTACTCACCCCTTATTATTACACACTTTACATAATTCTAAACATATCTCATGTTAATATACTATTTTACTTCTATATGAAAATCAAAACTCCTTTAAATTCACTAACTTTTTTGTATAATATAGATGTTTAGATTCTGTACTTATTTATGGAACAGTATTTGCTATAAAATTATATGGATTAAGACGTATTTTGTTTGAGCGAAGCGAGTTTAATACGTCCCATTAATTTTTTAGCAAATGCTTCATGAAGTATTTTATGAAATATTATGAATTTAGAATGATTCAAAATAATGTAGATAATTGAGCAGGAACTTTAATACTTAGCAGTATTTTATTAATAGAGTGAATGGAAAAGACGCATTCTGTCTGAGCAGAGCGAGTTAATGCGTCTAATGAACGAAACAATAAAATACGTAGTTAAGTATTTGTGACTAAGCAATTATCTGCATTATTTTGAAATCACATTTGACTAATTTTACCTAAATAATTAGTCAGCTTAAAGGATATATTAAGTAGTGTCGGAAGGAGGTGATATATTTGACAGTAGGAAGTAAACTGCATAAAACACTTGCTTCTTTGCGTAGTGCAAAAGCTGATATGGAAACATTTGCAATGGAAACAAAAGATCAGAATGCACAGCAATTATTTTCTAGTACAGCTAAACAACTAGAAAACGCAGTAAACAGTATTTCCCAACGCACTAATTCAATAGAACAACAGGAACCACAGTATAAAGAAAAACAAAATCTGCAAGGTCAAAGTACAATGCAATCTAGTACTAACCTACAAAATAGTACAATGGGTAATGCAGGAGCAAGAAATGCACAGGGTACTAAAGGAAAAAATAAGAAACGCAAGTAAAACCGCACTAATTAGTTAATTATTAAAAATTTGAGGACTCAATCCCCTCAATAGGAAAGATCCCTGCCACCAGACAGGGATCTTTTTTAAAAATAAATTAATTATTAAAAAGAAAACTTAATGAATTTAAAATTCGAGGGTAGTTGAAATACCACCAGTAACACTCTGACTGCTATCAAATAAAGCACCTATGTCAGCTATACCCATATCAATTTTGAAATTTTTAAAATAAATTCCCATACCGGTTGCAAGTGAAACATCTTCTCTTAAAGAAGAATAATTAAGTCCCATTCTCAACGGGAACCGCTTGCTCCAACTAGCCTCAGCACCTAAAGAAACTTGATTTTCAGTCTCGCCATTATCATAATTTGTATTGGCATAGTCAGCAAAGAAAGTAACATCTTCATTATAATCCATACTTCCACCTAAACGAATAATACGAGGTAGTTGCCAAGTAATTTCTTGATTATAATCTGTTTTAGATGTATCTACTTCATCTATTTCAGCACCTGTTGTAGCTGATGGAGCACCTTTAATTTGAAAACTTGTTCCTTCCTTATAACCACTATCTGCTTTTATTTCACCAATATTCATCACACTAAAACCAAAACTATACTTATTTTCCATTTTGACATGCATGCCGAGGTCAAAACTAGAACCCTTGGCATTGCCATCATCTGTTTGATAGGCAAATATTTGCGGATCATTTTCTAATGTATATGTTACCTTAGATGAACTTGCAGAATTATATACAGCTGATACTTTTCCTTGCCCAGCAAACTTATATACGTCTCCCTCCAAATAATGATAGGTAGTTCCAAAATAGATAGCATCTATTTTATTTTTTCTATCTTTATTAATCAATTCAATTCTATCATCTGATATTGCAGTAGCATAACTAAGAGAAATATCAGTTGCCACACTGGCACCACCATTAGTACCTGTAAGTGGAATTTCAACACTTTCACCAGATAATAATTTAACTTGATTATCTCCAGTAATAAGTTCAATTAAATCACTATTAGTTCTCATCATACCTTCTGCCCGTCCATTTATACCAATTGCAAAATTTTTAAAGTATAATTGGTTACCAAGCATGGTGCGACCACCTAAAATTAAGTCTTCACTAGAAAGTTTACTCTCTATCTCATCTTCAGTAAACTCACTATTATTAAAGATATTGTTCCAGATTGTTCCACCAAAGTTACCCTTATATGACCAGGTATTATCTCTGAGGCCGATCAAAGCCGGATTAGAATAATATGCTTCTTCTCCTTCTAAAGCTACAAAATTATCTCCCAGGCCAATTGCTCTTGCATCCAGAGCAGCCTGTGCACCAATAGAACCTACGATTAAGATTGTTAAAATTAATAATGCTAATAAAACATTTTTTTGCATTTAAATTCCCCCAAAATATATGATATAAATTAACAGTTCAACAAAAAATGATAATTTCCTTTTATTAACACAAAATTTTTTACATAAAAGAAAAAAAGACGGCTCCCTAACTTGTGGGAAACCGTCTTCTTCCCTGCCAACACCAACAGGGTCACTATGACTCACTGCTTATAGTATTAACAAGTTATATCTTTTTTATGCAGCAAACTTAATATTAATTGCAGCTTGTTTGCTAACATCAATTGCTCGACCGGCAGCTTCTGGATCAACCTGTTCATGCTGACGGAGATATTCGATAACTGAATCTCTAACTTTCTTATAGGTATTAGTGAATTCAACTTCTGTAAAGGTACTGAATCCATCGCCACCTTCAGCCAGGAAGTTATTAGTAGCAACCTTATAAGTTTTATCCATAACTAGAGGAGTACCATCAGCTAACATAACTTCTACTACTCTCTCATATGCAGGCTTGGTAGAATCATATTTAACTATCAGGCCTGACATCTGCATCATGCCTTTTTCGAATGTAAAGCTCTGTTCTAGAATATCTACAATCTGACTACCTGTCATTTCACCAGTTACAATTGTGTTGCCAAAAGGTAGTAGTTCATATATATGGCCAACATTTACTTCGCCAGCCTGGATATCAATTCTTAAGCCACCAGGATTCTGGAAGGCAATATCTGCATTAGCATCATTGCGCATACCATCAGTAGCAATAGCACCTATTTTAGAAATCTGATCATAGTTTCGCTTGAGAGGTTCATCAATCTCAATCAATACTTCTGACATAATAGGCTCTAATTCTTTCTGATATTTAGCAACTAGTTTAGCCACATAAGGATCAGCTTCAATATCAATTACGCTTTTACGGACTGGATGAGCCATTGGTACTGTCTTATATACTTCACCAGTATTTTTATTAATAAAGTATCTTAAGTTACCAAGCTCACGTCCATGTTTATATGCTTCTACAATTGGGTTGCCATTAACTACAGCTGTTACAGTATGATGACTATGGCCACCAACTATACCATCAACACCAACTTCTTTAGCAACCTTTACTAATTCACCACTTAGTTCTCCAGTTTCATAATCTTCACTACCAGGTAAGTGACCAACTACGATTACCAGGTCAGCACCCTGTTTTCTTAGTTCAAATGTCCATTTACGAATTGCTTCTACTGGACTACCGAACTCAAGATGAGCTACATTTGAAGGCATAGTAGTACCAATTGTATCTGGAGTTGAAATACCAATCAAACCAATCTTAACACCATTAGCTGGGATTAATCTGGTTGGTTGGGCCCAGTCAACTAATTCGCCAGTCTCTTTATCAAAGATATTAGCAGCTAAGAGTGGGAAATATGTCTGAGAATTAATTTCTTTTAAGGTATCAATACCCCAGTCAAACTCATGGTTACCCACAGCTTGAGCTACATATTTAGCGTGATTCATAAATTCAATAACAGGTTTAGCTTGATTTAAACTTGAGATTGGTGTACCTTGATAAGCATCACCAGCATCTACCAGAATAGTACCGGCAGCATTTGCATCTCGATAATGGTTGATTGCTCCCGTTAGTTTAGCTGCACCTGCTTCATAACCAGCTTCCAATTTACCATGGAAGTCATTAGTTGTTAGAACGTCGATCTGTTTGTAGTCATTATTAGCTTTATAGAGCATTGACACAAAACCGCTCATTGTCATAACGTCATCTAGATCTCCACTAATAAGACCCATTTCTGCAGCTTGCTCTACCTTATTTTCAACGCCAGCGAGTCGCATAGCATCGATTAACATTACTGCAGCTTCTCGACGAGTTACATCTTCGTTAGGCATAAATTTACCGCCATTTTCTGTAACTAAACCAGCCATTAAGGCAGCTTCAGCATATGGTAGAAACTCTGCTTCAACATCTGTAAAAGTAGGTTCTTCTACTTTTTCTGGAACATCATAATTAAACATTCTAATTAAAGCCTTAGTTAACTTAGCTCTAGAAACATTTTCTCTCATATTGATGCTTTCACCATTCCAAGAGCGGTTCACAGATGGAATTTCTAAAATATCATTATTAACAAGTGAAATAGCTTCTTCTCTTGCCCAATGACCTAGATCTGCACCAATAAGTTCCCAGTTATTATCAACTACTGGTTTAATTGTTCCTTTATTATCTATATACTCAATAATTAACTCTCTAATACCTTCTTCTGATTTATAATAAGGATCATTACTAAAGATACCATCAGCATGCATACCACTGTAACGATAATTATTAACTGCTAGCTTGAATGTCTGATCATCTTTAACTGGCTTACCATTATAAGTAAGATCAGTTATTCTATTACCAGCAGGCTTAGAAATATCTATCTTATATTCTACACCTGTGAACATATCATAGTTATAACCGCGGATATCTGGGTTAAAACTAACTGTGATATCACCAGGTTGATAAGTATTGAAATAAGCAGCAGTCCATTCCATATATTCTTTCAGCTCAGCACCTGTAACTTCAACTGCATAAAGTGTGTTACTATATTTATAGATGCGTGCTGCATCTTTAATAGAAACAGGCCCTTTATTAATAGTTGAATCTGACACAAAGAGTGCTGCAGAAGAAATATCTGCATCAGAATATTCAAGCTGGACTCTATTGATTAAATCAACAAGAGCAGTATCCTGAACTTGAGCTGCAGGAATACCTTCTACTTCGTCTTCAGGAGTAAAATCACCAGTAGCATAACCAATTGGAGTATTTACATACTCAACAACTGTTTCATGATAAGATTTTGCTACTTCCAGGACGCCTGGGTCAGCTGCATAATCTTCAGTACTTAGATGAGTACCTTCAGCTGCAGTCACTTCCCATTCTCCTGCATTTTCTTCAAGAGTTAGATCAATTCTGGAAACTTCTTCACCAGCATCAGAGGAAGCCATGACTAGAACACCATTAACTGTTTCTTTGACTGTTTCATGATCATGACCTGTGATCATAACATCAATTTGCGGATTGTTCTGAGCAACCTTACGTGCTCTGTCTCCACCTGACTCATCATAGCGGCCATCTAAACCAGCATGGACAATTGCTATAATAATATCAGCTTTTTCTTCTAGCTCAGGTAAATATTTTTGAGCTGCTTTATCCATATCTTGGAATTCAAGTGCATCAACTTTGTCGCCATCCCAGATAGGAATATTTGGGGTAGTCAGACCTAAAATACCCACTTTTACACCATCAACTTCAGTGATAGTATAAGGTTTCATGTAAAGTTCTCCAGTATCTTTTCTAACAATATTTGCAGAAAGAATTGGGAACTCTGCATCTTTTAGAATCCTTTGTTGTGTCTCCAGACCAAAGTTAAACTCATGATTACCAAGAGTCATCGCTTCATAGCCCATATAGTTCATTACTGCCATTAATGGATGAACCACATCAGTTTTGTCTTTATAAAGACCTGTCAGCGTATTACCCTGGATTGTGTCACCTGCATCTACCAAAATTACATTAGGATTTTCTGCCTTGACAGAATTGACAACTTCATTTACTTTAGCCAAACCAATATCATCATGTTCTCCAATTTTGTAAGACCATGGATAAATCGCTCCGTGAATGTCACTAGTTCCAATAACAGTAATCTGTTTGGCAAAAGCAACTACCCCAAACACCATCAGAAGTGTTAGTGCTAATACCATTGTCATCATTAACTTTTTTCTGTTAATTATCAATCTCATTCCTCCCCAAAATTTTTAGTTGTTAGACGTCACATGTCTAGCAGACTCCGACAAAAAATATGACAATATCTAGTTGCTAAATTATCTAAATATTGTCAGTCGTTCTAATTATTATATTCTTTATTCAGTTAAAAACTCCTGCAGGAAAAAAATAAATATTTGGAAAATTTTTATACACTTTCTCTTATTTTTATTAATCATCATTATGCTAAGATAACTCTCTATTTTATCTCTTCATTTTAGCAATCTTTATCTAAATCAGCCACAATCTCATGCAAATATTGAGCAAATGGCCCACTTAACTCGTTTTTAGCCAGAGCAAATTCTACAGTTGCCTTTAAAAAGCCCAATTTATTACCTACATCATAACGTTTTCCTGCAAAATTATAGGCATAAATCTGTCTTTTATCATTAAGTGTCTTTAAAGCATCTGTCAACTGAATCTCTCCGCCTCGGCCAGGTGGTGTATTCTCTATAATTTCAAAAATATCAGGTGTAATTATATAACGGCCTAAAATAGCCAGATTAGAAGGAGCTTCCTCCACAGAAGGCTTTTCAATTAAGTTCTTTACTTTGTAAATATCGCCCTCTTTATTTGCATAATCTACAATACCATATTTACTAGTATCTTTTTTAGGTACTAACTGACAACCAAGCACAGGTGTTTCTTTTTCGGCATAGACATCCATCAACTGCTTGATGACTGGTTTTTCAGATCTAACCACATCATCACCCAGTAATACAGCAAAAGGTTCATTGCCAATAAAGGTTTTAGCACAATAGATTGCATGTCCTAATCCTTTTGCTTCTTTTTGCCGCACATAATGAACATCTATCAGATTAGATATATCCTGCACAATTTCTAAGAGTTCATCTTTACCTTTTTCTTTTAAAGCCATCTCTAATTCAATTGATTTATCAAAATGATCTTCAATACTACGCTTGTTCTTACCTGTTATTATTAATAAGTCTTCTATCCCAGCTGCAATTGCCTCTTCCACGATATATTGAATAGTTGGCTTATCCACAATCGGTAGCATCTCTTTTGGTTGTGCTTTAGTGGCAGGTAAAAATCTTGTTCCTAGCCCTGCTGCCGGAATGATCGCTTTTCTAATCTTCATTTTATCCCTCCATAATTTAAATTCATTAGCAAAATTAAAAGCTAGAAGCTAAAATAGAAGGAGCAATTGCCCCTTCTATTATATTCCTATTTTACTTATCTATAGAGATTAATTTTCATTAAGTACCTCATTGATTAACTGCATAACTTTCTCTGTCATTGCTGTAAGCTCAGCTGTAGCTTCTTCTGCTGTATCTTCTCTCACAGCAAAATATAATTTCAACTTAGGTTCTGTACCAGATGGTCTGATAGTAACTTTACCTCCACCAGCCAGTAGATACTGCAAGACATTAGATTTAGGAAGATCAAGATCTTTTTCTTCTCCCGTTTTTATATCATAAATTTTTCCTTTTTGATAATCTTTAACTACTTCAACTTTTCGTCCTGCCAATTCTTGCGGAGCTTCTTCACGCAAGGAAGCAATTGTTTCTGTTATTTTTTCCTGACCTGCTTTACCTTCTAACCTGATTGATTGCAAGTCCTCTTTAAAATAACCAAATTCTTCTCTTAATTCAGCCAGACGATCAATTAAAGTCTTACCCTGTTCTTGTTGATATAATGCCATAGTTGCCAGCAAAACTGATGCAACAACAGCATCTTTATCACGTGCATATGTACCAACTAAATAACCTAGACTTTCTTCAAAGCCTAAGATAAAACTCTTCTCACCTGATTTTTCATAATCACTAATCTTTTCACCGATAAATTTAAAGCCAGTTAACACATCAACAACCTCAACCCCATATTTATCAGCAATCGGTCTAATCATCTCTGTACTAACAATAGTTTTTATCATCACACCATTATCAGGTAGCTCTCCTTTTTCAGAGAGACGTTCTAATAAATAATCTGCTAGCAAGACACCTATTTCATTACCATTTAAACTCTGATAGTCACCTGCTTGAACACGTACCAGAGAAGCTACCCGATCACAATCTGGATCAGTAGCTAAAACCAGATCAGCTTTCTTTTTAGTAGCGAGCTCACGCGCCATAGCAAAAGCTGCTTCATCTTCAGGATTGGGGCTTTCTATAGTAGAAAAATCAGGGTCCGGTTTTGCCTGTTCTTCCACCACACTTAGTTTAGAAAATCCTAACTCAGTTAAAGCATTTCTAACGGGCATATTTCCAGTACCATGTAAAGGTGTATAGACAACCTTTAAATTAGCTCCTTTTTCTGCAACTAGTGTCTGGTCTGGTATCACATCTAAGACGTTTTCCTGAAATTTTCTATCTATTTCGGAGTCGATATACTCTAACAGGCCTTCACTTTCAGCCTGCTCAGCTTCCATCCGCTTGACAATCGAATAATCATCAATCTCTTCTATCTCAGCAATAATATCTCTTGCCTGCTCAGGGACTACCTGACCACCATCTTCCCAGTAAACCTTATAACCATTATAGTTAGCCGGGTTATGGCTAGCCGTGATAACAACGCCTCCTGTTGCATTTAATTCTCTAACTGCAAAAGATAGTTCAGGGGTTGGTCGCAATCCAGTAAAAAGATATGTTTTAATACCGTTTCCTGCCAGTACAAGCGCTGTTTCTAGTGCAAACTCAGCAGATTTATGCCGCGAATCATAGGCAATCACAACTCCACTCTCTCTACCTGAGTCACTATAATTAATAATATAATTAGCTAAGCCTTGAGTTGCCTTGCGTACAGTATATTTATTAATTCTATTTGAACCTGCTCCTATTTTACCTCGCATACCACCTGTACCGAAATCTAAATTCTTATAAAATCGATCTTCAATCTCTTCTTCATCTTCTTTAATATTTTCAAGTTCTAACTTAGTTTCTTCATCAAAATAATCACTTAATAACCAATCACGATATCTTGTCATAAAATTCATTAGGTTAGATCACTCCTATTCTGCAATCTATAGGATTCATTATATCACAAAAACAAATTTAGATAAACCCTATCCTGTTAATTGCTCGACAAAGATGTCAACCATAGTTGGATCATACTTAAATCCAGCTTCTCTCATTAACCAATCAATAGCCTCTTGTTGACTCAAATTTGCACCATTTAACGCTGTTAGATCATAATATGCATCTATAATAGAAAACAGTCGATCAGCGAGTGGTATTTCTCGACCAGCCAGACCATGTGGGCCAGTTCCATCCCAATTTTCTTTATGATAAAGTATCTCTTCAGCAATGCTAGAAAACTCACCTGTAGAGCGAGCAATTCGGTAACCATTTTCAAGAAAATCTTTCTCACTAACAATTTCTGGCGCCGAACTGTTTTCCCGAAAGTTGGCTGCTGCTGAGCCTATATCATGAAAAACAACTAACTTCTCAAGTTTATCTTCAACACTAGGATCAAGCTCAAAACCTTTTGCAAATTCTTTTGCCAATTTTAATTGTTCCTGCCTCTTTTTATCACTTTGAGAAGATTGATTACGTAGATTATCTATAATATGCCGCCCAATTTTTTTACTTAATTCTCGTTTATCTTCATACATCTCATCATCTGCATTTTTAATTATCTCTTCTAAATCTTCCGCGGTTTCTTCTTTCACAGCAAGACCAAGTGAGATACTGACAGGGATTAGATTGTCCCATGTTTTTTTACAGAGTTCCTTAATATTTTGAAGCAGTTCTTTTGCCTGCTGACGGTCTGTATCTGGTAAAATAATTAAAAATTCATCTCCACCCCAACGACCTGCAACATCTCCTTCACGACAAACACTCTTAATAATTTCTGCTGCCTTTAGCAGAATTTTATCACCTTCTCGGTGACCAAAAGCATCGTTAACCAACTTCAACTTATTTAAATCACCCATCAAAATACTAACTGGGACCTGATTATTATTTTCTAGTTTATTTATCTCATCATCTAAATATGACCTATTATATAAACCAGTCAATCTATCATGGTAACTAAGATAGAGCACCTCTTCATTGGCAGCTTTAATCTCCTCATTATATGCTTCTAATTGATTATTCTGATTACGGATATATTCTTGCATCTTCTTCAATTTATAATTAGAAAATACCTGGAAAAGAATTATTAAAATCAAAATAGCAATAATGGCTGAACCACCATAAACTGCCTCTCTATTTCTTTCTATAAAATTCAAGGGACGATTAATAATCTCTGCTTGCTCTGGTAATTGAGCCAGCTTAATTCCCTGTTTTTCTATAATCTGATGATCAAAATAATATTTATTTTTCACCGGAAATAAGATCGGCACCCGGGGAATTCGTTCATCATGAATAAATTTAAGGGCCAATTCGCCTGCCCGATATCCCTGTTGATAGCCGTCAATCAGTCTTCCCCCAACTACACCATGTCCTAAAAAATATTTCCAAGTGCCATAAATTGGATTGTCAGTTGCTTCAGCCAGTTGTGGCAATGCTTGACTGGGAGGAATAAAACTACCATCTTGATCATGAAAATTATTAGCTAAAAATATAACCTTAGAAGAATCCAGACTAGCTGCATCTGCCAGTATCTGCTGAAATGACAAACCCTTTTTATAGCTAAACTCTAACTTATCTTTTGCCTGATAAGCAAAAGAAATACGCTCAATATTAGCATGGATTAAATTATAGAGTTGATTTTCGTAGCCATAGATTACTAATTCATTTGCTGTCGGATGCAGAGTATTAATTAAATCTATATTTGCCACTAAATCTAAATCTGCACCTACAAATCTATAGGGATACTCATCTTCTAATATTAAATTTTGCAATTTTTCTCGGACGCTCGAAGTGCCAATAACACCTGTAAAAACAACGGGGACATCTGGTAATAAAAATTTTCCATATTGCAAGTAGAAATCAAGTGCTGCATTATCAACTACAAAAACCTGATCAATTTCACGATTCGTATATTTTTCCGTAAGCAGAAAAAAAAGTCTCTGCCTATATAACTCTGTCTGAAAATTTGTGAGATCTAGATATTCATAAAAAATCTTGTAATTGTAATCTCCATTTTTGAGAGAGTCATTAATACCCTGGTTGACAGCTGCTGTCCAGCTAAATTCAGGGTGGTCAGAATGAAATACTAATACTTGCTCAATCTCCTGGGCCATCCCTGTAACTGTAAATAGGAGTATGTATATTAGCATCAATAAAACTACTAACATAATTTTTTTATTTAAAAACAGCATAATTAATAACTCCTCTAGTTGACATAATTTTGCAGATTATTATTATAATTCTTGAAAAAAAACCTTTTCCCTTTATTTTAAACTAAATAATTTGCAAATTATAGCAAATAAAAAAATTTAACAACGAAGGTGAAGTTATGTTAATTGAAAGTACTATACATGTTGAAAGGTTAAGGGATTAACTTATCAGTATGGGGACTGAGAAAGGGTTCCAGAATCAACTGGTAATCGAATAAAGTCAGGAATTGTACAAGCTTATTGTTGAAAAGACGCGTAAGGGGTTAAGTTAAACGTAAAAAAAGAACCAGGTTGCCCTGGTTTATTTATCAATAGGTTTTTGTTTGTTTTCAAAAAAAGCATTAATGTTCATTGGTGGTAACTTAATAGGTTCCAGTTGCATTTCTAAAGTCATATGGCTTATAATACTACGAACATAAGGAAATAAGATGGCTAATGTATTCTTTTTAATTATGTCCCTATGCATTGGATTATTCTCATCAAAATTAGATAATTTAAAAAAACCTCTAATTTTCAATTTCCTCAATAACCAAACCGACTTTTTCTAAATCAGTTATCAACTCTTCTTTTGATATATTTTCAAAATAAGAGTCAATTTGTTTTTCTAATTCTTCCAAGTCGACCATTAATTCTTCTTTACTATTCAATTCATTCAAGTTCATCGTTCACCCACTCTCAAGCACAGAATATTCATCATAAGAATAACAATTATTAATATTATCCCAGCTTTCTGCAATAGCCCACTTTTCACCTAAGATAATTGGGCTTTCTCCAATCCCATCTATGAAAAAGTAGATACCATTTCCTAACCAGTGACCATCATCTTCCCTCTTTTTAAAGTTTGAATTTTTAATGCTATCTACATTATTACTATCAGTCCCATGTTGACGCTCCACGGGGCAAGCCCGCGTGGATTCCTTATTCATAGAACTTCGCCCTTTTACAGTTAATCGCACTAAACCTACATTATATTTACGCATGGTCAGTTTAGCATTAGGCCATCGAGGCCGTCACAAGATTAAGTGTAAACTGGTCTTACAAGTTCTGAGCAAACACATAAAGTGATTCACTCAAAAGCAGAGTTTTTGGTTCTCTACTTTTCCAAAGGCTTAAATTCCTGTCCGCCCGACAGTATAGAAACTATCTACTATCTAATTGTAGTTGTAAACCCTGTTGGAATATATTCTTACTAGCATTAATATCTCTGTCGTGAATTGAATGACAGTTCGGACATTCCCATTCACGAATTCTTAAATCTTTTACGTCTTTATTTTGGTATCCACATTCGCTACAAAGCTGACTTGAAGGGAAGAATGTATCAATTTTAATTAGTTCTCTACCATACCATTCAGCTTTATAGCTTAAATAGTCAACAAATTTAGACCAGGATACATCAGAGATACTTTTTGCTAATTTAGAGTTTTTTAGCATATTTTTTACTTTTAAACTTTCAACTACTATCGTTTGGTTCTCACGAATTAATTTAGTTGAAAGTTTGTGTAAGAAATCCTTTCTAATATTAGCTATTTTCTCGTGTACTCTAGCTAATTTATGCTTTGCTTTGTACCAGTTATTTGAGCCTTCTTCTTTTTTAGCAAGCTTTTTATTTAATTTAGCGATCTTATTCTCATATTTAGATAGAGTTCTAGGATTAGATTCTCTATCTCCATTTGAAGTGATCAGAAAATCTTTCAAGCCCAAATCTATACCAATAGCTTTATCAATTTGAGGTAATTCTTCTACTTCTTCTCGCACACATACAGAGATATAGTATTTTCCTACTTTTGACTTTCTAATAGTTACATTTTGAATTTTTCCCTTAGCTTCTCTAGATTTACGGAACTTTACCCAGCCAAGTTTGGGTAGTTTGATTTTATTACCTTTAATTTCAATGTTTTCAGTTCCACTAGAACGCTTAAAATATTGAGTTCTATAAGATTGCTTATTATTCTTTTTTGATTTAAATTTAGGAAAACCACCTAAGCCTTTAAAGAAACGCTTAAATGCTTTGTCTAAGTCTTTTAGAGATTGTTGTAAAGAAATGCTATCAACTTCTCTTAACCAACTCAATTCTTTCTTTAGTTTAGGCAATTGTGTAGCAAATTTAGAGTAAGATAAGTATTTATCGTCTTTAGATTGAGCAAGGAAATGGTTAAATACGAAACGAACACAACCAATATTTTTATTAATTATTTCTTCCTGCTTTTTATTAGGTATAATCCGAAAACTATATGCTTTATCTACAATTTCTTTTTGCACAACTTTCACCTCCCATTTAATTATATTTTATCACAAATGAGAAGCAAAAAAAAACGTATGTTTTGTGCTATCAATTATTATTTTTAAATAGATTAAAAACTTTTAACAACTTCAGCTATAGTTGTTAATTCCATCTCTGTCAAAGCTGGATGGACAGGTAAAGAAACTACCTCTCTGCATAGCTTTTGTGTGACTGGAAAATCTACTTTTCCATAACCAAGTTCTTTATAAAAAGGCTGTTCCGTAACAGGTAGTGGATAATGAATCCCATAACCAATCCCATTTTCCTTAAGATGAGCCGCAAATTGATCTCTTCTGGGAACTTTTACTGTATATTGATGATAAACATGACGATAACCAGTTGGTTCTAGTGGTGTTCTGAGCCAGTCCAGTTCTGCAAATGCTTCATCAAAAAATTTAGCGTTTGCACGCCGTTTCGCATTATAATCATCCAATCTTTCTAACTGAGCAAGTCCAATTGCTGCCGCCAGATTTGTCATCCGATAATTATAACCAAGTTCATCATGATAATACCGTTCTGACTGACCATGATTTATTAATCTTGCTGCCCGATCGGCCAGTTCCTCCTGCTGGGTTAAGATAATGCCACCTTCACCTGTTGTCATATTTTTAGTAGGATAAAAACTAAAAGCTGCCAACTGACCAAAACTACCAGCACGCTGGCCTTTAAATTCAGCACCATGTGACTGGGCTGCATCTTCAATTAAGATCAGATCATATTCATCTACAATTCGCATGATCTCTTCCATATCACAGAGTAATCCATATAGATGAACAATCATGATTGCCTTAATCGTCGGATCTGCCTCTAATGCTTTCCTAATTTCCTTTGGATCAATATTATATGTCAATGGATCAACATCAACAAAAACTGGTTTTGCTCCTGTGTAAAGAATTGAATTACTACTCGCGATAAAAGTGAAGGGAGTTGTAATTACTTTATCTCCGGCGCCGATGCCGGCTGCCTCTAATGCTGCATGTAAGGCAGTTGTTCCACTTGAAGTAGCAACACCGAAAGCTGTGCCACTATAATCTGCAAATTTACGAGCAAACTCTTCTACATAACTTCCAGCAGCCAACATGCCGCTCTCCATTACTTCTAAAACTTTTTCTTTCTCCTGGCTGGTCATAACCGGTCTTGCAATTGGTATCATGATTTCTTTACCCCTTATTTCAAAATTTTTTAAATAGATTTTTTGCGTAAAATATGCTGTTCAGGATAGACCTGCTGTTGAATCACTTTTGTCAGACGCAATGCTTCCAGACCATCTGAACCATTAATTAATGGTCTTGTCTTATTTTCGATTGCTTCTATAAAATGCACCAACTGGGCTTTTAGTGGTTCTTGTTCCCCATTATATATTTCTTCCATTTCATTTTCCTGTTGAAAATTATTATCCTGCATCAGATTACCTTTATGGGTAACTATTACCTTGCGCTGCATATAATCAAGTTCAATATAGGAAGAACGGGTTGTAATAGATAGTTTGCGTACCTTTTTATTTGTTATCCGACTGGCAGTAAGTGTTGCCAGTACGCCATTTTCCATGCGCAAATTAGCAACAACATAATCCATCAAGTCTTCTGATTCAATAATTCGGCCAAAAGCACTTACCTTATCAATATCAACGGGGATAATAGAGTTAACAACATCTATATCATGGATCATAAGATCTTGTATAACATCAGTATCACTAATGCGGGGATCATAAGGCCCCAGGCGCTGCACATCAAGTGCGATTATCTCTTGTTCTTTTAATATTTCTGGTAAGGCCTGAATAGCTGGATTAAATCGTTCAATATGTCCAACCTGCACAGTTAGTTTCTCTTCTTTGGCAAGATTAAGGATCTCTTCTGCCTCTTCAATCTGACTGGTAATCGGCTTTTCTATTAAGATATGCAATCCCTCTTTGACTGCCTGCATGGCAATTGCATAATGAGTACTGGTTGGAGAAGCAATATTTACAGCATCCACCTCAGCAAATAGATCTCTTAATGAAGCAAAAGATTTCACTCCATAACTTTCAGCTATTTCGGCTGATTTTTCCTGGTCAAGATCATAGACACCAACCAGTGAACAGACATGTTTTAAAGAAGCATAGGCTCGCACATGATTTTTTCCCATGCTACCAACTCCCACCACACCAACTTTAATCTTTTCTTGCATGAATATCCCCCTTGTCAACGACAAATTCCGCGTGTACTATTTTTAAGAAAACTTATTAGATGTTCTATCTCTTCACTTGTCTTTAAGACTTGGTCCATCTTTTCAATGGCATCTGCCATATTTAAACTTTCTTTATATAATATTTCAAAAGCGCGAGTAATCTCGCTTCTTAACTCTTTACTTATACCATGTATTCTCAAACCCATAATATTGACTCCTTCAACCTGAGCCGGATGACCACCCACACAAATATATGGTGGTAGATCTTTTACTACTTTAGAATGGGCTTTAATAAATGCAAGCTGACCAATTCTTACAAACTGGTGCACACCGGATAGTTCAGAAATATAGGCATTATTTTCAATAATAACATGTCCAGCTAGATTAACTGTACTGCCTAATGTTATCCCATTATTAATTAAACAATCATGCGCAACATGAGAATATGGTTTTAAAACATTGTTACTACCTATCCTTGTTTCTCCACCTTCTACTGTACCACGGTGGACTGTTACAAATTCTCTAATACAGTTATTATCACCTATAAAAAGGTAGGTCTTTTCTCCAGCATAATCATGGTGCTGGGGTGGTAAACCAATTGAACAGTTATTATAAATTTCGTTATTAGTTCCTATCCTAGTCCAACCTTCAATCTGTACATTGGAACCTACTTTGCTACCGGCACCTATCTCAACATTTTCACCAATTACTGTATAGGGTCCCACCTCTACATTTTTTTCCAACCTTGCTTCTGGATGAATAATTGCGGTAGGATGTATTTTTTTGTTTCTGAATCTACTATTATTTCTGGGCATAATACTACCCCTTTCTTTGCTACCTTCTTATCTATTATAGCCTGTATTTGAAGTTAATCGCAAATTTTTTTCCAAATTTGTCGGTACTTGCAGAATTTAGAGTGTGAATCTGTTCATCATACTGTATTTTCGCCTCAATACTAAGCTTTTCTGTAAGGTCTCGCGACCAGTTTAAACTTATTCGGTTAGCATAATAATCTTTATCAGGTGAGTTTTGATAATTATTCCACTGTCTCTGAAGATAGAAAGTATAATCATTTAAATCATCTCTAGCAAAATCCAACTGATAAGCAATACGATAGACATGATATGATTTTTGAGGTGAAATAGCATAATCTTTATCTTTTAAATGAAATTTAACCCTATTCCGCCACCTTTCACTACTATTAAAGGTATAATTACCATCTAAAGAAAGGGCCAGGCTGTCATAAATCTCTCTCACATCATAAACTCTGTTATAATATGTTCCTTTAAGCCAGAAATAATCATTATTGGCAAAGGTCTTTTTGTATCTAAGCCAGAGCCTGTCATAATTAAAAAAATCAACAAACTCTTCTTCCACTTCTTCGGCTGGATCCGTAAAAACTTTATCTCCTTTTTCAAAACTACCATTAATCTCTGCTTTTTCAGCTGCAGCAACGCTTACTGTGCCAATTAATATAATTGAGATAATTATCACAAACAATAGACAAAATAATACTGGTAAAGAAATTGATTTTTGCATGGAAAAATCACCCTTTTTTCTTTTCATTTCTTCACCAGTTAATAATTTCCTGCTTTTTTATTTATAATTCGATACCAAAAGTCATTTTCTGCTCCTGGAACTCATAGCCAACAAAGAAATTGAAACAGTCTTCAACTTTAGTAATTCTGGCGTTTATCTCATCCCAGTCTTCTGTCTTCAGATCATAATTGCCAGAAAAGTTTAGCTTAGTATATGCATCTTTAAATTCACCTGGTAGTTTCAGTTCAAGATAAGGATTAAAAACTGTCTCTTCCTCTAATCTGTCGTCAACTAAGGGTGAACTATTTTCTACAATATCTGTCCACCAGTTAAAGCCTGTTTTAAGATTCATCGCGGCTGGTAGAGCAAAATTATAACTACTGCCCAGTCTTACCTGCCCAGTCAAATAAGGTTTTTTGTAAGCCGGTAGATCATAATAATGGGCTGTTAAATGTTCATTTAGGTAAAAATCCCATTTCTCTGTCAACTGAAAACTATTATTCCAGTAAAGATCAGCCTTGATTTTATCTGTTTTAACTCCACCATTTTTAACTTTACCTGTCCCCAGACTTGTCCTAACTCCATAAAGAGTAGGAAAACTCAAACTAAGGTAAGGTAGATATTCATAATCATAACCTGTCTGATAACGTAAATTTGCACCTACCGGACCAAACTTTCTACTAAAAACATATTTTTCATGATCAAGTTCTTCATCAAGATAATCATGATATAAAGACACATTAGTATCTAAAAAACTACTACTATTAAAACCTATCTTTTCTCGCCTCTGTTCTGCTAAAAAATCATACCCCACTGAAGTGTAGCTACTAAATAAAGGATGCTTATAATTAACTGTGAGAAGATATTCTTTAATCTCTTCTATTTCATCATCTTCACTTTCATCTACTGTATAATTATAATGATATTCATTTTTAATATTCCAACGAGAGTTTAACTGATAAATATTATTTAATAAGATCTCTTCATCATCAGTTGAAGTAGACTTATAATAGAGCTTACCTGTACTTGCTGCTAACCGATAGTCATGATTAAATTCAACAAAAAAGCCTGATTGGTTATCATAACCCACATTTACTAATGGACTAGCAGAATCTAGCTTTCCCTCTTCTGTATAATGCATGACCTGTCTTGGTAAATAAAAAATAGGAATACCCTTTACTCGAAAAGTAACATCTTTGGCCACTACTTTATCGCCAGGATAGATTAATACTTCGCCTGCTTGATAATAATAGTGGGGATCTTCTCTTCGACAAGGAGTCATTATCGCTTTTTCAATCTCAAACTGATGCTCTGCATCTGCAACAATATTAATCTTACTACCACTAAAATTCATGCTATCAACAAGACTCTCTGCTCCATAAAGTGTACCAGTTCTAGCCTGATAGTTATAGACCAGTGAACTACCAATAATTTTCTGATTATCAGTTAAAAGCACCACTTGGTCTCCTGTGGCGCGAACTAGATGCTGATCATAAAAGACATTGATCTCAGCTGATTTAACTGTTAAGTCAGTTGACTCAAAAACAACATTACCGATGCCATGAACAATCGACTTCTCATTTTCATAATGCAGTTCATCTCCCTGAAGTGAATATTCAGGTAAAGCCGCATCAACTGTAAAAACAAAAGAAAAGATTAGGAGTAAGAATAATAGGTATTTAATTATTTGATTTATACTATATCTAGCCATAATATCCGCCTTAATTTATCTGTAATCCAACCACTTGTTTTTCTTCTGCTGTCTGTATGTATAGTTCTGAGCCAGCGGGAGTTTCTTTCTCTTTTCCTTCCACAAAGTAACCAGCTACAATACCTGGTATACCAAGTACTACAGTACCGAGTAAACTAGCACCTATAGCAAGTTTTTTGGAAAGATTCTCTTCTTGAGCCTCTTCATTCAACTCTACTTTTAATTCACTACCATCAATAGTCATTAATGGCAAAAACTTTAGTTCCACTTGTGCATCTTCTCCCATCTTGCCTGCTTCTTGAATCTTACTAATTCGCATTTTACCCTCAGTCCCTGCAGGTAAAACAAGATGTGAATTGATGGTTAAATCATTAACTATCTCATAATCTATCAGTTCACCTAAACGTGAATGATCAGAACTGATCTCTTCTTTGAGTCTAATTCTTATCAATGTATCATCTTTGATTGTAACGGTTTCAGCAGGAAGATCTTCTCCACTTAAACTCATCTGATAGAGTTTTTTTATTCTACTATAGAGTGCACCTGTTTGTTTCTTACCAATAATGGATAATTCCAGTTCATCCAGGCGATTAACCATTGTTCCCTGTGATATTGTTCCAGTTAAAGACCAGTCAATACTATTTAATACAAACAATAAGGATGGCTTATCTTTTGTAATAAGCAGATCATTAATTATTTTATTGGCTCGTTCTACGATAGAGCCTTTTAATTCTTCATTATAAATCAATTCTTCTAAGTTACTTATCCGTTGCATAATCGGTTTATCCTGTGCGGCACCCATAACTAGTTTTTCTACCTCACCAATCCGCGCCATTGGTATAATTCCGGCTGCTCCAACCAATTGAAAAGAATTGATACTAACTAAACTTACTATTATAAGTAATACTACAGAAATTCTTACTGACTTATTCAATTTCATTTCCCCTTCCCTAATTAAAATTCGATTGCAAAGGATGCTTTAATATTTGACTCTTTTTTATCATTTGAGCCAGCTGCTTCTTCAACTTCATAATCAAGATTAACTTTAGATGATTCATTTAGGCTTAAGCCAACACCAAAATTCCAGACTGCTTTCTCTGAAAGAAGGGTAGATTTAATCTCTTCCGGATCTAACAATTTATATGATGCGCTAAAGGTAGCAAGATCTTTAATATCAAATTCAAGCCCTGTACTCTGTTGTTTAACATCCTGACTATCATCTAACTGATAGATAGCTCTAATTACCCCGAGCTCATCTGTATAACTTACACCAAAAACAGTTGAATCACCTTTAATTTGATCATCAATTTCATTGTTTTCAATAAAATCAGCTGAAACCGTTAGATGATCAGAAGTCTTATAGGAAATACCAAAACTCTTCTTTTTGTCTGTTTCACTATTAAAAGTTGGCTCTTCACTATTCACAGATAGATTATCGCTAGTAGATTGATTATTGCTATCATTATTTAATAGACTATTGTTATTCTTAATGTCAGAACTCTGCTCATTATTAGTTAGATCAGGTCTAGTGATCCCACTATCATCCCACCATTTTTTATTAGCCATTGTATAACCGGCTCGAAATAAGGTCCGGCTATTAAAGTCATATTCTAGTTGTAAATCTGTGACAGCATTTAATTTATCTTCACTCACTGTTTCATTATAATCTGCATTTAAGCGCAAATTATCATCAAGCAAAACAGCTTCTTCACCTTCAACCGGCGTATCAAAATTTATGTTCAGTTGATTAAGACTATTTTCTGTATCCGATATAGTCGCATTATTATCAAATAGAGAGGCAATACCAAGCAATTCTTCTTTAGCCTGATCAGAAAATTTATGTTCTTCTTCAGCAAGAGCAACTGCTTTTGCCTCCACCTTCTTTTGATCCTTATCAACTGCCAGAACTGAAGTAGAAAAAATTAATAAAAAAGATATAATAAAAATAAGTAATGATTTTTTCAATCTGATTTGCCTCCTCTCTAAATAAAATGAGTCAATATTATTATATCAGAATAGTTACGCTTTATCTACCAAAATGGGTAATTAATATCCTGTAAAAAGTGTTAATTAGTGATACTATTTAACTAATTAATCCCTGGCAGAATAATCTACCAGGGATTAAAAACAATTTCTAAAAAATTAAGTTACAGACTGAAGTATAATAAAATATGAATGTATGATAAGTCCGTTCCTTAATTTAGAAGTTATATGCTAAACCTAAGTTATATGATAAACCTTTACTGTAAACATTACCTTCTTCTTCATCATCAAGTTCTAAATAAATGTAGTCTAAACTACCATTAAAGTCCCAGTTCTCAGCAATAGCTCTTTCATAACCTAAACCTAAGCGGTAGCTCATACCATCAAGATCAAATTCTTCATGATCAGGAGTAGCTGCATTAAGTATTAAAGCACCATCAAAATCTTTAGTTTTTGTTCCCCAGTGAAAACCTAAACCTCCACCAACAGTCCAGTTATCATTTAATTGATAATCAACTAGACCTGTTAGTCCATGCAACTTCACATCAATTTCACCTTTACCTGCCGGTGATTTAACTGAACCTTCTACTGCCCCAAAAATATATTCATATCTAAATTCAGTGGACAATTTTTCATTTACTTCTCTGGTAGCTCCGATATAAATCATTGGTACTTTCTCAATATTGTCCATTTCTTCTGCGTCACCAAATAGGGGAGAAGTCATGACTACATTCAATTCATCAATACTTTCATTCCAGGTATCAAGTGTTACATTAGTGATAGCCATTCCACCTGTTAAATCCCAATCAGATTCCGCCTGTGTGGTTACCGCAAAAGTCATGCCAAAGACAAAAAATACCGCCAATAATAATACTGTGTACTTCATTTACTAATCACTCTCCTTGTTATTATGTAATTTCATTTATAAAAAAAACCCCAGAGGGAACATCCCTCCAGGGCCTTTATTATTTTACTTAGGCTAAGTTTAGCTTAGAAGCTTACAGCTACACCAGCTTTTGCAGTTTTAACTTCATAGTCGCCAGAAGCGCCATTTAAAGTTTCACCAGCAGCTAGGTCAAGATTCAATATCTCATAACTTGCAGTTAAGTCAGTAGCTTCAGTAATACTATAAACCATACCTAACTTATGAGTATCATATTTGCCTTCTTCTACAGTTGCAGTACCGTAGTTATCAGCATCGTCACCTGCTACTTCTTTGAAAGTATAGTCATAATCGAACTGAGCTCTACCCATTGTATAACCTAAACCAGCATTATACTCAGTAGTAGTTTCCTCATAATCTGCGCCAGCCTCTTCGTAGTTTACGCCAGCACGTGCAACTAAATTGGTCCATACTGGATAATCTACAACATCAAGACCAACATTTACAACAGATTTGTCATCATCAGCTGATGCAAATTTATTGTTTTTAACTAATTTGTAGCCTGCAGAAGCAGTTACAAATTCGTTAACTGTATACTCAGCATCTGTTTCTAAAGTATTCATTTTCTTAGCTGCATCATCATTGTCTTCAATAGCGTAAGAACCAGAAACAGTTAGACCTTCAGCAAACATACCAGTTTCAGCAGAAACTTTAACTTTATTAGCATCTGGAGTTGTAGAAGTTTTAGAATTGTAAGCTACATCACCATAAAATACTGTAGTAGTTACGTCTGCAAATAACTTAGGAGTTACAGTTAAGTTGAAACCGCTCATGTCTGTTTCACCAAGACCAGTAGTAAACTCATCATAATCATCGTCACCTGAATCAAATACTACATCATCTTCACTTAATGGCATGAAGTTTTCATTACGGTTTTTATAGTTAAATTCGAATCCAGCGAAATCAGTTTCTTTTGCTACTCCAAATCTAGCTAATACACCATTGTCGCCGACTTCTGGAATGTTAGAAGCAACATCAAATGTTAAATCTGCGCCTTCAACAGTAGTAGAACCGTCTACACCAAGATAATAAGTTTCTTCGGCAGAATTAGGAGTATTATCTAATTCAGAAAGACCAGCAAATTTAGCTGTTAAATCTAATCCTGAAACAGCAAATGATTTCTTAGCACCATATACATAGAAATCACTATCTTTAGTTTGAGGTTTAAACTCATTTTTCTGATCAGCAACATCGTTATCGTTTCCTACTGTTTCATCTAATTTAGAATCCCAGTCATATCTCACATAATCATATTCATTATCCTGCATATTATATGAAGTTGCATCAATAGCTTCTGTATCTACTGCACCAACATCATATCCTGCAGTACCTGCAAATACATCTACACCATATTCTTTCAATTCAACATTAACACCATTAAATTCTGCTGCACTAAATGCATAATCAGCAATTGTAACTTCATTAGCTTCATTGTAACTAGCCATTAAGAAGTCATTTTCTAATGTCAAAGCTGCACTATCAATTTCAAACTCATCTTCATCATCAGAAACATCTAAAGTAATAACAGAAGTAAGACCACCAGAGCTAATGTTTAATGCCATATCTAATGTTTGTTCAACAGATCCACCATCTTCATCAGCAGCTATTTCATCTGAATCGTCATCCCATGGATCTGCATACACAATAGGATCTTCAGTTACTAGTTTAGCGGAACCACCTTCAGATTTAATTATTTTACCATCAGTATCAGCATCAGCATTAGTAGCAGCTGAATCTACTGGGAAATAATAGTAATCTTCATCAGCAACAACATTACCTGAATTAGTAACAGCTTGATCTACAAAATCAACAGCATAAGTTCCACTAAAGCCTACAGCTGGAGTTTCAGTCTCTAAAGCAGTAACTCTGCCTTCAAGAGCGTCTACGTCTTCAGCAATAGCATCAGTTTTTGCGCCTAATACTTTAAGTTCAGCTTTGAACTCAAAAGTAAGAGCTTCAATCAAGTTAGCTACTTCTTCTGCTTGAGTTTCAGTAAGTCCCTCAGGCACTACTACAGCTTCTGGAGCGTTCTTTTCCATAAGCGCTTTAACAATAGCAGTTACGTCTTGAGCTTGCCCAGTAGTAAGGCCACTAGCTAACTGATCTACGTCTTCAGCTAAATCAGCTTGCTCTGCAGCAATATTTTCTAAAGCACGGCTAACCATAACAGCCATTTCGTAACGAGTCATTTCTTCGCTTCCTCTAAAAGTACCATCTGGATAACCAGTGATAACACCAGAAGCAACCAATTTGTTAATAGCATCATATGCCCAGTGATTACTTGGTACATCAGAGAATGAAGCACCAAATGTTGGAACAGCTAATGCTACAACTAACATCATAGCAATAATTACAGTAATTTTTTTCATTAATTTAAATCCCCCTTGGATTGTTTTCTTATAGAATTTATTTAAGTTCCACAAGCTCATGCAATCGCATGGGGACATTCAATGAGTATCCTTGTTTCCTCATTTTCCATCCCTCATATGTAATTGTCAATGAACTTAGTTAGAACCCTCATCATCTTCATCAGCCGCGTAGTTTGGGGGCACCTACCTTTCTCCTACAGTTTAGCCCGAAGATCATAAGCAAGTAAAACATAAGTCTGTACTCTATTATTATATATTCACCATCGGTTCACAAACTCCTGCAAAAATATAAAAATATTTTATTGGAAATTATATGTAAAACCGATAAGAGTACTTCTTTTGACTTATTTACAATTATAACAGCATGTTCATTTCTTTGCAACAACATTTTATAGAGAAATTTTAACAATTGTTAATTAAATAACATATATATAAATAAATGATGTACCTTTTTGCTGCTCTTAAAGCCTCTGTGAAGACAGGACGTCGTAAACAGAGGCTTTCGAGAGTGAGTTAAGACACGATGTCTTAACGAACGTCAGCATAAAAGGTACATCATTTTTTATAGACTAAGATCTTTGTTTTTTATTCATAATGTCAACCCAGACAGCAAATATAATAATTAAGCCCTTTACTATTAACTGATAAAAAGTATTAATCCCCATTAAACTCATTCCATTATTAATTACTCCAATAATGAAAGCACCGATAATTGAACCTGTAACAGTTCCAAATCCACCAGATAGGCTGGTTCCACCAATAACAACAGATGCAATTGTATCTAATTCAAACATTTTTCCCAGATTAGGTGAAGCACCATTGAGTCGGGAAGCTAAAATTATACCACCGATTGCAGCCAGGGTAGTAATAAAAGAAAAAACAAACATTTTAGTTTTAAAAATATTGATCCCTGATAACCAGGCCACATTTTCATTACCACCAATTGCATATAGTCTTCTTCCTAACTTAGTCTTTCTTAATATAAAGACCCCTAAAGCAACAAAGACTACTAAAATTATTACAGGAATAGGAATACCTCGGTAACCTATGAATACAAAGAAAGCAAGGAAAATTCCTAAAAACAAAAAGATGAATTTACTAAAGGTGTTGATTTTACTGACTTCAATATTATTTGCTTTTTTCCGCTTGACTGCTTTTAGGATACTGTAAATCCCTACAATTAAAGCAATCCCTAATATAATTAAAGATGTTACCTTATTAATATATCCTCCCCCAATAAAAGAAAAAGCGGGAGCTGTAACAGGGATAGAAACACCTTGAGTTAGAGTTAAAGCCAGACCTCTAGCAATTGTCATCATACCCAGTGTGATAATAAAGGGAGGTATATCATACTTGGCAATCCAAAAACCATTCCAGAGGCCAATCCCTACCCCTACCAGCAAGATGGTTAATATTATTGCTAATGTAATAGATAAACCCGCCTGCATAAGCAATGTTACAGTTACGGCAGCCAATCCCACAATTGAACCAACAGATAAATCAATACCGCCAAGTAAAATAACCATTGTCATACCTACAGACATAATACCGATAACAGTAACCTGACGCGCTAAATTTGTTAAATTACGCGGCGTAAAAAATACTGGCGATAGAAATGAAAGAATAATCATCAGGCCAATCAAAGCCAGAATTGTCGAATTCTCTTTTAATAATTTTTTCAATTTATTTCAGCTCCTTTCTTAATATGGCGAGTAGCATATTCCATGATTAGTTCTCCGGTCGCTTCCTCTTTACTCAATTCTGCAGCTAGAAGACCCTCATTCATTACCAGAATTCGATCACTCATACCTAGTATTTCAGGTAGTTCTGAGGAGATCATAATTACTGTTACCCCCTGGGCAACTAATTTATTCATTAGTCTATAGACTTCTACTTTGGCTCCAACATCAATACCTCTTGTTGGTTCATCCAATATTAGTACCTTTGGTTTAGTAGCCAGCCATTTACCAATTACAACTTTCTGCTGGTTTCCACCACTTAATTTATTTATATAGACCTCCAGGCTAGGCGTCTTAACATTCAATTCTTCAACATATTTTTCTGCTATTTTATGTTCTTCAATCTGATCCACAATACCTTTTTTACTAATATCATCTAATAATGGTAATGAAATATTAAATGCTAAATCTTGTTCTAACAATAAACCAAGTTCTTTACGATCCTCAGTCACCAGAGCTATCCCGCGTGAAATTGCTTCTTTCGGAGAATTAATAGTTATTTTTTCACCGTTAAGAATTAATTCACCGATGCTTTTTTTGCCATAAACACCAAAGATAGCATTAACTAACTCTGTTCTACCAGCCCCCATGAGACCAGCAATACCTAAAATTTCTCCCGTATAGGCTGAAAATGAAACATCTTTTACAAGATATTTGCCAGAAACTTTAGGATCATCAACTGTAATATTTTTAACTTCAAGTGTTTTTTTTCTAGACATTTCTTCAATTCGATCTGGAAACATATCTTCCAGTTTTCGTCCAACCATTCTACTAATGATCTGGTCTAATGTAATATCTGCAATAGCAGCCACATCACCAATAGATGCTCCATCGCGAAGGACAGTTACTTCATCTGCAATTTCTTTTATTTCATCCATTTTATGTGAAATATAGATGATAGATACTCCACTAGCTCTTAATTCTCTAATTACTCTAAAGAGTTCCTTAACCTCGGTATTTGTTAAAGCAGAAGTAGGCTCATCAAAAACCATAATTCTTGTCTGGTGTGACAAAGCCTTGGCAATTTCAACCATCTGTTGTTTGCCCACTGTTAATGTTTTGAGAGGAGTCTGGGGATCAATTTCCATATTCAACCTTTGTAAAACTTCTTTTGCATCTGCATACATTTTTTCCCATGCGATTGTTCCAAACTTATTAGTTGGCTGTCTATCTAAATAGATATTCTCTGCAACGGTTAGTTCAGGAATTAGATTTAATTCTTGGTGAATGATACCAATACCCGCGTCTTCGGCTTCTCTAGTATTAGAAAATTGTTCTTCTTCACCATCCAAAATAATCTTTCCCTCATAAGTAGGGTAAGGCCAGACACCGCTCAAAACCTTAACTAAGGTAGATTTCCCAGCACCATTTTCTCCACATAAGGCAAGCACCGTACCTTTTTTAACCCTGAAATTAACATGATCAAGGGCCCGAACTCCCGGAAAATCTTTGACAATATCTTTCATTTCAAGTATTACTTCTTCTCCCATCCTTTTCACCTCCATTTGCATTGAAATACCAACCCCGCTCCAAGTAAGGAACAGGATTGGTATAACTTGAATAAGCATTTGCTTATGATAAATTTAGCTTTATTTTCTAATTATCACCAAATACAGCTTCTTCACTATGGAAATCTGCTTCAATAACAGTTTCTCTAATATTATCTTGTGTTACTAACACAATAGGAGTGATAACTGTTGGTACTTCTTTCATACCATTATCTAAATAACGATCAATTTTAATAATTTCCTTGATAGGTTTATCAGGATTTTTAGCCAGAGCAACTGCAACTTCAGCCGCTTTATAAGCTAGAGGCTTTATTTTCTTAAATACTTCTACAGTCTGTTTACCCTGAGCAACATAGCGGATGTTAAGTAAGTCTGCATCAGAACCAGCTACAAATACCTTATCTGAGTCAGCTAATCCCTGTGCTTCAAGCGCTCTTACTGCACCAGAAGCCATACCACTATTATTAGCAACTACTGCATCAATATTATTTTTATATTTTGTCAAAGCATTTTCAGTTGTAGCCATAGCTAAATCAGGTGACCAACCTTCATGACTCTGATCAACAACTAATTTAAGACCAGGATATTTTTCAACAGTATCCAGAACACCTTGTGAGAATGCCTGTGCATTAGAATCACCAGGTTGTCCTCTGAGAAGTACTACGTTACCTTTAACTTCTCCTCTTTTTTCCTTAAACCATTCTACCATGGCCTGTCCCTGTAAGCGACCAACAGCCCAGCTATCCTGAGTCAGGAATACGTCAACAGCACCATTTAAAATTAATGAATCATAGTTTACTACTGCAACACCAGCTTCATGAGCTTTTTTAACCATATTACCAGCAGTACCAGTATTAACAGGTTGTAGAACAACAACGTCAGCGCCTTTAGTCAACATATTTTCCAATTTAGCCAACTGTGTTTGTTCATTATTATTGGCAGAATCAAAGATTACTTCTGCTCCTAATTCTTCTGCTTTTTCGATAAAAGCAGCTCTATCTTTTAAGTATCTTTCTTCCTGCATGGTTTTTAACAAGAAGCCAACTTTGATAACACCATCGTCTTTTTTCTCACCACTAAAAATACTATCTAACCAGCCTTGGGCGGAAACAGAAGCCGCCATTCCAACAACTAAAACCAAAGCCAACATTAATACAGTCAATTTTTTCATTTAATAACCTCCCGCAAATTTTTAGATCCGAGATACTTATTAGCTTATCGGATTATACTCTCGAAAGGCTTTCTGTATTAATTGTATTTCCTAAAGATGGTGATGACAATTGAATTTTTTTTTATTCCCTTTAATATTTTTAAAATTTGAAATAAACTTTAAAGTAAATCTATATTTTCGCGATAAGTTGTTGGCGAGACTCCCACTATTTTTTTGAACCAGGAACTAAAATAATATGAATCATTAAACCCAACCTGATCAGCTATTGAATAAATTTTTAAATCTGTCGTTTTTAATAATTCCTTTGCTTTATTGACCCTTAATTCATTTAAATACTCTGTAAAATTCATGCCTTCTATTCGCAGGAAAAGTTGGCTTAAATTACTGCTACTCATATTAAACTTATGGGCTAGTTCTCCTAATGTAATTCCCTTGGCGAAATTTTCTTTTACAAAAGTTTTAATCTCATTAATTACTTTTTTGTTAAATGAAAGATTATTATTTTGCACAGCTTGATGTAAACTATGAAAAAAATCATGAATCCATTTGTTGAATTTCTCAACTGTAAATTCTTCTGCAGGTAACTGTTGTGCAAAATCCATCTTTTCTAATAATTCCTCCACAGTAAATCCCATTTCATTTAAACTACGGAAGGCCAGGAGGACTATACTATTGATAAAAAGATAGAATTCATCCTCTTTAATGTTAAATAAAGTTAGTGATTCAATTAGCATCTTAATACTCGCATCAATATCTTCTTTTGTCCCCGATTTCAAATTCTGAAAAAGTTTTTGATTATCAAAAATTACAGCATGTTTCTGATAAAACTCTTCACTAATTGTGCTGTCAAACAGTTTCCGAAAACGATCCTTCTCTGAATCTACTTTTAATTCATTTACAATACTTTCTCTAATATTATCTAATTCAGCCTGTTCCTTACGTTGATTAAGTAAATCATCTTTAATTTTATTGACAACCTCTAGCAGACTCTGCGACCTAAATGGTTTTAAAAGATAGTCTGTTACTCCTAGACGAATAGACTGCTGTGCATATTCAAATTCTGCATGACCAGAGATAATAACTGTTTTTAAATCAGGTTTTATCTCTAGCCCCTTTTTAATCAACTCCATACCATCCATTTTGGGCATCCTAATATCTGTAACCATGATATCTATATCCTCCTGCACTAAAATAGGTAGAGCTTCTAAACCATTTGTAGCAGTGGATAGTAGGTATTCATTGGCTTCCCAGTCAATATTATTAGCCATTTTATCTAAAAGTGGTATCCCGTCTTCAACTATCAATAGCTTGAACAATCTCTTCTCCCCCAGTTTTTTTAAGTCGAATTTTTGAGACTGTTTTAACTCCCGGTTTACTTGTTATAGACAATCCATAATCCTCTCCAAATTTGAGTTTAATCCGCAAATTAATATTACGCAAACCAAAATATTTATCTTTATGTTTTTGTTTCTGGTTAACATTGCTTAAAGTCTCATCTATTTCAGACAGTATATCTGGACTAATACCAACTCCATTATCAACAACCTCGAAGATAATATCTGAACCCTCACAATAACCTTTAATAACTATTAATCCTTTTTTATCTCCAGGTAAGATACCATGATATATCGAATTTTCAACAAGAGGTTGCAATAGCAGTTTAGGCATAAAATAATCTTTTACATCTTCTTCTACATTGACCATATATTCATACCTTGTCCCATGCCGCAGTTGCTGAATATATAGATAATTTTCTACATGTTGAATTTCGTTAGCAACCATTACCATCTCTTTGCCATGACTTAGACTCAATCTGAAAAACTTGCCAAGTGCTTCGATCAGATAAGTTGCCTCCTCATTTCGATCACTTTCTAACTGGCCAATAATCATATCCAATGTATTATAAATAAAATGAGGTTTAATTTGATTTTGCAAACTTTCCATTTCAAGTTCTCTAATCATAATCTGCTCTTCTATATTTTCTTCTAATAATTCTCGAATCCGTTTAATCATTTTATTAAAACTTTGCCCGAGTTGAGCAATTTCGTCATCACCCTTAATATCTATCTCCACAGAAAGATCATTTGCTGCTGCCTGATGGGTTAAACCCTGTAATTTCTGAATAGGATAAGAAACTTCATAAGAAAAATAGATAGAAAGTAGTAATAACAATATAATCATCATCGCTATGATAAGAATTGAAAATTGCCTTAACTGATATAATTCTGCGCCAATTTCCCTAGAATAAGCCACACTGATTATTTTCCAATCTGTTATCTTTGAATTTTGCCCAGTCACAATATATTCTTTTCCCTGGGTTGTAAAATAATCCGGATCTTCTTGATCACCTTTGATTGAAGAAAAAAAGCTAGTAATCTCACCAATATTTTCCCTTTCAGGATGATAAATAATTTGCCCAGTCTGGTCAGTAATCAAGACATACCCTTTTTCCCCCAATTTAACATTGGTCATCCGGGCTAGTGAATCAAGACTTATATCTGCATAATAAATTATCGATTCTTCATCCTGTTCTGGTTTAAAATATTTTACAAGAGAAATAACTGTTTGATTTAAAAAATTACGATGGGGTTTGCTAATATAAAAATCCTCACTGGTCTTTTTTAAATTATCCAGTTGATAGTAAGTTTTTTTCTCTCCATAAAATAACCCATACGTACTCATCTGCCTACCATCTGGAAAAATAAGTCCAGTATCTACTAAACCTCTCTTTAAACTACGCTGATTGTTAAAGTTTTCCCAGAGGCGAAACGTATATTTCCTGTTACCAGCAAAATCATTTGCTCTAGTTAATTGAATAAATTGATTAATATAATAATCCTCTTCCTGGTTTAACAAAGTACTGATATCTAATAGATAATTATCAACATCACTCTGCAAGCTGACAACCACTTCCGTTGAATATTCTGTTATCCGATTCCTTAAAGCTCCCAGATACATATTGTAAGCAAAAAGCCCAAATACAATCAGTGGTAACAGACCAAAAATTGTAAAAATAGTTAATAGTTTAGTTCTAATAGATTGAAACATAATGATCTCCCATCTATTTAACCTGCCATGGTTTATAAATTTCGATTAATTCATCGATATTTTCTTCAGTAGCATACTCTAGGCCGACTTCAACATAACCAGGCGGTCTATCACCAGTTCTCAAATATTTGACTAAATATTCAAGACTTTTTTCGCCCATTGCCCGAAAGTCTTGTCCAATTAAATACTGTAATAAACCTTCCTTTTGCAATACTAAGGCTGAATAAAAAATATCAATGCCAACTGAGACTCCACCTTGTTTTGCCCACTTCTGAAACTCAGGCAAGGCATCAGGTGGTACATAGAACGGCCATCCTCCCACAAAAAATATTAGATCAATTGCTGGGTTTTTGTTAATATAATTTTCCAATAATTCAATTGCTTTTTGAAAATCATCATTACAATAAAGTGTATCACTTACAGTTAGATTAATGTTCTGATCTGTATAATCTAAAAATCCATTTATCCGCAAATTTAAGTTCAATGCATCTTTTCCACCTGTTAAGATCATGGCCTGCAGGGGTTTTTCAGTCAAATTTCTTTCTTTAACTATTCTCACCAGTCCCTTTGCTGCTGCCTTTCCCGCTTTATAGTTATCAATCCCCGTATAAAATAATCTTTTGCTGGAAGGACTATCAGCGTCAAATGTGGCAACTGGTATGCCTGCTGCAACAGCTTCAGCTATTACTTCTCTAAAAGCTGGTGTATCATCAACACTGGCTATAATTCCATCAATATCTCTTGTAATTAGTCGCCGGATCATAGCTATTAATTCCTGATTGTTTTTATTAAAAGTTGAAACCCATTCCACTTTTACCCCTAGTTTTAAAGCTTTTTGATTAACCGCCTCAAAAGTATCAAGAAATATCGGGTTATCAAGTGATTTAGGTATTACAGCAATTTTTAATTGATCATCAGCCTCAGCAATAAAAGTAAAAATAAATAATAATATTAAAAATAATAATATAAATTTTTTAGTCATGAAAACAACTCCTATAAATTATTATCACCTTTATATTTCTCGATTAATCTACTATTTCCTGCTCTTAAGCTTTTTTGCTGCTCTTTAACTTTTATGAAATTGTAGATGAAAAATATATTTGCAAAAAAACTTGTATGTATAAATAAATGATGTACCTTTTTGCTGCTCTTAAAGCCTTTATGAAGGCAGGACGCCGGAATAAACGCTTTTAACTTTTATGAAATTATAGATGAAAAATATATTTAGCAAAATAAACTATTCTAAAAATGTATATTATGTTAATAGGGTAGCTATCTTCTGCTCTTAAGCTTTTATGGAGGCACGATGCCGAGAATAAAAGCTTCGAGAGTGAACTAAGACACGATGTCTTAGTGAACGTCAGAAGATAGCTACCCTATTAACTAATAATTATTAATTTTTATTTTGCAAATATTTTTCAGCTATGATGACTGCTGCATAGTCATCTACCGCAGACCTTGGCCGCCAATGCACAAACTTACGCAGAAAACACTCCCACTTTGACATCGGCTTTTCAGCCAGATACCTGACTTCCGCCTCTTCCGTAGTTGATTTTTCACTGACAATAATAATCGGTAAAGAAGTAATTAATTCAATTTCACGTTCAATCTGATAGGCCATCGTCCCATCACCTAAGACAATCTCATCAATCCGGTAATGATCTAAGACCCGTTCTAAGTATTCAAGTAGTTCATCCCGGGCCAGAATCAACTGCTCCTGAGTACCAGCCTTAGCATCAACCACTGCCACCCCGACCTTATCACTACCCGGATCAATCGCTAAAATCTGCAAAGCCATTACTGAACCTCCTCAATCTCAAAATGGAGATTATCAGAAAACCGATCTTCCCGCCAAATATCTTCCGTCGCCTGAACACTGACCTTAACTTCCCCAGAAAGTGTCTTAATCTGATTGACAAGATCATAGAAATCACCAAAATTAATACTACCAACCTGCCCAGAGTTATCAGGTAAAAGACCACGATTAATAGCCTCCTGATTGACCTGATCTAAAATATTTTCTAACTCATGCTCAATACCACTAGCCGGTTGATCAGCATTAATTACTTTCTCCACAATCTGCTGACCCTTATTAAAGACAATAAAGTTCTCATTTAGCATAAAGCTAGCATGTAACCAGTCATTTTTAGGCACATTAATCCGTGCCACCAGACTAACAATGACTCGACTATCAGCTTCCATATTATAGATTACCCCAGCTGCATTCATAATATCTTCTGTCTGTAAGCGTAATGCCATACCAGTATCCTCATTGACCTGGATATCCTTTTCTTTTGCTACCTCATTCGCCTTTTGCAAGAAATTATTTAAAGCTGCAATGGTAGCCTCTTCACTCCGGCCAGCCTCTAGCACATCAGAATAGATAATATCACCTTTTTGATAGACAATATCCTCACCCATATAATATATAACACCAGCTCTAAACTGATTGGCCAGGTTGCGCATCTCCTGATAATCTGCATTTAACTGAGTCAACTCATCATTTAACTGACTAATCTCCTCTTCCAGATCAGCCCGCTCCTGGTCAAGGTCTTGAATTCTTGCTTGAAGTTCTGACCTATTTTTCTCCAGTTTAGCAATATCAGCTTCCGCTTCGCTCAAGGCAGTCTGTAGACTAGCATATTGAGCCTGTAAACTGGCCAACTCTTTTTCCTTGACTGCAATATCCTTATTCTTCTTTTCAATCTCAGCATTCTTCTCGGCAATTTCTTGCTGCCGCAATTCGATCTGACCTTTCAACTGCTGTAATTCACTATCTCTTTTTTCCAACTGTTGGTTTAAAGAATCCAGCCTTCGCATTACATCATTAATATTAAATAAGGCCTGACGCAGATTAGAATAGACCAGCAAAAGGATACCTAATGATAAAAGAGCAATTAAAATACCAGTCACAATCGTAATAATTATCGAAGAATATTTAGGGCGGAGACCAAAAATGGAGACTCGTTTTTTTCCCATTTTTAAGCCAATACGATCACCCAGATAGGCAATTAGACCACTAACAAAGATTAAAATTGTGATTACAACAATCCCATTCATAGCTCCACCCCCTTCAGTTATTATATTAATTTGCCTCAGACACCTTATAAAGCAGTGCCAGACCAGCAATTAAAATCACAATATTTTGTAACCAGGCACCTAGCCAAGGAGCAATCGTGCCCTGACTGCCAAGTGCATCACCGACTGTCATTAAAGTATAATAAATAAAAATTACAATAATACTTAAACCCAGCCCACCGGCCGAACCACCAGACCGCTGTGGTCTAATCCCAAGTGGCGCCGCTAATAATGCAAAAATAAAACTAGCCAGAGGAATCGAAAAGCGTTGATGCCACTTTACTTTTTCTGAATAAACGATTTTCCCTTGCTTTTCCTTCAAAGATATATATTCACTCAGTTCCCGAATATTCATATCTTCGACCCTTTTTCCCAGTTTACCCATCTGGGAAGGCTGTTCAATATTTTCTACCGATCTATATTCATTAAATTTGAGAGCCGGTAACCTTTGACCAGCCTCCATATAATAGACAACTCCATTATAAAAATGCCATTCATTATCAAACCATCGACCAGATTCAGCCTCAATCAGACTAATCGGTTTACCCTCTTCAAACTCCTGAATCACTACATAATCCATCGTACCTTCATCTGCTTCAAACTGATGTGTGTAGAGTATATAATCAGGCCGACGGTTAGACTCATCAAGTGGTGTAAGGTAAAGATTATACTGAGTATCAGGTTTCTTTTCCCCATGTTTAAACTTCCAGACAATCTGTTCATGTCTATAGTTAGCCTGTGGTACAATATATTCATTAATCCCGATTGTAACAACACTAGTTAAAAGTCCTATTACTAATGCTGGTACCACAATACTGTGAATACTAATACCACCACTCCGCATTGCCGTAATCTCACTATCACTTGATAACCTATTAAAAGCCATAATCGTACCTAAAAGAGTTGCCATCGGAAAAGTTAAAACAATGATTTCAGGCAGACTCAAGAAAAATAGTTGGACTAAAGTCAGGGGATCAACACCCCAACGCGTATATAAATCTGTTAAATCAAAGATAAGATTTGTCCCTATAAAAATACCGGTAAAAGCAGCCACTCCAAAGAAAAAGGGAGCAATCAGCTCTCGGTATATGTATCTTCTAATAATTTTCAAGAAACTGTGCCTCCCCTTAACTAGATCGTAAATTGTTCACCTAAATAAAATTTACGGGCTAGCTCACTATTTGCTACCTCTTTGGAATTACCAGCCAGCAGAATCTCACCCTGGTGCATAATATATGCCCGGTCTGTAATAGAAAGAGTCTCCCGGACACTATGGTCAGTAATTAAAACACCCAGACCTCTTTCTTTCAGATAACGAATAATATCCTGGATATCACTGACTGCAATCGGGTCTACTCCAGCAAAAGGTTCATCAAGTAAGATAAACGACGGATCGGTCGCCAGTGAACGAGCAATCTCCACCCGGCGCCTTTCTCCTCCAGATAGTTGATAACCTTTTCTTTTGTTTAAATGTGAAATATGGAATTCTTCCAGCAACTCATTTAGCCGTCTGTTTTCCTCTTTTTTGGGACAAGCTTGATACTGGAGAATAGCTCTAATATTATCTTCCACCGTCATTTTACGAAAAACTGATGCTTCCTGAGAAAGATAGCCAATTCCCCGCCTGGCTCTTTTATAGACCGGCAGTTCTGTAATCTGATCTTTATCTAAGCTAATCTCACCCGCATCAGGAGAAATAAGTCCTACGATCATATAGAAAGTGGTGGTTTTACCAGCTCCATTTGGACCGAGTAAACCAACTATCTCTCCCCGTTTAACATCCAGGTCAACCTGATTAACTACCCGTTGTTTATTATATTCTTTGACCAGACCTCTTGCCTTAATTGTCATCTTCAGTCTCCTCTTCTGGGAAGACAATTTTCGCCTGACCAGTAAGATCTACATTTTCTGTAGCCAGATTAAAAGTAGCTTTTTCAGCCTGGAAACGCTGTCCATTTCTAATACCACTTGCATTACCTTCCAGCAAAATCAAATCTTTCGCAGCCAAATAAGTAATCTGCTCTGCCTGTGCATTTAAATTTTCGCCTGTAATGGTAGGTTCACCACTAAAAACAAATTTCTCAGCATCTATATTACCTGTCATCTCTTGACCAGAAATCGTATAATTTTGATAAACAAGTTTTACATCCTGCTCAAAATTGAGATCACCAGTTTTCCGATTGATAAGACCACTGCCTTCAGCAGTTAAGACCAGATCATTATACAACAAGCGAACATTTGCTTTAGCAATTACTTTATAATTATCCTCATCAAGTTTAACTAGCTGCAGACTATCTGCGGTTAGCTCCTGTACACCCTGAGCCAGAACCCCTGTCTGACCGATTAATACCAGCATCATAACTAAAGCAATAAATATCTTTTTAAATCTTTTGCTATCTACCATTTTTATTCCTCCCAGACAAGTCTAGTCTTTTGCGCTTGATTGGTCTCAACTTTAAGTTCAATAAAATCAGGATCTGTCAAAAAAGAATCTCCTGTTAGAACCATTCTCGGCCCATCAATTTTAACCTCTTCGCGACCGCGAATAATCTCATTATCTAACTGCCAGCCCAACCAGTTACAATAAATATTATAAAATTCCTGTTCAACTTGAACCGGCCCAAAAACTTCTAAATACCTCGCCTGGGCATCATATTTAGCTCTGCTACCCGTAAAAGTATAGGCCAACTGCTCTGTCTTAGTAGAAAAAACTTCTATATAGACTGGCGTTAGCTTAAATATATTTTTAGCAGCCGTCTGTACTATTTTTTTTGAGCTAAGTTCCAAACGATAACTACGGTCCTTATTAAAGAGTGTCAATTTTGCTTCTTTAAATTCCTTAGCTGGTCTCTCTCCTTGCTCTGAGCCAACTTGATCTTGCTGCATTGGCTCTGTATTTTGCAAACTAAAAAAGATACCGGCAACAATGATTACAATCATACTTATTAATAAGAAAAGTTTTTTGCTGTTCACTATTAAGAGAGCAATCCTCCTTTTTCTAAAACCAGCCTGGCTGTCCTGGTTACAGCACCAATACCACCAAGTTTTTTCTTTAATTGAGCCAGTTCCAGTTCAATATCTTTTAAAAGATAGGGTTGTTTTAGTAAACGATTTGCCTCCAAATAAAGTCTATCTACTGTTAGGTCATCCTGAATCAATTCTGGCACAATCTCCCGGCCGGAAATAATATTTGGCATCCCCACAAAATCAACTTGCATTAATTTTTTGCCCAACCAGTAAGAACTTGCCCCGGTCTGATAACAAATAACCATCGGTGTCTCTAAAATAGCAGCTTCTACTGTTGCTGTTCCAGAAGTAGTCAATAACAGATCAGCAACTTTCATCACTTGATAGGTATAATCTTCCACCAGCTTAACAACCAGACTCCGTTCCAGACAGAGCTGGCGAATTTTCTCCTTATCAACACCCTGGGCCAGTGGTAAAACAAACTGAAGGCCTGGATTTTCCTGCTGTAAAAGTTCTGCCGTTGATAACATAATTGGCAGCATCTTTTCAATCTCACTTTTTCGGCTGCCAGGCAATAACCCTACTATTTGCTTTTTTCTACCCAGTTCTATCTCTTCTCTGATCACCCGTTCACTCTCATTAGCTCTCACAAAATCTAATAATGGGTGGCCCACAAAAGAAACATCAGCTCCTGCCGCCTGATAAACATCTCTCTCCATCGGAAAAACAGCTGCAATCGTTGTACCATAACGAGCCAACTTTCTAGCCCGCCACTTACCCCAGATCCAGGCAGTTGGTGGGAAATAGTCAACAACCGGAATCCCCATTTTCGCACAGGCTTTGGCCAGTTTCATATTAAAGGCAGAATAATCGACCAGAAAGACAATATCAGGTCTCCGCTCAGCAATTAATTCTTTCATCTGCTTGAGGTGTTTAAGATGGATTCTGATATTCTGCAGTGCTTCCACAAAACCGATCGAACTAATTTCAGTTGGGTCAAGTAAGATTTCTACACCGGCCCGACTCAGTTGGGTTGATCCCATCCCAAAAAATTTAAGCCCAGGTACCAGCTCTTTCATCTTATTAACGACTTTAGCAGCATGCATATCTCCAGAGACTTCTCCAGCACTAACCATTATTCCCCCCATAAGATCCCTCCTTCTTCTTCAAGCGAAAAAGAAGCGGCTATTACTGTTAGGCCGCCTGCGTCTGCTCTCTCTATAAATTTGTCTCGTTTAAGCAAAAATGTTCTTTCTGCTTCAATAATCAATCCCTTTGCTCCTACCGCTAATAAGCTATCTAATGTTTTCAGACCAACTGTAGGAATATCAAAACGCAGATCCTGTTTAACTTTACTGACTTTAGCCATAACCAGACCACGACCACCATATTTGCCAGCACGCTTGATAGCAGCATCTGTACCTTCAATTGCCTCAACTGCTAATGCAGCTCTATCTTTGACAAGTACAGTCTGACCAATATCAAGCCTACCCATCTCCCGGGCCAGCCTAAAGGCATAAGCCATATCTTCTTGCAACTGTGGAGTAATCTCTCCCACAATCAGACCTCGTTCTGGTAATAACCTGTCCAGAAAAATAGATTGAGGTAAAACTTCAATCCCGGCTGCGGCCAATTCATCCACAATACCGAGTAAAATACTATCATCATTGAGTAATGGCAAAGCTGCCAGCACTTTCTGCATCCGCCTATCCAGCTCCAGATTAGCAAAAAGATGCTCTTTTCTTACCTTACCTAACATGACAGTTTCTTCAATATGATGTGATAATATAAGTTCAATTAAATGGTCCAATTGACCAATATTTACCTGATAGACTTGCTCCGCTAGTTCAGTAAAGGAGGCTGTCTTTTCTTCCGCTAATTTAAAAACATAGATCTCAATTCCCTTTTTTTTGGCTTGCTTAGCCCAAATTAAAGGCAGATCTCCCCAACCAGCTATTAACCCAATTCTTTTCATTATATCTCACCTTTTTAGCGGCAAATACCCCGCTGTACATTTCTTAGAAATCTGAGAAAATGTTCAATCTCGTCACTAGCATCAAGTTCTTGATCCATCATGTCAATCGCTTCTTCAATACCTAGTTTTGATCTATATAAGATTTTGTATGCTCTTTTAATCTCCAGTCTCAGTTCTGGTGATATACCATTCCGACGCAGGCCGATCACATTAATCCCACTGACTCGGGCAGGATGACCATCACCGATGACATAAGGTGGTAAATCTTTAACTACTTTTGAATGAGCACCAATCATACTCATCTTACCAATCCGGACAAACTGATGGATACCGGTTAAACCACCAATTACCGCATAATCTTCAATAACAACATGGCCAGCTAAATTAGCTGCATTAGACATGATGACATTATTACTAATCTGACAATCATGAGCAATATGACAATAAGCCATAATAAAGTTATGATTACCTATTCTGGTCTCTCCCCCACCTTTTTGGGTACCGCGGTGAATAGTTACATTCTCCCTAATAGTATTATTATCCCCAATAAAGAGATAAGATTTCTCATCATTAAATTTTTTATCCTGTGGCGCCAGACCAATGGAAGCGCCGTGGAAAATTTCATTCTTTTTACCAATAGTTGTCCAGCCGTCAATTATGACATGAGGGCCTATCTTTGTTCCCTCACCAATCTCCACATTTTCTCCAATTACTGTATAAGGTCCTATTTCAACATCCCTACCCAGCTTTGCACCAGGGGCAATAACTGCTGTTTCATGAATATTGCCGAGCCTGATCAGTCTGGCTTTCTGACTAGATTCCAAAAAGACACATCCCCTTTCCTATCCTTCTCTACTTTTTCTATTCTTTATCTTCAAAGGCAAACATCAGCTCTGCTTCAGAAGCTAGTTTATCCTCAACATAGGCATATGCCTTAACTTTGGCAATTCTACCTCTTAAACGCAAAACTTCTACTTTAATTACAAGCTGATCACCCGGAATAACCGGATGGCGGAATTTTGCTTTGTCAATCCCAGCAAAAAACGGCAGTTTATCTCCTGCATCATCAATACTATAAAACATCAGTATACCACCAACCTGAGCCATAGCTTCAATAATCAAAACACCTGGCATAATTGGATGTTCAGGATAATGGCCCTGAAAAAACTCCTCATTAATTGTTACATTTTTAATCCCAGTTATCTTTTTGCCTTCTTCCATATCTTCAATTCTATCCACCAATAAAAGCGGATAACGGTGTGGCAAAATTTTTCTTATCTTATTAATATCTAACATTTCTTGCAGATCACTCATTAAAATTTACCTCCTGCATAATTTTTTCGCTAATCTTGCTGGCCAGTTCAACATGTAAGCTATGGCCTGACCGGACAGCTAATAGATGTCCCTTTATCTGACCATTTAATGCCATATCACCAATTAGATCAAGCACTTTATGGCGTACAAACTCATCTGGGTAGCGGAGTTCATTAACTGTTTTATGATCTCCTACCAGGACTGCATTATCAAGATTTCCTCCCAGGGCCAGACCCCGGCTGTGCAGTTTTTCTACCTCTCTAGCAAAACCAAAGGTACGAGCACGGCCAACCGTCTCTATAAAGTTATCATCTTCCGTAAACTCAAAAAAACTGGTCCCAATCACCGGATGATCATAATCAAGTGTATAACTTACCCGAAATTTATCATCTGGCAAGATAGTAAGATAGGCATTTCCTTTTCTGACATAGAGAGGTTCATCTACCTGATAGATAAACTTCTTGCCAGGTTGTTCAACAATACCTATCTCTTTAAATAAATTATAAAATATAAGTGCACTTCCATCTCCAACTGGTGTTTCTGCACCAGAAAGTTCTAGATAAAGATCATCTATCTCAAATGCCCAGATGGCTGACATCAGATGTTCAACTGTGCTTACTTTAATCTCAGCTTGGCCATTATTAATAAGGCCCAAGGCTGTACAACGGCGTGCAGCTACTACCTGACCAGGATTAACCTCTATCTCAGGTTGGTCAGCTAAATCTATTCTTTTAAAAATTATTCCTGTCCCCGGAGGAGCAGGAGCAACTTTCAACTTGACTTCCTTACCGGAGTGGAGGGCAATTCCCTCTAAAATTGCTCTGTCTGCAATTGTTTTTCTCTTCTCCATTTCAATAAGCAAAAAACCCATCTCCTTACAGCTATGTCTTTCAATAGTTTATTATATCCTGTTAAATGAGATAATTCAACTATATTCAATAATATCTCTATATTTCTGCCCTATCCAGGATTCAGGTTGGGTAAATAGTCTCTCCGGTGGACCACTTTCAATAAATCTGCCTTGATCCATGAAATAAATCCTATCTGCCACTTTGCGTGCAAAAGCGATCTCATGTGTGACAATAATTAAAGAACGACTGCCATGATCAGCTACTACTTTTTCCAGAACAGTCAGTACATCCCGGACCAGGATAGGATCTAAGGCTGCTGTTGGTTCATCCAATAATAATAAATCTGGTTCCATCATCAGGGCTCGCGCAATCCCAATCCTCTGTTTTTCGCCCCCACTCATCCCTGTTACTGGCTCAGCATATCTACCAACCATACCCACATCAGCTAAGACTTTTTCTGCCTGTTGATATGCTTTTTCTTTGGAAAATCCAGCTTTAATTAGGCCTAAAGTAAGATTTTCACCTGCTGTCAGTCTTCTAATCAGATTAAAGTGTTGAAAAACAAAGCCCATCTTGCGGCGCACTTTGCGTAACTCTTCATTATTAAGTGCATGTACTGGTTGACCTTGAAAAATAATCTCACCAGCATTAGGCTCAACCAGTCTATTAATCAATCTAATAAAAGTTGATTTACCACAACCACTTGGCCCCATAATGGCTACTATCTCGCCTGGAGCCAGCTCAAAATCAAGTCCAGTTAATATTTCTTTTTCGCCATAGCTTTTTTTTAGATTTTTAATTGCTAACATAATATATCTTCCTCATCTATTTGAAAGTTATTTTGGGTCGATTGAGCAGATAAAGCAAACCTGGTTTCCCAGCTGGGATCATAATTTCACTGATAATCTCACCTGTCGAAAGTCCCAGCGAAATGCCTGCTTCCCACTCTATTTTAGAGACCGGATTTAACATATTTGAAAGTAAAGCAGTTACCAGGCCAATTAATCCACCTAGCACAATATTTGTCCAGATATTCAGATAAGGGAAAGTTGTCCCACTTAAATAATAGATTAAACTAAAGAGCAAACCCCCAACAGTAATACCATAAAGATAGCCTTTTTTTCCTTTAAGGCGTAAGAGACTAACAATCAGACTCTGGTCTAACATCATCGTTAAAATGGTGAAAACAAATGTTAGAATAGCTGCAATCACTGCCCTTACCTGCCGAAGCAAATTAATTACTTCTCCTCTTGGATCTGGTTGGAGAAATCCAGCTTCCATGTCAAGTAAACTGATACCTGGCTCAGCTAGATAACTCTTAATCTCTTTATTTAATTCTGTCTGATCATATTTACCTTTAACCAGTAACTGAATCTGGTCACCAGGAATCACCTGCCCCAAGAGATAACTATCAATCAGTTCAATTGTTTCGATTAGTTCTTTGTTTTCCACATCAGGCAGTGCATCCTGAATAACGACTAACTGTTCAACTAACTGAGGCAAGCGATCACCTTGCAGTTCTTGCAATCCTGCCTGCAGTGGTTTTAACTGCTGAGCAAGTTCAGCTGGATTTATCTTTTCACTTAACTCTTGTAGGTCAGTTAGTTTTTCGAGAGAACCAGTCAACGCCTTCTCCTGGCTAAGTGATGCTTCTAACTCACGCATAGAAACTATTTTTTCTTCCCAACTAGCTAAAGAAGTCTCAACGTTAAGATATTCATTCTCGCCGTTATTTAACATTTCATAACTTGAATCTAAGCGATTAGATAGCTGCAGAAATACATTTTGTAGTTCATTTAATTGACTGTAAAGCTCATTATTACGGGGTATAAAGACTAATTTACTACCAATCTCTCCTGCCGCTTGCCGTAGTTGATTACTATTTACAATCAAATTTTCCTGCACATTTTCTAAATCTCCAGTACTGGCTCTCACCTGACCAATCAATGCTTCCATCTGATCTAGAAAACCAGCAATATCTTCTTCCTGCCAACGTTCTAATACATTATTTATCTCTGAACCTTCATCTTTTAAAACAGCTAAACCTTCATTTAGCTTAGTAAGGCCTGTTTCTAGTTCTGTAAAAAGACTGGCTAAACGGTTGCTTTCTTCTGAAAATTGCTCTAATTGGCCAGCCAGAGATTGCAGACCTTGCATTGCTTCCTTTAATTCTCTGCGGGGAGCAATAACCTGACCTTCCGCTAATTCGACCAGACCAGATTGGCCTTTAAAAAAGATTGGTGTCTGCTCTGCAGTCAGTCTGCCTTTGACTATTAAAGCTGTAACTTCACCATTCTTGTTATCTAATATCTTTAACTCAATTTCACCTTCCGGACCAGCAAAAAGTTTTTCATCTAAATCCAAATAATGCCCTGCTGGCAGTTCAAAATAGACCCGATCAGCATAAGCTGTCAAAAAACCTTTCATCTGTTCTAAACTTGTCAACATTGTGACCCGATCTCCGCCCTCTTCCCGAGTAACATTCGCTACTTTGAGCGAATTATATTCTGCATTAATTAACTCCGTAATCTCCGTTGCTTTTTTTTGCAGTTCTCCTGGATGACTGTTAAGTGGATATCTGACTTCTAAGAGACGATAATTTGACAGTATCCTTTCTACATTCTCCTTAACTTCAGCCAACTTTTCAGGACTTGTTAAAACCAAGTCCATTCCATCACTTGTTTTATAACTAAATTTAATACCGGTTAGCTGATCAATTAATGGCTTAATTGTCTCCAGAGATTCACCCCGAAAACCTCTTACAGACAGGCGTGGTTCAGTTATCACAGATTTACTTATCACACCTGGAATGTCGGCAAAATAATAACCCAGATTTGTAAAAACATCTGCGCGATGATATTTTTTTGGTACCTTAAATAAGTAATTACTACTACCTGCTACAACTGGGCCCGCTTTTAAAGTTCCCCCGGGCAAATGATCTTCAGTAGCCTGTCTAATCTGTTCTAAGGCAAGATCTTCTTTATCACTCGCCAGCGTAAAAAGGAGATCATACTCACCATAATCACCTAAAACTCCACTTACAACTTCTGAAAAATAATAATCGGCAGCATATCCCCCTGCTCTGACCAGAAAAGTTCCCAGTAAAATCGTAATCAGTAGCAAAACGAATAGCTGCCTTTTAAAATCGGAAAATATTATTGACATCTCTATCCGCTCCCATTCTGTTATAATTATACCATTCAATGGAAGCAACGTAAATGTCTGTAAATCGGTAATTTGTGGTATTATTCCTCATCATTCAACGTTATTTCGATCTCCACCGGACCTTCTGCTGTAAAATGTTCTTCTTCACTGGCCAGATCGAAAACGGCCCGTTCACTTTTGATCCAGTCCCCGTTCTCTTCTTCTATCAAAACATTCTTAGTCAAAACTAATTCTTCTGTCTCTCCATTATAATCAGCCTGTTCTGATTTAAGTAGCCTCTCTTGATAATCAATGACTACTCCTTCTTTTGCCTGAAAAGAGTCTGTCTTAGCAAAAAGTTCCAGCATAGCTGACTTGAGAATAAATGTCTGGTCAGCTTCTTCATTTTCTTTACGATAATTCATCACTACCTGTTGGCGAAAAAGATAACGGTCTTCCGCAAACCAGGCTGTCATCTCTTTACCCTCAATTGTACCGGTATTAGCTTCCATAATCACACCACCCTGGAGCAGTGCCTTTTTCTCTTCCCGCCAATATTCTCCCCGCGGTGCATTGACAACTGTCTCTTCTTTGCTGACTGTTACCCCCTGGCTAACCTTAATACTCTCTTCCTGATAATCTAAAAATCCTGCTTGTAGCCGGAGTTGGGCCTGCACAGGTGTTGCAATTAGGCTTAACAGAAAAAAACAGATTAGTATTTTTTTGCCCATTATTTTTTCCCTCCCTGACTAGCTAATCCTGACTAGCTTATCTTGACTAGATTATTAACAATCTAGTTATTTAATAATTCTTCCAGACCCAGGTCAAACATAAAATCTCCACTATCATCCTGTCCAAAGGAAACTCCTTGATCTGGGAATATGTTGAGATGATATTCAACTGTATATTCCTGTTCCAGATGATCATAAGTAAACCAGAGTTGTCGGCAGTGAAAGTTCTTCTTCAAAATTAAATCCGCCCGGTCAAACTCTCCCGCTAAGTGATCATAGCGGGTACTGAATTCAAAATACCATTCTTCTTTTAAGTCATAGATAATCCGATTATCAACTCTCTCTAACTGCATCTGGTTGAGATCATAACGGAGCGCAGATTTTATCTCAACTGCCTGGCGTGCAAAATTGCTAGTTATAATTAAATCATCAAAACGACTATTATTAAGATCATAACCGGTTGCCAGGCCCACTCCCCAATCCGGATTAACCTTCCAATTGGCCAGCATATTAACTGGTAGGTAAAGCTGATTGTAAATATCGTAACCCCCACTTAAGCGCATATTTAAAGAACCCCGACGGTAACGTAGACTACTCTGATATTCTTCTTCTGTATCTTCTGCATCAAAACGAAAAGGGGTTCTGCCAAAAGGTAGATTCATCTGATATGTATTAGTCCAGATTAACCCATTCCCATAGTTGGCCCGGAGTCTGTATTCTGATTGATAGTTAAGTAAAAAATCTTCTAAATCTAACTGATTAGCTGCCTGCTCACTATCAGCCACAATCCGATAATAGGCTGCATCACCATATTGGGTCATATTAAAACTATAGATATCATTTAAACGCCAGTATTTATCATATTCAATTTCTTGTTTAAAGCGGTAACCCTCTTTAGCAGAAGCTGATTCATAATAATAGCCTGGTGTGACTCGATACCTAAACTCAGACGTTGGTTGAATCTCATATTGAATCTCCGGCCAGCGATAAAACTGTACCTGATTTTCTTCAGTATCAGCTTCAAAACTAGGATCATATCTTTCTAGTAAAATCTTCAGCGAACGCCTGCTGCCTTGCCAACGCAGATAACTCTCTGTACCCCAGCGGGTTCTGCGTTCTGCAGTAGGATTATCAATAATATCATGGTTTAAAGCAAGGTCTAACTCCCAATCCTGCGCAATTTCTAAGTTATAGTCAAAATCAAACTCTAACTCCTGATCATCTCGGTAATCATCACTGAGATAATCTTGCTCTGAATAAGCGGAATTCAAAGTTAGCCGTTGTTTATCTCCCCGATAATCGATATCTAGCTTAGCATCTGCCTGGTAATATCTATCATAATCTGTATATAAAAGGTTGGTATCAGTCTGCCAATTACCTTTTTGATCAGCATAATCAAACTCAGCCTGCCAGTTAAAAAGCCCATAAAGATCGGTCCGATTTTCCTGAGTTAAATATTTAAGAAAAACTTTCTGATCGCTTTGATGGAGCAGATACTGTTTAAAACCTCCCGCAAAACCAGAAATAGTATAATAATCAAGATAAAGCTTACCTGGTAGTGAACGTGTCAGACGATAGTCATAATCTAGTTTTAGAAACCAGCCTCGCTGACCATGATAACCTACTTCTGGGACTAGGCCTTGTTCTGCATCATCTAAAGAAATATATAGGACTGGCCAATAAAAAAGCGGTAACTTCCCACCTAACTCCCAGAAGACAACATGCTTGGCTATTAGATAATCTCCGGGATAGATGGTCACTTCACTTGAACGAAAAAAATAGTGTTGGTCTTCATAATCACAGCCACTCAGGTCATTTCTGCCTAACTCAATCTCTTTTACATCTGCTAGGAGTTTCTCACTACCATTAGCCATTATTATAACAGCTCTTTCGGTCTGCAAATGGAGATCCCGATATTTACCTATAATATTATTTTTTAGTTCAATTTTATTCTCACCTGCAAAATATTCAACTTGATCTGCTTTTATATTTAACTTATCTTCTGCTACTGCATTACTCTCTGTAGCAAAAGCAAAGCTATAGGTTGTTAAAATCACTCCTGTAAGTAAAATAATAGCTAGTGAACCACCTAAAAGCCGACTCACTAATTTATTTAAATAATGCTGCCATTTTTCTCTAAAAACAAGTAGAGTCAAGCCGATCACCGCAAAAATTAGATGGGGCAGCCAAGCTGCCAATAATGGTGACAACATGCCATTTCTGCCTAAGGAACGGGATAATGAGATCAATAGATAATATAAAAATATGATGGCAATTGTAAAGATAATATTCAAAATACGACTCTCATTTTTACCCAGACTCAGGGGTGTCCCTAGTAAAATAAAGATCAAAGGTGTCAATGAGGTAGCAAGTTTAAGGTGATAATCGACCAGCAGAGAACTGACATCTATCCCACTTTTAGCAAATAAGGCTATCTCTTTCTTTAATTCAGCCCGATTCATCTCAGCAGTAGTCTTTTGTTCACCAAAAAACTTAGTCGTATCTTCTGTGATCTCTATCTGCATTTTAGCAAAACGACTTTCCATATCCAACTGGCCTGCCTGGTTATAGCGATGAATGACACCATCTTTTAAAAGCCAGTTATTCTGGTTGATTTCAGCGCGTTGGGCAGTAATTACCTCAGGAAACTCGTCTCTATTTTTCCTTACATTATAGATCATAATTTTTTCTAATTCAGCCTCTTCTTCATTAAATGATTCTACATAAAAAATACGGCCATCTGGCCCAGTAAAAAAGACATCTTCTTTTACTTCTGGCATTACTTCTTTTAAAATATTAAGCCGAATAATATTACGGGCTTGGTGATTAGACCAGGGAACCACTCTTTCATTTAAGATAAATGTCATTCCACTAATTATTAAACCGATCACAATCAGGGGCATAAAAAGTCTGTAAAGACTAACTCCTCCCATCCGCAGTGCTGTAAACTCATTCTCTTGACTGAGTCTACCTAGTCCAGTCATAATTGCAAAAAGGATAGCAATGGGAAAGGTTTCTACAACCAACTCGGGTAATTGAAATAAAAGGAGGCGACCCACATCAGCCAGCGGCACATCTTTCACAATTAACAGATCTGTTAATTGAAATAAAAAACTGCTCAGCATAATGATCGTCACAATAATCACACCAGTCAGAAAAGGCTGTATTACTTCTCTTATTAAATATATATCTATAATCTTGCCTTTCCAGTCTAGCTTCATTCTCCTACCCCACTTTCTTAATAAAACTCTTCTTTATTATATATTATGGTTAGCCAAAATAAAACCTTCTTTAAATTCATGGTAGGAATTACTAAAAGGATAATCGACTTAGGTGACTAATTAATAGTTTATGAGGGGGATAATTTATGCAGCAAAGAAGAACAAAGAAATACATAATATTTTTAATTTTAACAGTAGTTAGCATCGGAATAGTTGCTGGTTGTACAAACAGTTCAGGTAGTTCGCTCGGTGATAATGGTGTGATTAGTGGAATGGTCTATTTAAACTCTGCTGAGCTTAGTGTTCAGAAGGTAGTACAGGATGCCAATGATGATCAATATTATTTTAACAATGCTTCCACTCCTACTAAACAACTTAACGAAAATCTTTTTCTGGTTAAATTTAATGATCACCTATCCGTAAAAGAGATTGAATCTATTCTCGATAGATATCATCTGCGGGCCTGGCAAAGATTAACCAGCACCAATATCTACGGGATTGAGATTACCAGTCAGACTGACATTGACCAACTTGCAACAAAGAAAGAAGTTGTTTTTTATGAGCCAGACTACAGTATAGCATCACAAGTTATAGCAAATGATTCATTTTATCCTCAACAGTGGAATCTTGATCTAATTCAAGCTGAAAAAATTTGGCGTGACTATGCTGAGTTAGCTGATGATGAAATAGTTGTAGCTGTTTTAGATTCAGGAATTTTTCCGAACCATCCTGATCTAAATGAGATCTTATTACCAGGTCGTGATTTCATTGATGATGATTATGATCCTACTGATACAAGTACCACTTTTAGTCATGGGACACATGTGGCTGGAATTATTGCAGCTATCACAAACAACCGCCAAGGAATTGCGGGTATCAATGCGGGCATCAGAATTTTGCCTGTAAGAGTAATTGGCAGTTCTGGTACAGGCGGATATAGTGCTTTAATAGCAGGCATCGATTGGGCTGTTGAACAGGGCGCTGATATCATCAACTTTAGTCTGGCTGGCAACTTTGATTCAAATACATTACATAGTACTATTCAAGCTGCCTATGAACAAGGTGTAACTTTGATTGCAGCTGCAGGTAATGATAGTAGTCCCTCTGTCCTTTATCCCGCTTATTATGATGAAGTGATTGCGGTAGGGGCAGTTGGTCCTGAAAAAGAACTGGCTCCTTATTCTAATTATGGGGATGGCCTCACCCTGGTTGCACCTGGGGGTAACAGTCAAGCGACTACTCATAACATTAATACTATTTTAAGTACCTCTGGAATGAGAAGTAGTGATGGTTCTATCCAACCTAATTATCACTGGGCTCAAGGTACTTCAATGGCAGCTCCCCATGTTAGTGGTCTGGCCGCTTATCTTTATCAGGCAGGTATCACTAATCCAACAGAGATTAAGGATTTAATGGTTGCAACAGCCCGTGATCTTGGTCAACCAGGATTTGACTTTGATTATGGAGCCGGCTTAATAGATATCTATCAAGCCTTACAAACTGCCTATCGTGACCCAGTTGAAGATAATGATAAGCAGTCTAAGGAAATTACAGAACTAATCATCTATGCTGTTAAACCTGATAATCAAATTACAAATAGTAGTATTGCAGTCCGTCCAGATGAAAATGGCTATTTTCAGTTAAATCTCCCAGCAGGTGATTATCAACTCAAAGCCTGGCAGGATAATACTGATGATCAACTAATTAATAGTGGCGATTATTATGCTGAAAGTGAATTAATTACTTTGCAAAAAGGTGAGCAGATTGAAAATGTGGCTCTTTATCTAGAAACAATTAACTAAATATAGTTAGCAAAAGAGGTTGCCTACAAATAGTTTTTTTGACTACTTGTGACAACCTCTCTTTTTTTGCAAAAGTTTATTTTAATTTATTTTAACACCTATGCCTAAACCACCGTCTCCTCCACCAAATGTACCAAGTGTATCACTTACTAGAATCATCATCTGCTCTGGTAATAATAAAAGATGCCAGTCTTCAGTACCACTAACGTCATCTACCAGATCAGCACTGAAATCAATCCGTCCGTTCTGGTCAGGATCAGTTAAATTAATAGCAAGAGCTTCATCTCCTACCCATAATTCAAGGGAACCTTCATTTTCTTTTAATTCAAAAGTCATGTAACTATCACTACCATCTACATCCAAATAACTATATCTTCCTTCATACTCAGCAAGGTTATAAGTTCCTTCTTTAATCAGGATAGACATTCCATCACCTACCCAGTCGCCACTAACATATTCATAAGAGTCAATAACACCTATCTTATAATCACTGGTAAAAACTCCAAAATGTCTGAAACTTCCCTCATTTAGAGTCTCTTCTACCAATTTCATTGCATGAAAATCGGCTTCATAAGAAAATGGTAAGCTTAATAATCCATTAATTCCAAAATCAATCTCAACTTTACTCTGATCTCCTGCATCTGGAATAGTTACAGTTCCTACATATCCTTCCAGAGATGTTGCGATATGATATTTACCACTTAAATTTCCAGTTTCAATTTCATCAGCATAATTTACATTTGATCTTTTTAAGGCAGTAATTAATTTATTACCTGCTGCAGCTTCGTTATCAGAAAGTAATAGAATCTCATCATCCAACATCACGAATCGATCATTACTTCCATCAATTTGATAAGGTCCAATTCCACTGGTACCTATCAATCTAAACGTTCCAGATCCTTCTTCTCCTGCGTCTTTACCTTCCCTGATAGCATAAGAATAAGTAGTATCAGATAGATTTAGACTAACATCAATAAAATCCCCTACACTTTTTGCCCCAGAATACTTATACACCACATCTGCATCAGATAAACTGCTCCCACTGTCACAACCTGTAAGTATCGATATTGTAAATAAAGTTAGGATTAGTACAAAGATAGAAACTTTTTTATGCATTCTTAACATTAACAATGCCCTCCTTTGATTTTGTAATCAAATTTTAGCATTATTAACTAAAAAAATAAATCACCCAAGTGGGTGATTTTACTGGAACATCAGGATTTATTTTTGGAGTAACAAGATTTAATTAGTTTTTTTCCAGATTAATAAAATAAAGTCAGTCTGACCATTACTCTCTGTCTTTTTATATAGATTTTTTAAATGAGTTTTTAAAGTATTATATGATATACATAATTTATCAGTTATTTCTTTTGTTTTATAGCCAGCTAATAATAGATTAGCTACTTCCTGCTCTCTTTCGGTTAAGCTGAATTCTTGATAGATTTCTTCTCTTCCTTGTTTGATATTATTAGTTTGCTTCGGATACAAAGGAAAGGTATCTTTTAAAAATATTAATATAGGGATAATTAACATGATAAAAACAATACCTAGCAAAGGAATATAATTATTGGCAATTAAACTGTCTACCTGATTGCCTAAAAATGGCCAACTGGAAATAAAGACTGCTATCACATTGATAGCTAAGCCAATACCAATAATTTTTTTGCTACGAAAAAAATTTGACCAGTCAATCAAAGTTAGAAAGATATAGAGATCCATGACAGCAAAAGCACTCTGTAGTAAACCCAGCGATAAACTTTGCAGCAAACTATTATCTGATAATAATAGTAATAAAAATCCGATGCCAGAAAAACTAAGACCAAAGTTAATTAAATATAATCTACCCTTTTTATCAGCCATGCTGCCGGCCGGGATTACTGTAAGTAGATAAAAAATGAAACCAAGATCAAAATAATTATCTTCAGAAGCTAATATATCCCCATAACTGAGGCTATACATTAGGCCACCCCCAGCGTAAAATAAAACTAACAATATTATTAAGGCAAACCAATATGATCTTTTAAAATTAGCTAAATCTATTTCAGGTACTTCTACTTTTTTAATAAAAATACTTTTCTCTAATGTTAACGGTATAAATAAAAAAGAACCTGTTAAAATATACATCCATTCTGCTGCTGAAACAAACATAAAAATTAAAGAGAGGGCACTAGCTAGAAAAAATATTAAGCCCAATATTCGACCCCGATAGTTGTACCATGCTTTACCACCTAAATGATATAAGTAATTAATAACTAATGGACCTGATATCAGACCAATTAGGGCCATCAATGGCAGAAAAAAAGAATTTGCTAGATAAGGAAATATAATTGTTAAAATACCAAGTATAATTGAAGAATATTTTATAAATTGCCTTGCATTACATTTTAATATTTGCTTTATTTTTTCAGCATAAAATGCATAAATGAAAAGTCCAAAAGCATGACTAATTAAAAAAGACAGAAATAATTGCTGATAATCAATATCTAATAATCCATATAAAGGTCCAAACATTGGAAATGACCACAACCAGGTAGTAAAAAATACCATAGATAAAGTGATCGGATGCCAATATTTTTTTATGCTAGCTATCATTTATAATCACGCTTTCTTAATTTGTTTTTCATCTTTGCCTTATCATATCAAATTTTCCCAAAAAAATAAATCCATAATTAGCTTAAATTATTTTCAAGTTAATTATGGATTTAACTGAGAATCCCATTTTCAATGAAATTGACCCAATTTTCCGATATCTTTTCTTTAAAAGCAACCATAATTTTCCATACCCCTTTTCCTCTAATTTGGAATATAGGCTGGGTCAAATATAGCTTTATCTTATAGCTTTCATTCTAGCAATATCCATTGTATTTTTAGAAGTAGTTACTGTTATCAAATTAACATCTGTTTTAAGTTCTTCTAGATTGTCCAAAATATTTTTCTGATTCCCGCTAACTTGAGCTACTTCATTTGCTAGTTTGTCTATTTCCGCTTTATGAACATCTGCTTTATGTTCTAATGCTCTCAAAACATTTGTATTTTCCTGCTGTTGTACCTTAATCTGTTTCAATTCCAGAGTCATATTATCTAATCTACTATCAATTCCTGTGAACCGTTTGTCAACCCGTTCAAACCGTTTATCAATTCGATCAAATCGTTCGTCAATCTGCTCAAATCGTTCGTCAACCTGTTCAAACCGTTTATCAATGCAATCAAAACGCTTGTCAATCTGCTCAAATCGTTTATCAATTTTACTAAAATGTGAGTTCATCTGATCTAAAATTTTCTTTAACATTTCTTCCATTGATGTCACCTCTCAGGGTTTTAAGTGATAAGATAGTTAAACTATTTTTTCCATCAAAGATTCAATATCACGCATATTCTCTCCCGACATTCTCCGAACAGTTCCAAGTTTTAAATCAATTTCTTTTAACCGCTTATCAACTTTATCAAAACCGGTTTCTACTTTTCCTCCAAGACTGTCCATTTGCCCTTCAAGACTATCCATTCTCTGTTCCAAACTGTCCATTTGCCCTTCAAGACTATCCATTCTCTGGTCCAGACCATCAATTTTGTTTTCAATTATGTCCAGTCTTTTATCAAAACCATCCATTCTCTGTTTGATTTCTTTTTCAAAATTATAAAAGCCTTTCAATAATTCATCCATCTTATCACTCAATTTGGCCCCCCCTTATCATGGTAATCTAATCTTACCACAACTTGCACCAAAAATCTATCATAAAATACCAAAAAATTACATTAATTTTTTGTAAGTTTCTCTAATTCTTTTTCAAGTTCCCGCACTCTTTTTAACAATTCAGGTAACTTACGACTTGCTGCCTGAGTACGTAACTCCTGTTGGTGGTTTTGGGCTGGATTACCTGAATAAAAAACTCCTTCAGGTATATCATTTGTCACAAGACTCTTAGCAGCAATAGTTGAGTTCTCTTTGATCTCAAGATGTCCTATCACCCCAACCTGTCCAGCTAGAGTTACTCTTTTAGCAAGACTGCTACTACCAGCAATACCAGCTTGGGCTACAATTAAACATTCTGGTCCAATCTTAACATTATGAGCAATTTGCACGAGGTTATCAATTTTGCTACCCCGTCCAATTACTGTCGGTCCACTAGTTCCACGGTCTACTGTTACATTGGCTCCAATCTCTACTTGATCCTCAATAATGACATTACCATTTTGCGGAATCTTATGATGACCATCTTCAGCGGTCACATAACCATAACCATCTGAACCGATAACTGAATTCGCCTGAATGATCAGGTCAGCGCCAAGAATAGATTCTCGCTCTACAACAACACCTGGATGTAATAATGAATTTTCTCCAATTACAACATCAGGTCCGATTATCACCCCAGGTGCCAGAATTACATTGTCTGCAATCTCTGATCTTTCTCCAATCACAACACCAGGATGGATAGAAATATTTCTACCAAGTTTGGCAGAATCAGCAATCATAGCCTGCTCACTTATGCCATTACCAGCATAAGGTTTTTTGCTAAAAAGATCTGCAATTTTGGCATAGGCTAAGCGCGGATTTTCGACTAATATAACCGATTTAACTGGAGACTTTAATAATTCATGGTTTGAAAACTTTAATGGTAAAATTAGTAAGGCAGCTTCTGAAGCAAAAGCTGCTCTCAAATACTCTTCATTTTCTGCAAAAACAACCGATTCACTTTTGCTTTCTTTGATTCCAGTTGCACGGCTGATCATTAATTGACTATTGCCAACTAAGCTACCAGCCACCAGTTGCGAAAGTTTGGCTGCTGTAATCTTATTGCTCTGATTCTGTTTCAAACCCAGCACCTCCTGTGGCATCAAGCGCCTGAATTACTTTATCAGTAATATCTACACCGCCAGAATGAACATCGCGTTTAAACAGAATGACCTCATAATCATCTTTTTCTGCTAACCCAGCAATAACTTTACGGATTTCATTTGTAAGTTGCTCTTCTAATTTTTCTTTATTGCTTAGATATTGATTATAAATTTGCTCAAGTGAATGATCAGATTCTAGTTCAGTATTTTCTATCTCATCTTTTTTTTCTAAATATTCTTGCTCCATTTGCTGACCGATATTTGTTAACTCTTGCTGTAATTCCCCAGCTACTTTACTTTCAGCAACTAACTTTTCCATACTTACAACAGCTATTTCAGCTGGTTGATTTAATGTTACAAATAAAATCCCAATCAAAAGAATTAAAATGATTACAATTAATGCTTTATCCATTTTCCCTTTCCTCACCTGCAATTCTATTTAATAATGCGCTTTCTGACAAACTAATAATTTCTTCTCTTTTTTGCTCTAGTTTTGCTTGCATTTCATTTTTTGTCTGGAAAATATAATGGTTAAGTTCAACTTCCAGTTCTGCCTGTCTATTTGCTAGAGAGTTTTGAATCTCCATAGAAAGGTCTTGCTGAAAGTTTTTGAATTTATTATTATATTCTGCCAGCAGATTATTGTAGTTATTTACTAATTCATCCTGTATTTGGTCTTCTTTATTGTTCAGTAATTGTTGTTGTCCTTGCTGTAAATCAGTTATTTTCTGCTGATAATCTTCTTTTTCTTGCTTAGATAATTCTAAAATATTAAGTTTTAACCTCAGGTTTAATAATTGGTTATAGTTTTCAAGCAGAGCTGACTGTTGATATTTTTCAAGTTCATGTCTTCTGGTAGTCTGTTGCTGGCGTAATTCATCTGTCAATTGATTTTGTAAAAACTCTTTTCTAGCTAGAAGCTTTTCTTGAAACTCTTGTTCTTTATTTTCTACATAGCTTGCCAGTTCTGACTTGAGTTCCTTAGATTTTATCTCAATTCGTCCAGTATAATCAATTCTAATTACATTCAGAGTTGACTGCAAACCTGCTTGTATCTTTTCTTCTACATCCTGATCAAATTTTTCTAACCAGGCCTGTTGATCTGTTTTAAATAATATTTTCTGTTCTAATTCAGGTTTAACAATATTAAACTCACTGCTTGCTAGCTGATGCTCATCAATCTCATATTGCACAGGAGTTAACCCAAAAATAAACAGATAGGCAAATACAACCCCCAAAATCCCGACCAAAAAAAGATAAGCTGTTAATTTACTTTCTTTTAAACTACGCACCTTTGGGTCACCTCCTGACCATTATTTGTTATCTAAAATATAATCTATTACATCCTGAGTTAAGTCATAGCCACCATAAAGAACATTTTTTTTATCCATGACAACTTTAAGCTCTTTCTGGGCAGCTACTTGATCAATTGCTTGATCTATATCATCTAACACTAACTGAATCAGCTGTTCTTCTCGGTTAGAAAGTTCTTTTTGAAATTCTTCAATTAATTGCTGCTGTTCATCTCTAGCAAGTTCATCTGCATCTTCTTCCAGTTGTTGTTGATAATTACGAGCCTTTTCATTCAGTTCCGCTTCTGCTGATAATTTATCTGGATGAGCATTAAATATGGCTTGTAAGTCAACATAAGCTACTTTCCCATTTGTTGTATTAGTAGCAATAACACCTTCCAGAGGATTAAGGGCAGCAAAAAGACCTACTAACAGCACAACTACACCAGCAATTATTAATAGATTATTATCCATTTTCATTAAATCTAAAACCTCCAGTTATCACTAAAAAGTCTGACCAATGCTGAAATGAGGCATACCGTCGCCTTCGTCATTCCAACCATAATCAAGTCTCAACTGGCCAAGTGGGGTATTCATTCTCACACCAAGACCGAGTGAATAATTTAATTCATCTAATGTAATATCACTCTTATCGTTCCAGGTATTACCTGCATCTGAGAAAAGCACTCCTGTAAAGTTTTCATTAATTGGAATACGATATTCAGCTCCTAATAAGAGCATATTGTCTCCATGAAAACTATTACGTTCATAGCCGCGTAAATTCTCTGAACCGCCTAATCTATATTCTTCTGCAAAAGGTATATCTTCTCGGTAGCCAAGTCCACCTTTAATGCGTAATGCCCAGGCATGGTCAGCTTTAAAACCTGGATAATAGCGGCGAATCTCAGCATTCAGTTTTGAGAAGTTTTCATCTCCACCCAGAAAATCACCAGCATATTCTATAGAATAAATGTTAATTCCACCATGATTAGGGTTGAATGGATCATCTGAAGTATCGCGATTAAAACTCCAGGTCAGACTGCGAATACTACTTGCTTCATCTGTCTTACCAGTTACTCCTTCAGCCCAAGTTGTTTCTGAATCTTCCAGGCGGTAACGAAGTGAAGTCTTCCATTCATTTGCAAGTGGTCGACCAAGACTAATACTACCACCACTACGGCTTTCTGTAAACTCATCATCTAGATTAGAACCACTAGATTCATCATCATAAACATTTATACCAAATGATGTATCGCTACCAAAGATCCAGGGATCATAAAAATTAACAGAATAAGTTGTGGATTCACCAAACTCATATTTAAAGCCAAGTGTCTGACCATTACCCATCAGATTCTTTTCACTTAAATCAACAAAACCAATCCAGCCATCTTTAGAACTATATCCTCCCCCAAAATGGAAGCGGCCTGTTTTCCCTTCTGTCAGATTAATTACCAGATTGACAGTATTTTTTTCATTATCTACTCTCTCTAGTTCAGGATTAATTTTCTCAAAAAAGCCTAATTTATAGAGATTCTGATATCCTTTTTGAATTTTATTGATATTAACAACATTACCTGCTCCGATTGGCATCTGTCTTAAGACTATATCTCTATCAGTTTTTTCATTTCCTTTAATTATAATTTCATTTAAGTAACCAGGATTTATCTTGACCATCAATACTCCCTCATCAGAAACATTGACATCTTTGAAACGGGCCAAAATATAACCATCATCCTGCATCTTTTCTTGTAATCTTTTAAGTCCTTGATTCATCTCTTTAACATTAAGCACTGTACCCGGATTAACACCAAGCAACTCTATCAACTGCTCACGCTTATACATTTTTTCATATCCCGAGATATCAATTTCTTTTAAAACTGGATTTTCCACTAGACTGAAAATAACATTAACTCCATCCTGGTAATTTTCAAAACTAATATTGATATCCTGAAAATAACCGAGGTCATAGACTGCCTGTAGATCATCTTTTAATACTTCCTGATCTATCTCATCACCTGTTTCAGTCTTTACTACATTTAAAATCTCAAAATCACTTACATAATCATTACCCTCGACTGTAATCTTTTTAATAATATTCATTGATTGAGCTTCGGCAAGGCCAGATAAGCTTACTATCACAGCCAAAATAACAACTCCTGTTATCAACAAATTTCGTTTGCCCTTCATATTTTTCCTCCTCAAGTTCACAATCTTAAAATTTAATAGTTTTTTCGATACTAATACTATATTCATCATCACCTAACCAACTTCCTTTAAGTTTAGTCTGATCTGTTAAGTAATATTGAAAAGATAACTCACCAATTTCTGTTTCATCATTAAAGGTAGATGAATATTCAACATAAAGTTGTTCAGTTAATGATTTACCTAATCTAAGAAATACTTTTTCTTCTTGCCCAAACTGATAGGTGTCTATTTCAATCACATCAAGTGACAAACTACTCTTTACATCTGACTCAATACGATCTACCACATCTGTCTGGAAGAGATTTCTGATAAACCGCATAATTTCTCCCTTAATAATCTCATCTATCCTTAGATATTGACCACTTAATGCAGCACCAAGCCCACCTTTGCCGGCCAACAACCTTAAGATCTCTTCTTCACTCATTTCAGGTATTGAAGTAAAGATTGTTGTCATATTATCTGCCGGTCCATTCAGACTAACTGTAATTTTTGTTCCACCAACTACAGTTGTTGCCAGAATATGTAGATTAGGAATATTCTCCTCAGCAAAAAGAGAAAACACGGCCTTACCATCAATCATCTCAAATCTATTATTATAATAATTAAAAACACCTGTTTCGGAATTTAGTTCTCCTTCTAAACTAATTTCATCATTAACATAATCTAGATTGAGACTCCCAGTTTCAACAAGCACTTCTATATTTTCATTTTTTACATAAACATTCTTACCTGGATTGATAAGTAGATTTAGTCTAGGTTGGAAAAATTCCTCTTTGTCTTGCTCATCTTCAGGCCAAGCAAAAGGAATACCAATTGTGAAATCATGTGTCAGAAGTTCACCGGAGATAGTAGGCTGCTTAAATGGACCATTAATCTGCCCAATTGCATCAAAATCACCTGCCAGAGAACCTTCTTCAAAATAAAGATTCTTTCCATTTAAACTAAGCTGCCAGAAATTATCTGCTGCAAAAGGGGTTAACTTGCCATGCAAATTAAAGTTCCCATCAGCATAAGCTCCCCTCAGCTTAGCTATCTCAATTTCTTGCCCTGAAAAAATTAATTGTCCTTCAACTTTTTTAATAACTGCCGGAAGATCTGTTTTAATATCTGCTGCTTGGACTGAAAGTTCACCATTTATATTCGGTTTTAAACCAGTCCCATCTAGTTTAAGATCAGCATTTATCTCACCATGAGCACTGTAGTCTTCGTTAATTAAAGCAACTAATAAGTTAGCAGGTAAGTCATCAGCTTTTAAATGCAGATCATATTTGCCATCCTTTTCGAATGCATAAATCCCTTTTGTTATCACATTACCACCTTGAGCAAAGTTAAGTTCCTGCTCTAGGTTAATTGTAGACAAATTATCAATCTCAAATTTCCCATTAACCTCTGCAATTTTTGTCTTGTTAATTACTAGATCCCTAAAATTATTAGTAAAAGCTAGATCTGGCTTTTGCCAGTTTCCCGTAATAGTCCCCGCAAAACTTAATTTACCGTTTGCATTGACTCTCTGTCCAGAAAAACTATTTTGGTAGTTTAATTGCAGACCAGTAGTTTCTAAATTTAAAGCTAATTTTTTGGCCAGTAGACCATTTAATCTCAGGTTATTTTCCTCATTTTCACCTACTATTATTTTTAAATCAAGCTTAGCAGATGGATTATTTAAACTCCCTTTTAGATGAGCTTGACCGGAAAGAAAAGCGTCTCTCTTCAAGGGATATTTAACTCCCATTTTAAGTAGATGTTCTCGCAAATTTGCCTGTTCTGTTCTAACTATTACTGCTAGCTTTTGCTCAGCCAGCAAATCAACCACTTTTCCTTGCAGTTGATACATATTTCCTAATAAATTAAAATTAAATTTTTTTAAGTTAAGATCTCCATTTTGATAAGTAATTTGATTTTCAGCTAATTGCAATTGATATTTCTGATAATTTAAGTTAGCTGTAGTAAGCTCCCCGCTAATCAGTGGGTCAGCTAGCTTACCATTAATACTTCCCCTTAATTCAAGCTCACCAGTTAAAGCCTGGTTTTCTATAAACCGAGCTATTTCCACACCTTTTAAATTATAATCAATCTCCATGCCCAGTAGCTCACTATATTTTCCTGTCGCTTCTAATACTATCTGCTCACTTTTAAGAAAAACTTCCTTTAATAAGAAGACCCCTCTACTGGACCGGCTAGCAGAAATATCCAGTCTTTCAACTGAAATTTTCTCACCAGCTGCCAGCAGAGCAGTATCTTCAGAAGTTAAATCAAATTCTGCCTGCGGTTCACGCAGTAGTCCATCTAATTCGATCTGACCAGTAAAGGAACCCTCCATTGGTAATTCTTGTGCAAGTAGTTTACTTAACTGCTCATATTGCATATCAATAACTTTAACTTTTCCTTTGATAGATGGTTCATTCTTAAATGAAAGTACTCCTCTGGCTTGCATCGGAGCATCAGCCAATTTTAAATCTAGCTGGTTTACTGCCAGTCGCTGGTCTTCCCATTCTAATTGACCTTCTAAGTCAGAAATCTGATAATCATCTATCTTGAGATAAGATGTCTTTAAATCGGCTTTAATCAAGGGTGAAGCCAAACTTTTTTCTATTACTCCACTCACATATTCTAATTTACCATTTATCTCAGTTTTCTTTAGACCTGCTAGTTCTAACAATTCCAGTGAAATAGACTGACCGACAAAACGCAAATCTAATTGCTGATCTGTAAAATCAATACTACCTGTTAGATCTAGCTGACCTCCCTTTGTCTGCAGAGAGCTATCACTTAAAAATAACTGACCTCTTTCATACCAGAAGTCAGTAGCTAGCCTGCTTTCCCCGAACGGGTTAATTAATTCACCACGCAAATCGGCTTTTCCTGTGGCTGAAACTTGTTTATAATCAGTCCCAGAACCAGCAACCTGCATTGTAAAATTCAATTTACTATTTTTAAGTTGATCTAATTTAGCAGATAATTCCTGAGGTAATGATGCCAAATACGGCAATGGTCTTTGCAAATCCGTAGCAATAATATCTGCTAAATACTCATGATCATTAAGATGATAAGATCCTTGTACTCGCAGACTTCCATTAGCGGCAAGATCAAATTGTCCTTTTTCAAGCCAAAATTCCTGATTCTGATAGCTTAATTCTGTTAGCATTTTTCTTAGTTCAATTTCACCTAGCCTAATTTTTTCACCATTTAAAGCAAGTTGAAAAGCCGGATTTCCTTGTTTATTATCTTCTAACTGAAATTGCAAATTAACTTTACCGGCTAATTTCTCCTCAATTAAATTTAAACTAGCTAATTCAGCAAGTTCAAAACTTTCAGCAAAAACTTCTAAAAAGTAATCAGTTTGTCCACTAAATTTTCCGTTTAAGTTTAATTTATTACCAACAATCTCAAGAGGAAGTTCATTAGTACGAACTTCTAACTCTGGACCAGCCAGATAAATAGTACCTGATCTTAGCTGAACATGGTTTCTGGAAAGATAATCCTGATAGGAAACTTTTCCACTAACCTGGTTTGGCTTTAACTGGGCCTGATAGGATTTAATCTGATTTTTTGTACCACTCAATTTTAAAATAAGGCTTGTTTCACCCTCTAATGAATTAACTACTAAATTTTCTTCCAGATCATTAATTTTGGTCTGAACAAATTTTTGCAGAGGTTTGAGTCTAACTGCTGTAGTTTTAAAATCAAGTTTCCAATCAGCATAATTCCCATTAGCCTGCATCTTAAAACCATTGATACTTAGATCAGCTAGCTTACCAGTCATTTTAGAACTAAAATAATTAAGCTTGGCATTACCTGTTAGATCGACTTTATAGTTATTTTTTTCTTTAAAATTTAGACCTGCTTCAACTCCATTTAAAGCAAGATGAGTATTAGGAGTTTTGAAATTTAGCTGACCTTCCTTAATACGCAAATAGTTTTCAGAAAAAATTTCTGGCAGGTTATTTTCTACAATTAGTTCATTTATATTTTGGGCAATAGTTAAATCATTATCTTTAATGAGTTGTGTTTCAGTTGAGTAATCAATAAATGGCTTTTCCAGCTCCATATAATCAATTTCAAACCAGCTTTTATCCTTAGCAAATATATTAAGATCTAGATAAAGTTTAATTGATTCTGCTTGCATAGAAAATTGGCTTTTAGAATCGTTTTTTACAAAAGTTATATCTTTTAGCTGGATAGCTGTAATCGGCCAGAGATCAATCTCACCAAAACTTATTTCCCCATCAACTTGATCTGCTATATATTGAATAATGTCGGCTCTAATTAATTCAGGTAATCCTGTTCCCAGACTGACAAAATATACTATTACCAGCACCAAAAATATCATCATAAAATAAAACAAAATATTCCTTTTCATCTACATTCCTCCAACAAGAGGACGTTAATTTACTGATTACATTTCAATGATAATATATTTAACCTTATCTTGCAACATTTGCTAAAGGTAGTTTATGGAAAAACCGCTTGATATTAACAACCCGAGGCGCTTGCCCCGGGAGTTTTTTCTATAATTTTCTATTATCTACTTCATGTTTATTTGGGTATTTTAATTGCTCTCTTGACTCATTCTCTGCTTCTTCGGCTGGAGTTTCTTCTTCATCAGTCATGATTTCCAGATCTAGAGAAAGGTTGCCTTCTAAAACATAATCAGTAGTAATAACCTCTTTTACATCAGCCTCATACTCATTCTCAGCTGGTTCTTCAGCATCATCCTGTTCAGCCTTATTATCTTCTTGCTCTTGCTTCTGCTCAGGCTGTTGGTTAGGCTTTTCCTTCTTAACCTTGTTTTCTTCTGGGTCAGGTGTTGGTGGCTCAGCACTGCTTTCTGTTAAAGGCGGCCCACTATAGGCTTGATAAAGCTGTAATAACAGTTCATTATTATTAGGTTGTTTTTGATAGCCTTCAATCATTTCAGCCAGTGAAGTATGGCCAGAAATTTGCGCCTGATTTATATTATCACTCATGTCAGGTTCAGCTTCAATTGTTGTCTGACTATATTGACCAGTTGAACCTCCATCAATGAATAGCGTTGCCAGCCCAGGGTTAATATCTTCTGGTAAATTAAGCTTAATAACTTTTTTAAATGTATCGGCCCGATAAGGATGCAGAGTTACTTCAACTTCTACTATATCCCCTGGCCAGACTTCTTCATTTAATATTTTTGCTTCTTCAACCAGAGCTACTTGATCTTTTTGGTTAAATGTCAGATCAAGTCTGATATCTATGATATTTACTTTTTTAAAGGGGTTACGTGTAATTAAATCCAATATACTATAAAAGTCAACCAGAGCCATACTACCAATATCGTTAAGACTATAATACATATTAGCATCTTTCATCTCAAGATCTGGTAGTCCGTTTCCCATAATTTTAACTTCCATTTGAGCTGTTCCTGAACCAATTCTATCTAGTGTACTATCAACTGCTTGCAAAGCAACATTATTGGCCATAGATGTCAATAAATTCTCATCATTTACAATCTGAACAGCAACTTCCTCTACCCGACCTGAACTTTCATCTTTAATCCTAATATGCAGAGGGATAATTCGGGGGAATTTTTGTAACTGTCCTGCTATTCCCGCGCCACGATCAGTTGTAATCGCCCCAATCAATTTATTAAAAGGTGCTCCTAATTTAAATGGTTGGGTTTGACTGGGAATAACCCCGTCAATATATGCTTTGCTTAATAGATAATCTACCTCACCCACATTTCTAAAAGGATGGCCAAAAGCAAGTAGCTGATTACCTTTCAGATAAGTCAAAGTTCCAATCGAAGCTACATTAATATCTCCTCTAACTAATTGTACTGCTATGGCATCACCAGGTTCAGGCCAGGTTTCACTTGTATCTTCTTTTTTAATACCAGAACTTGGCTTTACATCAAGTCCTATTTTTTGCATTTCTTCTTCAAATCTCTTTAAAGCCCTCCCCTGTAAACCACTTACCATCAGTGGTGTATTTGTACGGGCAAGACTATCTGCTAGATCTATCTGACTTTCTACTAATTCTCCATCTTTATTATCATCTAATAAAGGTAACATCTCTTCAATTGGAGTCACTAGACCATAACGATGGTCGCTATCCTGCCAACCATAACCAATAGCTCCAATAAGCTTATCATCAATATAAACAGGACTACCGCTCATTCCAGCAGCAATACCGCCTGTCTCTTCAATTAATGGCCCACCTGTCTTAATCAATATCATATCACTTTCCAGGCCTCTATTTTTCATTATACTTATAATTTCTACAGAAAACTTTTCAATTTTAGTTCCATAAAATACCGTTTTTGCATAACCATGCATGCCAGGCTGCAAGTTCTTAAGTGGCATAATTTCTGCAGCCATAACAGACCCAGTAATCATTAAAATAAATAATAACAATGCCAGAATGAAATATTTTAATCTAGACAAAATACCAAATCCTCTCTGACTTTTCTTAAAATATTATGATGAAAATGTACTACTACCTGTATCTAATACATCGGCTAAGCGGTCGATTTCTATAAGTGCCTGTCCAGTTCCTTCCGCCACACAGGTAAGTGGAGAATCACTGACAAAAACAGGTACTTCCGTTTCGGAACTAATGAATTTTGCCATTCCTTTGAGCAGTGCACCTCCACCAGTCAAAATAATGCCACGATCCATGATATCTGCGGATAGTTCTGGCGGAGTCTGTTCTAGTACTCTTTTAGTCGCCTGCGCAATTCCATCCAATAACTCACGGAAAGCAAAGACTGTTTCATCTGCTTTTATCTCTATATTTCTAGGCAAACCACTCATTAAATCTCTTCCCTTAATTTCTATAGTATCATCAAATCCGGGTAAAGCAGTGCCAATATTTACCTTGATTTTTTCTGCCGTACTTTCACCGATTATCATATTATAATTTTCACGGATATATCTAACTAGGGCAGCATCAAAACGGTCACCGCCAACCCGAATTGATTCTCCAACAACAATTCCACCCAAAGAAAGGACAGCAATTTCAGTTGTACCTCCACCTATATCAATCACCATATTACCTTCAGGTTTCTCAATCGACAAGCCAGCACCAATTGCTGCTGCTATTGGCTCTTCAATTAAAAAGGCTTTTCTGGCGCCAACCTGAATAGCCGCTTCCAATACAGCTCTTCTTTCAACTCCAGTTACACCAACAGGTATACAGACCATAATCATAGGCTTAAAAATTTTTTTATTAAGGGCAAGTCTTTTCAAAAAACTTTTCAACATCATTTCGGCCACTTCGAAATCGGCAATTACCCCGTCTTTTAGAGGTCTAATGATTTGAATATCCGCTGGGGTTCTACCCAACATTCTTCTTGCCTCTTTACCTACAGCTATAACTTTACGAGCTCTTTTATCAAGTGCCACAAAGGCAGGCTCATCGAGTACTATACCTTTCCCACTAATATAAATAATCACATTGGCAGTTCCAAGATCAATTGCAATTTTTTTGCCGAATTTAGCAAACAATTCTCAATACCCCTTCCGATAGATCTTCTATTTTTTTGTCTTCTATATTTATTTCTATATATTTTGCTTATTTCCTCTTTAATTTTTCATATTTACGTTTAGTTGCCTGCCCGCCCCGAATATGTCTTTCCGACTTATTATAATCCAGCACTCTTTTTACTTTCTCGGCTAGCTGGCCATCAATTTTGTTTAATCTTTCTGTGACATCTTTATGTACGGTACTTTTGCTTACTCCATAAATACGAGCAGCCTGTCTTACTGTTGCTTTTGTCTCGTAAATATAATGTGCAACTTCTTTCACACGCTGACGAATGTAATCTTTCAACCTTATTCCTCCCCGATTGCCTGACTTAATTAATTTATATGCAAAGACATATCGGGTTTATGCTTGAAGATAAATAAAAACCCCCGGTTAACAACCAGCGGTTTCAAGATTAATGTTATTAATGTATTGTGAAGAGCTTAATGCGAAACAAGTCGTGGTTCGTCCTACGAAAGCACTTACTTGGAGAGCATAAGCGAATCAAAGGCACTATCTTGAAGAGCATTAATGAATTGTGAAGAGCTTAATGCTGAGCAAGTAAATATTAATTGAGTGAAGTTAAAGGAGATATTTTGTTTAAGCGGAGCGAGTTTAATATCTCCTATGAACTCATTTAATATTTACTCAGTGAAAGCATTGCGATGAGCAATTTATTAATGCTCGTTAATGTTCGTTAGCTTCGCCTGCTTGGAAAATAGCATATTTAGTGGCTAGAGGTCCAAATACCTCGGTTGCAGCCGCTGTTAATAGTAATACATTAAATATTAACAATCCTACTTCAGGATTAGCTGCAAACTGTCTTTGCACTGAATAAGCAAGCGCAATAGCCACACCACTCTGTGGTAAAAGTCCAAAGCCAATATATTTTTTCACACTATCAGGTGCATCTGAAATCCGAGCCGCAAATGAAGACCCCCCCACCTTACCGATGATTCTAGCTAACAGGTAAGTTAACGCAATCAGCAGAAAACTAAGGGAACCCATACTGGAAAATCGTATTTCAGTACCAGCTAAAATAAAGAAGACAGCATAAATTGGTACGGTTATGGTATCTAAATACTCAGAAATACCAAGGTTTTTACGAGTGAAGTTTCTAAAAGCAAAACCAACAGACATATTTGTAATCAAAGGAGAGAGCCCAAACCTGACTGACAATGCAGCACTTCCAATGATTGTGGTTATAAAGGTCAGTATTTTTTTTGTTTTATCATCAAAACTACCTAGCAACTTCTGGGCAAGATAGCCAAGACCCAGCCCCAGTAAAATAGAACCAAATATTTCTATAAAAGGTATAAATAAGGTCTGACCTATTGAAAAGCTACTAGTACCAGTAAATCTCATATAGGCAATTGGTCTAATCAGGCTAAAAATGATTAGTGCAATTGCATCATCAATTCCTACAACTGCCATAATAGTTGATGTTAGGGGACCTTCTGCATTAAATTCCCGCAAAACCATGACTGTTGCTGCCGGTGCAGTTGCAGCAGCAATTGCGCCAAGTAACATAGCCACATACAATGGTTGTCCAATCAGATAAACGGCCAAAAATACAAAAGCAAACGCAGCAAAAGATTCCAAAATTGAAATATAAATGATGCTCTTACCTAAATTTTTAAAAAGCTTGATAGAAAGTTCACTACCAATTGTAAAAGCAATAAATCCTAAAGCAATTTGTGTTACATAATCAAATTGAGAGATTGTGAATTCATACCAAGCTTTCTGATGTTCCGTAACAAAAGGTATTAATCCCACAATATCAACACTTAATATAATTCCAATAAATACATAGCCAACCACAATAGGTATTTTATATTTTTTGGAGAGCAAAACAACTAGTAAAGCAATAAATACAAAAAATCCAAGTAAAAAAAGTTCTTTCTCACTAAACCGAACACTAGTCAACCAATGTTCTAGTCCAGCAAGTTTATTTATAATTTCTGATTCAGTTTCCATTAAAAGTACACCTCTTTTTTCCTAATATCAAAGTTCTTTAGCTTGATCTAATAAATAATGTAGTAAATCCGCCCGGGAAATATAGCCACGTAAAAACCCTGCTTCATTGACAACAAAAAGTAGCGATTCTTTATTATGCAACATAATATCTGCAATCTTATTCATATCATCATCTTCATGTACAAAATCAGTATTTTTAGACATGTATTCAGAAACTTTACGTCCCTTTATTTCTGCTAAATTTTCCACAGATTGATTAATTTCATAAAAAATGCGATGGCTTTCCAAAAATCCAAACTGTTCTGGGATAATATTCTTTAAAATATTATTACTATAAATAGTTGCTAACAATTTATTCTCAGGGTCAACAACCGGAAGCACTGAAAGTTCAGTCTTATACATAATTTTAATGACATCCTCTATGAGATCATCTTTTGAGACAGAATTAAGCGTCCGAAACATATAATCTTTAACAATACTCAAACTGGCTACACCTCCAATTCTTGAATAATAATTCGACTCATATTTAAAGTGATTTCTTTTCTGCTTTCTAGAAAAACGGATTTACTCTCAGAGATACTCAGGGCAGCAGCAGCCCCTTGTCGATTTGCTTCCAGAAAATCACATCCATATCTTTCAATATAATCAAAAAAACCAGCATTATAGGCGTCGCTTGCCCCCAACCAATTCCGAATACAGTAATCTTCTGGTGTTAATTTGTAAACAGAACCATTTTCAGCAAAAAGTAGACGATCACAGTGAAATGGAATAATAACATTTCTAGCACCATGTTCCTGTAACCTTTTACCTGCCTCTATAAATTCTGACTGAGTTTTAATCTCTTTATCCAAAATTGTTTTATGATGTTTAAAATATGGTACCACAAATCTTGGTTCAGTCTCTAGGGCTAGGTTTAAAGCTTCTCCACTTGCCTGCAAATAAACCTCTTTTCCCATTTCGTGACATATGTTGGTAAGCTTTTTATATATGCTGAAATCTACACCCTCCGGAATAGATCCAGCAATCATAATCAATTTACTACTTGTAATACCACGCTTAAATCGTTTAATCAGTTGATTTACATCATAATCATCTACGGAGTAAGTATAGTCATTATACTGTGTGTATGTAAAAGGGTCTTTACCAATTATTTTAACATTATTTCTTATTTCATTATCTGTATTAATATAATTAGTTGTTAAGTCAAGATTTTGTACCATTTTTTCAAAATATAGACCCTGTTTTCCACCAACAAAGCCAATATTCTGCACATCAGTATAACCCAGATTTTTTAAGTTGATGGCAGCAATAAGACCCTTTCCACCCGGATAGACTCTTACATCCTCATCTGTATAAATATATTGGTTTTTCATCACCTGATTACTATCAACAAAATATTCTCTGTCAATTGATGGATTCAGTGTAACCGTTGTTATCATTAACTTCACCTCTATTAATTATTATACGCCCCCAGTTATGTGATCAATGTTTATACTTCTTTATTAATTTTAATTTTCCTGCTTAGATAAATATTTTATTGGATCAAGCTCTTGTTCATTACTACTTAAATTAAAATATAAAACTGGTCGATCAGTAATCCCAGTTTGCCCTGTTCTGCCAATTTCCTGACCTTTTGCCACCTCTTCACCAGCCGAAACATTAATCTTAGCCAAATGACCATAGACAGTCTTCATACCATCAGCATGCTTTAATTCTACAACTAGTCCTAGATAAGGCTGTTCAGAGACATTTTTAACTACCCCAGAAGCTGCAGCCATAACGAGCTGGTCATATTCTGTGGCATAATAAACACCATTTTGAAATCTCCAGTCAGCAAAAACAGGATGATAATACCAGCCAGGCTGTCTCATAATTTCTGCCTGTACAGGTTTCAATAATTCCAAATTACTCTTGGTGCTTCTAGAAAAACTTTCCACAGGCTCGCTTTGTTCTTGCACACTCTGTTCTTCTGTTCGTTGTTCTTCTAATTGTTGTTTTTCATTTCTTTGCCGCTCTTGTTCTTCCATGCGGGTAGTTTCCTGTCTACCTGGAGCAAAATTACCCGCCGGAAGATCATCAATCTCCAAATTGAACTCATCTTCATTTAATCTCTCTATACTTGCATTGCTTAATTCCTGTTGAGGTTGTTCTGCCTCATTGCCAACATCATAATAAGCCAGCACTACACCTGCTATTATTAAAATTGTTGCAAATCCGATCAATAAGTTTTTTCTGTCAGTCATTTTTATGCACCTCCGGGACTAGTATTCCCGAAGCTAATAACATTATTCAAATTTTTTTGTAACAGTTCCAGGATAATAATGATTAATAATCTCCTGGTAATCTGCACCTGCGTTGGCCAGACCTTCAGCCCCCTCTTGACTTAGACCAACACCATGGCCATAACCATAAATTTCAAGTAATACCCTACCATTACTTTCTGTAATAGAAAGTTTAGTTGAGGGTAAATTTAACTTTTCGCGTAAATGACTACCCGAATAAAGCTTCTGGCCGATTTTAATTTTTTTTATTCTACCTGAAGGGCTTTTTTCTACAACTTCAAATAATGGCTCAGTTATTGTATCAACTGCAAATATCTTAGCAAGCTCATCAATTGAAAAAATACGCTCTTTTTGATAATGTTTCCCTGAACTATCATATGGGCTATTAACGCTTTTTAAATAAGGAAAATCCTTACCCCATACTTCTTCTGCTGCTGCAGTTTTGCCACCAGCATTACTATGATAAACAGTTTCTGCCAGCTTATCATTATAATAAACTACCTGGCCTGCTGTACTTTCAACTGCTTCCCTAACCCGATTCCAGTAATAAAAAAATGCTAAATAACCCCAGCGATCACGCATTTCCTCCATAGATAACCAGGCCTGATCTTGGGTATGATCAGTTGAAATATCATATTCACTTGTTCTACCATTTTTAGCTAAAATTTGTTGTAAAGTATAAGTGCGTGCTATAACAGCTTGCGACTTTAATGCCTCCATCTGAAAAGCAGCCGGCATCTCAGCCGCAACTACACCAATGAGATACTTTTCCAGTTCCATGGGTGCAATTTTCTTTTTTCTATGCAAGTATACATTAAGTAAAAAAGGATCGTCTTCTCTTTTTTCTTGCCTGAAAAACAAATTACCGCTGACTATAACCAGCGGTAAAATAATGATAATCATAAACAACGCTATGATTAGATATGTAGTTTTAGTAAACAAACTACCACTCCCTGCTACTGGTCTTATTTATTCTTATGACCAGAAGCAGCCAACTAGAACAATTTTAGTCACTTATTTTTTCTATATCTGCACCAAGTGACCTCAATTTTTTATCAATTTCCTCATAGCCTCGTTCAATATGGTAAATATCTCTTACTTCTGTAAAACCTTCTGCAACTAAACCTGCCAGGATTAGAGCAGCACCAGCTCTCAAATCAGTAGCTGTTACCTCTGCACCAGTTAAACGACTAGGTTTTAATAAAGCGCTATGTCCGTCTATTTTGATATTTGCACCCATTCTTTTCAATTCATCAACATGCATAAATCGATTTTCCCAGACAGTTTCAATAATCAAACTTGTTCCATCAGCTTGAGTTAATAACACCATCGTCGGTGACTGCATATCGGTAGGGAAACCCGGATAAGGCAAAGTTTTAATATCAACCGCCTTCGGAATTTTACTCCCTTTGATTCTGATACCTGTAATGTCTTCTTCCAGTTCAATCCCCATCTCGTGCAATTTAGCAATTAATGGTTTAACGTGTTCAGATAGCACATTTCTTACAAAAATTTCTCCTTCAGTCAACGCACCAGCAATCATAAAGGTACCTGCTTCAATTCGATCAGGAATAATACGATGTTCAACACCTGAAAGTTTATCCACACCTTCAATCTTGATAACATCAGTACCGACACCTTTAATCTGTGCACCTAAGACTGTCAAAAAGTTTGCTAGATCAACAATTTCCGGTTCCCGTGCAGCATTCTCAATAATTGTCTTTCCGTCAGCCATTGTAGCTGCTAACATAATGTTAATAGTAGCACCAACACTAGGATAATCAAGATAAATTTGACTACCTGTTAGCTTATCAGCAGTTACTTCGACAACACCATGGTCAAGTCGTACTTCAGCACCCATTGCTTTAAACCCTTTGAGATGTAAATCAATTGGTCTATTACCTATATTACATCCTCCTGGAAGGGTAGTTCGAGCCCGGCCCCATTTACTGAGCATAACACCCAGAATATAATATGAAGCACGTAATTTACGGGCAAGCTCATGATCTGCTTCAGGGGTAGTTAATGAAGATGGATCAATATGAATAGTACTACCTTCCTGTTGAACTTTTGCTCCCATTTTTTCTATAATTGCACTCAAGTTTTTTACATCTCTTAATTGCGGTATATCAAGTAGTGTGCTTGGTGAATCCGCCAGCAGTGAAGCTGCAATAATTGGCAAAGCAGCATTTTTTGCCCCACTGATAGTCACCTCACCGTTAAGTGGTTTACCACCGTTAATGATAAATTTTCCCACCTCTAAAAGCCCCTTTCTATTCTTTGCCTTTAAAGGAATTACCTCTATAGTATATTCTCTAATAGTTATATTCGTGATAAGCTAATTAATATCCTGCAATGCTAAAGTACCAGTTCACATTTTTAACCGTCCTGACAGGAAATACAATCTACACCAGCAAGTCTATCGAGCAAACTAATTTTTTTGTAATTAATTTTCTCCTCCGGTGCATTTGCTAAAAGATCGTTCCAACAATCTTTACAGAGATAAGCTCCAACATTCTTTATTATCTTATCAGATAAACCCTGTTTTTGCAACCGTTCTTGTCGGTCCATAATTTTCCTATCTCTAGCAGCTACTGCCTTTTTGCTGACTATCGCTAGTGCTACTTCACCTTTAAAATCGGGAGAATTTTTTTTGCGGAAACTAAGACCTTGCTCCTGCGCCATTTCTAGATAAGGTTTTACTTCTTCAGTTGATAAACTACCATGAATTACTAAAAAATCCGCTTCAGGTTCGGCTAAAATTTCTTTTATTTGTGGATAAATTGCTTCACTTCTAATCTGATCAAAAGTAAGGTAAGCCAAAATTCGTTCTTTATACTCACCTAGAAATCTATCTTTTTCTCCCTTTTTAATTTCTTTTGGCCCAAAAGCCCCTTCCATCACTTTCTTTTCCAACTTGCTTTTTTCTTGCTTTTCCAAACTAACTCACCTCTTTCAGATTAGCAGATTCTAAAGAAAAAAGGAAGCCCTAACTAACTGAGCTTCCTCGCACTTCTATTTAATAAGATCTATCTTGATTACGGGCAACTTTTATGCGAGAGATAGCTCTTTTTAATGCTGCTTCCGCTCTCATATAATCAACTCGATCACTTTTTGCCTCTAGTCTTTCTTCTGCCCGTTTTTTTGCCTTTTCGGCCCGACTTAGATCAATTTCATGTGGCAGTTCTGCTGTCCTAACAACCACATTAATCTGGTCAGGTTGCACCTCCATGAAACCTTCACTAATGGCAATTTCAAATTCTTCGTCTTTTTTGATGATTTTTAAATAACCTATCTTCAATGAGGTTACAAGTGGAGCATGATTTGGTAAAATACCAATTAAACCATCAATAGCTGTTGCTTCTAACACATTGATATCTTCACTATAAACCTTTTCTTCTGGTGTGACAACATCTAACCTGATTTTCTTTCGAGCAGCCATTGGCTACTCACCTTCTTCCAGCCGCTTAGCCTTTTCTGCTGCTTCTTCTATTGTACCTACCATAAAGAAAGCTTCTTCTGGTAAATCATCATAGCGGCCTTGCAAAATACCTTTAAAGCCTTTTATTGTATCTGCAATAGAAACAAATTTACCTTCCATACCAGTAAACTGCTCAGCAACAAAAAATGGCTGTGACAAAAATCTTTCTATACGACGGGCACGGTTAACAACTATTTTATCTTCTTCCGATAGTTCATCCATACCGAGAATCGCAATAATATCCTGGAGATCTTTATATTTCTGAAGAATTTCCTGTACTTGACGTGCAACATCATAATGTTCTTCCCCAATAATACGAGGATCAAGAATATTTGAAGTTGAATCAAGAGGATCAACAGCAGGATAAATACCTTTCTCCACAATGGAACGAGATAATACAGTAGTTGCATCAAGGTGAGCAAATGTAGTTGCTGGAGCAGGGTCAGTCAAGTCATCTGCTGGCACGTAAACTGCTTGCACAGAGGTAATTGACCCCTTTTTAGTTGATGTAATCCGTTCCTGCAAAGTACCTACATCATAAGCTAAGGTTGGTTGATAACCAACCGCAGAAGGCATCCTGCCTAATAGAGCAGATACCTCAGAACCCGCCTGAATGAAGCGGAAAATATTATCAATAAAGAGCAGTACATCCTGACCCATATCATCACGAAAATATTCTGCCATCGTCAGACCAGTTAAGCCAACTCTCATTCTAGCTCCAGGTGGTTCATTCATCTGACCAAATACCATTGCTACCTTATCTAAAATATCTGCTTCCTGAAACTCAAGCCAGAGATCATTACCTTCTCTAGTTCTTTCTCCTACTCCAGAGAAGACCGAATAACCTCCATGTTCAGTTGCAATATTATTTATTAATTCCTGAATAAGTACTGTTTTTCCAACTCCAGCACCACCAAATAAACCTACTTTACCACCACGTGTATATGGTGCAAGTAAGTCAATAACCTTAATCCCTGTTTCAAACATTTCTGTTGATGTTTCTTGTTCTTCAAAGGCAGGGGCCGCACGATGGATTGGATTTCTCTTCTCGGTCTTTACTTCTCCTCTTTTATCAATTGGATCACCAAGAACATTAAATACTCTACCCAAAACATCTTCTCCAACAGGTACACTAATTGGTTCTCCCTGGTCAACAGCTTCCATACCTCTGACTAATCCATCAGTTGAAGACATTGCAACTGCACGAACACGATTATCTCCTAACTGGTGCATAACCTCACAGGTTATATTTATATCGTTTTCTTCATGTACGATTGTTATAGCATTATAGATTTCAGGTAATTCACCGCCCGCAAATTCAATATCAATAACTGGGCCAATAACCTGAACTACTCTGCCTATATTCTGGTCACTCACGCATATTCCTCCTTTACAAACCTTTATTTAAGCGCTTCAGCTCCACCCACAATTTCTGTAATTTCTGTTGTAATAGATGCCTGACGTGCTCTGTTATATTTTAGTGACAAGTCATCAATTATCTCATTTGCATTTTCTGTAGCCGAATCCATGGCCGTCATTCTGGAACCAAATTCACTTGCCTTAGATTCTAATAATGCAGAATAAATTACATTTTTAAGATATTGTGGTAGAAGATGATCTAATACTTCAACCGGAGATGGTTCATAAATATAATCAACTGGATTCTCTTCTTCAGCCAAATCAAGATCCTTTTGTGGCTTTAAAGGCAAAAGTTGCATAACATTAACTTCTTGGCTAATCGCAGATTTAAAGTGAGTATAAATCAAGCTCACTTTAGCAAAAGTATGATCTTTAAATAATGTTAATATTTCTTCGGCTATTTGATCAACAAAAGTATAATCAGGATAATCTGCCAGTTGAATATACTCTGAAACTATATCATAATTTCTGCGCTGAAAATAATCTCTACCCTTCCGGCCCAGTACAAAAAGCGAGGACTCTTGCTCACTTTTCAGCAACTGTTCAGTCTGATCTATTATTTTATTATTATATGCACCACATAAACCCCGATCACCGGTAACCATAATTAAAAGATGTTGCTCACCATCACGTTCTGTTAGTAAGGAATGTTCCCTAGCTTCTCTTGATAGGTGAAAAATATCTGAAAGCACTTCCACAGTTTTATTAAAAAACGGTCTAGCATTTTCAGCTCTTTCCTGAGCATTACGCAACTTCGCAGCTGCCACCATCTTCATCGCCCGGGTTATTTTCTGGGTGTTCTGGACACTATTAATACGCCGCTTGATATCGCGCATCGTTTCCATAACTTATCACCTCAGCTTAACTCTCTTCTGCATCATCAAGAATGCTTGTTTTTTCTATTTTAAAGCCTTTTTTAAACTCTTTAATGGCTTCTTTCAGCTTTTCTTCCAGGTCATCATCTAATTTACCAGTCTCAACAATTTTTTCGCCTATCTCAGGAAAATTGGCATCCATAAATTCCAGAATTTGTTTTTCAAAGCGACTAATATTATCAACAGGTATATCGTCCAAAAACCCTTTAACTACTGTATAGATAATTATTACTTGTTCTTCTACTGACATGGGAGAGTATTGCGGTTGTTTGAGAACTTCTACTATTCGTTCCCCACGTGCCAACTTATTTTGCGTTGATTGGTCCAGATCAGATCCAAACTGTGAAAATGCCTCTAACTCACGGTACTGAGAAAGATCTAATCGCAAAGTACCAGCAATAGATTTCATTGCTTTAATCTGAGCATTACCACCAACACGTGATACAGAAATACCTACGTTGATAGCAGGCCGGACACCTGAGAAAAAGAGCTCACTTTCTAAGTAAATTTGTCCATCTGTAATTGAGATAACATTAGTTGGAATATAGGCTGAAACATCACCAGCCTGTGTCTCAATAATTGGTAGAGCAGTCATTGAGCCGCCACCTAATTCATCATTAAGTCGAGCCGCTCTTTCTAATAAACGTGAATGAAGATAAAATACGTCACCAGGATAAGCTTCACGACCAGGTGGACGTCTTAATAATAAAGACATAGCACGATAAGCTACCGCATGTTTAGATAGATCATCATAAACAATTAATACATCTTTGTTTTCCTCATACATAAAGTGTTCTCCCATAGCACAGCCGGCGTAAGGAGCAATATATCTAATCGGCGCAGGTTGACTTGCCGTCGCCGAAACTACTATCGTATAATCCATGGCTCCTTCTTCTTTTAATCTCTCGGTAAGTTGAGCCACTGTTGATGCTTTTTGTCCGATTGCCACATAGATACAGATCACATCATTATCTTTCTGATTTAAAATAGTATCTATCCCAATCGCAGTTTTACCAGTCTGTCTATCACCAATAATTAATTCACGTTGTCCCCGGCCAATCGGAGTCATCGCATCAATTCCTTTTAAACCTGTCTGTAAAGGTACATTAACAGGCTGGCGTTCTACAACACCAGGTGCTTCCGATTCAACTGGACGAAAAATATCAGAACCAATTTCTCCTTTTCCATCTAGTGGTTGTCCAAGTGGATTAACAACTCTTCCTAATAATTCTTCTCCCACCGGTACCTCAACCACCCGACCGGTTCGTTTTACTTCATCACCCTCTTCAACTTTTGTTTCATCCCCTAAAAGAACGCAACCAATGTTATCTTCCTCAAGGTTAAGGGCCATTCCATAAACGCCATGGGGAAATTCTAATAATTCTCCAGCCATAGCATCTTTTAAACCGTAGACATGAGCTATACCGTCTCCAACATCGAGTACAGTACCTACCCCAACTGTCTCCAGTTTTTTACCATAATTCTCTATTTCTTTTTTAATTATTGAACTAATTTCTTCAGGTCTAAGTTTCAACTTAATTCACCCCTAACTTACTTACTGGAATTGCTTCAATATGTTCTTGTAATTTTGCAAGGTGATGCCTAATACTACCGTCTATTATGTAATCTCCAACCTTTAGAACAAGGCCGCCAACAATATCAGGATCTACCTCATTATTTGTTCTTATCTTAAAATCAAAAATCTCTTTTAATTTATCATTTAATTTAGCATTTGTAGCCTGATCGAGTTCAACTGCGGAAATCACTGTCACATCTAATATACTTTCTGCTGCATCGACAAGACGATTAAACTCTTTAATAATTGATTCCAAAAAATATATTCTCCGTCTTTCTATTAATAAACAGATGAAATTATATATTTCAGGCATTAACTGATCAGCAAAAATCTTTTCCATAATCTTCTTTTTTACTTCTGGCATAATTCTTTGATGAAAAAGTGCTTCTCTGAATTCTTTGTTTTCCTTAGTTAACTGCCAAAACTCATCTAAAGCTTCTTTGCATTCGAGTAACTTATCTTTCTCTATACCCAGACTAAAAAGGGCATCACTATATTTTCTGGCAACTTCATTTCTCATTAGATCTCACCTAACTTACTTTTATCAAGCTCAGAAATAAACTCATTAACAAGCTGCTCATGTTTTTTAACATCAAGCTGTTCTTGGATTAATTTACCAGCAGCTAATACCGTATATCCAGCAATTTGATCGCGGAGTTGGGTTAAAGCTTCTTTTTTTGCTTGCTCAATCTCCTGCATCTTTTTTTCTTTTAATTTTTCAGCTTTTTCGTCTGCTTTTTTCAGAATATCTTTTGCTCTTTTGTTTGCTCTATCTTCAGCTTCATCAATTATTTGCTGTGCTTCACTACGGGCTTCTTGTAATTTTTCTTTATATTCTTCTTTGAGTTTTTCTGCATCTTCACGCTCACTTTTAGCTTGATCAAGATCACCATTGATCTGTTCTGCTCTTTTTTCGAGCATCTCTTTAATTGGACCATATAGGTATCTTTTCAGTAAGTAGAGCAAGATAAAAAAGTTAATAACTTCCCATATTAGGGTTGTATTTATATTAACCAATACTCACTTCACCTCCTGAGCTGTAATCACATCTATCTAAAAAATTAGCTACTAATCACTAGATTAATCTAAACCAAATTAAATAATTGCATAAAAGTCGGGGGGGAGCCCCCGACTTGCTGTATTAAATTAAATAGTAAAGATTAAAACAATGGCAATTACCAGAGAATAAATACCGGTTGATTCAGCAACCGCCTGACCTAGTAACATAGTAGTAATAATGTTACCTCTTGCTTCAGGATCTCTAGCTACAGATTCTACCGCTTTACCAGCAGCATAACCCTGACCAACACCAGGACCAATACCAGCAATCATAGCAAAACCTGCTCCTAACAGGGCAGCAGCCCTAATAATTGTATCAACAACTTCTGGTGAAAATTGAACCATTATAATCTCCTCCTCTCATTTAGTAAAAGAAAATAACTTATTTATAGCTTTCTAATTTTTGCTGAATACTATCTTTAAATAAATCTAGTATTGTCCACAAAATTACGGTAAACTTCATCATAAAAAGACCTACTGCAGCAGCTAAAAAGTTAAGATCCTGATTTCTCGCTGCTGTAAACAATACAATTAAGTACATAGCATATTCTATAAAATAACGATTGCGGATAAACTTTTCCGCTTTCTCTTCATCCATTTTAAGAGCACGACGAATATTATTGTATTTTAATCTTAACAGAAGAGTACTTATCACCAGACCAAAAACAAACCCCAATAAAACATCCATTGCACCTGTAATTAAGGCTGAAACTATCGGTAATAAAGCAATTAAATAAGTTTTTTTCAATATTTCCTTCTGTAATTTTATCGGATTATCCATATTTTTCATCAATCATCACCTAAACACTAAAAACGAGGAAGATAGCTATAACCAAAGAATAGATACCGGTCGATCCAGATATAATTTGTCCCAGTAGCATTGTGGTGATAATTACTCCTCTTGCTTCAGGTTGTCTGCGCACAGCAGTTGTTGCTTTTCCTGCAGCATAACCCATGCCAATACCTGGGCCAACCCCAGCAATTAAAGCTGTACCTGCTGCAATGAAAGAAGCTATTCTGATAATAGAATCAACTACTTCTGGTGAAAACTCTACCATATTGTACTTCCTCCTTTCAGATGGCCTAAAAATACTAAGATTTAGCTACTGATATGTATGCTATCGCAACCATACCAAAAATCAATGCTTGAATAAGTCCCACAAAAAAACCAAACCAGGCATGTAAAGGGACGGGTATTAAAGCAGGAGCTGCTTGATAGATAAGAGTCATGATGATACCCCCACCTACAACATTACCAAATAGACGAAATGAATGTGAAATTGGTTTGGCTAACTCACCAATGATATTAATCGGTAGCAGAAAGATTACTGGTTCTGCAAAGCCCTTTAGATAACCGCCGATTCCAAACTCCTTCATCCCATGATACTGTGAAACTAAAAAAACAACTAATGCTAGACCAAGGGTTGTATTTAAATCACCAGTAGGACTGGTAACACCTGGTATAAGTCCAACTAAATTACCGACCCCAATAAAAATAAAAATAGTAGCTATAAAAGGTAAGAAATCCCAACCTTCACCTGGTAACATCGGCTCTATCTGGTCATAGATTAATTCCACCATGAATTCAGCTATATTCTGCCGACCTTCCGGGCGTAATTTCAATGATACAGTCAGAAATTTAGCCAAAATCAAGATAATAATTACAGAAGCCCAACCTACTATTAGCGTATCGGTAACTGGTAACAATTCTTGCCCAAATAGATGAAATATCACCTTAGGACCTGGATTCATAAAAACGCCTCCTTCCAATAGGAATCATTTATTATTATTGCTTTCAATCATGATTATTATTTCCAATAAACTTTTTTATTAACTGATATATAGAAAAAAATCCGGCTATAACACCTAATACCAGCCCAAACACTTTAAAAATAATCTGATTACCTGTCACATTATCTACAAAGTACCCTAGAAAAAAGCCTATACCAACTGATGCAACCATCATTAAACCAATCTGTGTTAAAAGAGCAAATGATGATAAAATATTTCTCCAGTCATCTTTTTTCATAAAAACCTAACCTTTTATTTATTTTAATACAATTTAGCATATTATTCAAATGAATTTGTTCAATCATTCACTTAATGATTGACCTTCAGCAGGTAAATCGACTGCAAAAATCCCTAGCCAGCGTGCCCCACCAATCATCGCTGTAATGATGACGACAATTAAGACCAAGGCATTATCAAATCTAATTCCATTAATTGTAATTGCAAGCAGACCTAATAATAAACTAATTGCATAGACAGTTAGTACTGCCTGTCGCTGGTCAAAACCAATCGCCAACAATCGGTGATGTAAATGGCCATGATCAGCCTGACTAATTGGTTTATTATTTGATACTCTTCTTACAATGGCAAATGCTGTATCAAATATTGGTACACCCAGGGCAAGTACTGGCACGAAAAGTGTCACTGCTGCTGCACTTTTTAATGCACCAACAATTGAAATTGCCCCTAACAAATAACCAGTAAACATTGCTCCTGTATCACCCATAAAAATACTAGCTGGATTAAAATTATATGGTAAAAATCCGAGACAGCTTCCCAATAAGCCAATTGCCAATACTGCTGCCAAGAATTGTCCTTCTTGTAAAGCAACTATAAATAGTGTTAAAACAGCAATACCTGCTACACCAGCCGCTAGACCATCTAGACCATCAATTAAATTAACTATATTAGTCACACTTACTATCCAGAGTATGGTCAGTGGTGTTGCTAATTGGCCAAGATAGATAAGCCCACCAAAAGGATTTGTAATAAATTCAATTTTTATACCTGCAAATACTAATATTGAAGCTGCTAAAACCTGAGCTACTAATTTAAATAGCGCAGGTAACTCATAAATGTCATCTAAGAGACCTACTCCTAGCATCAGACTTCCACCTAATAATATTCCTGCTAGGGAACTATTAAAAGGCAGAAAAAATAATATGCTAGCAAAAAAACCAAAGTATATAGCTAATCCGCCTGCAGTAGGTACCGAATTAGTGTTAATTTTTCTCTTGGCTGGTCTATCTACAACCCCTAGACGGCGAGAGGCCTTTCTAACCAGTGGGGTTGCTGAAAGTGTTATTATTAAACTGATGAGAAAAACCTCTAAATAAAGCACTTCATTCACCTTCCAGAATTAATTTATTAACTACTTCGTACCATACAAACGGTCACCGGCATCGCCTAGACCGGGAATTATATAGCCATGATCATTTAATTTTTCATCAATAGCTGGTGTATATATATCTACATCAGGATGTTCTTTTTGCAGTCTCTCCACACCTTCTGGCGCTGCAATTAAACAAACAAATTTAATGCTTTTTGCTTTTCTTTCCTTAATAAAATTAATAGCCGCTGACGCTGAGCCACCAGTTGCTAACATAGGATCAATGACAATTAAATCTCTTTCCCAGAGATCTGTAGGCATCTTACAATAATATTCAACTGGTTCCAAAGTATCAGGATCACGGTAAAGTCCAACATGTCCGACTTTTGCAGCTGGAATAAGTTTTAGAATACCGTCTAACATACCCAATCCTGCTCTCAAAATAGGTACAATGCCTATTTTTTTTCCAGCAATAGTATCAAATTCACCTTTCATAATAGGTGTTTCAATTTCTGTTTTTTCTAGAGGTAAATCCCTGGTTACTTCATAAGCCAACAAAGTAGCTACTTCATCTACTAGTTCTCTAAATTCTTTAGGTCCGGTATCTTTATCTCTAATTAAAGTAAGTTTATGCTGAATTAGTGGGTGTTCTATTAAATGTACTTCACTCACTGGCATATTCCCCTTCCTCAATTGCAGTTATTTTATTAACTCTTCTTGCATGGCGTCCACCTTCAAAATCTGCACCTAACCAGGTCTTAATGATTTCAATAGCAAGATCTGAACCAATCACACGTGCACCTATTGTCAGCACATTGGAATTATTGTGTTGGCGTGTTACACGGGCAGAAAAAACATCATGACAAAGGGCTGCTCTAATACCTTTTATTTTATTGGCTGCTATTGACATGCCTATGCCAGTTCCACAGATTAAAATTCCTTTTTCATATTCACCTGTACTGACAGCATGTGCAACTCTATGGGCAAAATCAGGATAATCAACCGATTCATTCACATATGTGCCCATATCCTTATATTCAACACCAAGTTCATCAAACAATTCAATTACTTCTGCTTTTAAATCATAACCTGCATGGTCTGAGCCTATTGCTAACCTCATCTTGTACCTCCTTATATATATTTCTATCAATTACCGGCAACTCCTGCTCAAAGCAAAAAGTATTTAACCCAACTTTTCTACTAATTCTACCAGTAATTTTTCCAATTCATCTCTGGTCATTCTATAATAATCATCAGAACTACCAAATGGATCAATCACATCTTTTTCTTCTTTAGCCAGATATTCTTTCAGTGTAAAAATTTTATCTGCTGCTCCAGGCAACATTTCTTTTAAAAATAACCGGTGCCGTTTAGTCATAGTTAATATCAACTCTGCCCTGGCAAGTATTTTCGGGCTTACTTTTCTAGCTCTATGTGTTGTTAGGTCAATATTTTTTTCTTGCATTACTTTAACAGCCTGTTCACTGGGATGACTATTCTGAAGGGCTGCTACACCTGCAGATGCCACCTCCCAATCAGCCATGCCACTTTCTTCCAAAAGATCTTTTAATAAATATTCAGCCATTGGACTCCGACAAGTATTACCTGTACAGACAAAAAGTATTAAAGGCACTTTAGTCACCTCCACCTGAGATCGGTCTTTCCTGAAGAGCTGCTTTTTGCAGCCGGTTCATCACCGCTTCTCCTAATCCCTTTTCAGGTATCTTTTCAATATATATTTGCTTAACTGACCTATCTTGGTCAAGAGATCTTAACAAGCTAAATAGTTTGCGAGCTAATTTTGCAGGGTTATTACGTGAACCATAACGAATTATTTTAAACTGACAATCTGGCCTTACTAAAAAATCGGTTTCTTTACTAATAATAATAGCTTTTCTAAATTTTTTTTCCGGATCAGCAGGACAATTATTAATCAACGCTTGTATTTCTTCAGTTGACAAGAGGCTAACCGCTTTGTGCGGTGCATAGTGTCTATATTTCATACCGGGAGAAACAGGTTTTTCAATATCAGTAGATTTTTCATAGTGGACTAAATCCTCACCTAATACTTCCCGCAAGTCATCACTGGTGATTCCTCCCGGACGTAGGATAATTGGCTTTTCACCACGGATATCAAGTACCGTTGATTCAATACCAACCTGGGATGAGCCTCCATCAACAATCAAAGGGATTTTTCCTTCTAAGTCATAATAGACATGTTCTGCTCTGGTTGGACTTGGGTAACCTGATGAATTAGCACTCGGCGCTGCCAAGGGAAGACCCGCCCGTTTTATCAAATCTAAGGCCACGGGATGTTTTGGCATTCTAATGGCAACTGTTTTAAGACCTGCCGAGGTTTCCTCAGGAATATAATTACTTTTATCAAAAATTAAAGTTAATGGACCAGGCCAAAATTTAGCTATCAATTTTTGAGCCATTTTTGTTAAAGGCCCGCTTATACAATCAAAAAGCATTTCTTGGTCTGCTATATGAACAATCAAAGGATTATCTTGTGGTCTGCCCTTTGCTTTAAATATTTTTTCTACAGCTATTGCATTACTTGCATCAGCACCAAGACCATAGACTGTTTCTGTTGGAAAAGCAACTATTTCGCCTGCTTTAATTAAATCAGCTGCCTTTTGCATCATTTTCTTGTTTGCATGTTTAACTATTTCGGTTTCCCAGATCATTTTTCTCAACTTCCTCTTTTTTTACTGGCCAACTGGCAATAATTAGTCTATCATGTCCAGCGTAATCTTTTTTTACTATTATGTCACTCCAGCCATATTTCTTGCAAATATTTTGAACTGCTCCAGCCTGTTTACTGCCAATCTCTAAAAATATTTTCCCAGCTGATTTTATCACTTTTGTCGCCTGTCCCAACAGTTCCTCGTAATAATCTAATCCTTTTTCACCTGCTTGCAAAGCCAAAACTGGTTCTTGCTTTACTTCCTGGGCAAGTATTTCCATTTCTGCATTACTTATATAGGGAGGATTTGAAACAATAATATCCACATTAGTAACTTTTTTAGCTATTAATCCATCCAATAAGTTTCCTCTTACAATACTTACTCTTTCTTCAAGTTCATGCTTCTGCAAATTGTGGCGGGCTATCTGAACTGCATTTTCGGAAATATCAATACCCAAAACTCTAGCTTTTTTCAGATAATAACCTAAACTAATTGCTATCACACCACTACCCGTTCCTACATCCACTATATTTGGTTCAGCAAGATCATTGTCTTCACAATAGTTAATCACTTCCTCAACCAATAGTTCGGTTTCAGGTCTGGGAATCAATACACCTGGCTCAATTTTAAATTCCAATGACATAAACTCTTTTACACCAATAATATAAGCAACCGGATAATGTTGGACTCTTTTTTTAACTCTTTGCCGAAAAGTAGTCAACTCTTCTGCTGTGAGGGGATAATCAAATTTAACATAAAGGTCTATCCTCTCTACACCCAGTAAATCAGCCAGCAAAACCTCAGCATCAAGACGTGGATTTTCAATATTATGTTTTGCAAAAAATTCAGTTGTTTTATGCAGTAATTCTTTTATATTATGCAACTTTAGATCTTCTCCAGACGTTTGATTTGATCCTCCTCAATGAGAGCTTCGATAACAACATCCAATTCTCCATCAAGAATTTTATCAAGTTGATGTACAGTTAAATTAATGCGATGATCACTTACCCTTCCCTGTGGGAAATTATAAGTGCGAATTTTTTCGCTTCTATCACCTGTACCTACCTGTGTTTTGCGAGCTTCATCACGTTCAGCCTGCTTGGCAGACTCCAGTTTTTCTCTGACCCTTGCCTTCAAAATACGCATTGCTTTAGCTCTGTTTTTATGTTGTGACTTTTCATCCTGACAAGAGACTGTTGTTTCGGTTGGTAGATGTGTAATCCGGACAGCTGAATCAGTCGTATTTACACTCTGACCACCCGGACCACTGGAACGAAAAGTATCAATTTTCAAATCATTAGCTTCAATATCTATATCGACATCTTCCGCTTCAGGCAAAACAGCAACTGTGGCTGTAGAAGTATGAATTCTCCCACTTGATTCTGTTGAAGGGACCCTCTGTACACGGTGGACTCCACTTTCATACTTTAATTTTTTAAAAATGTCGTCTCCTTCAATAGTAAAGATGATCTCTTTATAACCACCTGTACCCGAAATGTTTCCACTCATTATTTCAACGTTCCAACCCTTTTTTTCTGCATAACGGGAATACATCCGGTAAAGATCTCCTGCAAATAGAGCTGCTTCATCGCCACCAGCTCCTCCTCTAATCTCTACAATAACACTTTTCTCGTCATCTGGATCTTCTGGTAAAAGCATAATCGGTAATCTTTCTTCAAGTTTTTCTTTGACTGGCTCTAATTCAGCCAGTTCCATCTCGGCCAATTCTTTTACGTCTTCATCTTCTTCCAATTCCATAATTTCATTGGCTTCATTTATTCCCTGCAATGCTTCTTTGTACTCATGATACTTATCAACTATTTTTTTAATCTTGGCATGTTTTTTTAATAATTTTTGATAACGTTCACTATCATTAATAATTTCTGGATCACTTAGTTTTTTATTTAATTTCTTATAATTTGCTTCTATTTCTGCTAATTTTTCTTGTAAATCAAACATTAATTAATTTCACCTCGCTCAGATTCCGGCAAAACTGCTTTAAGTGATCTCATCGCCACTTCAAGCATGTCATCATCCGGCTCAGATGTAGTCAATTTTTGTAAAACAAGTCCGGGCCGGGTAAAAAGACCGATCAGTGGATTTACATCTTTTTTTCCACCTTTTTTCAAAACTTCATAAGATACACCAGCAATCACTGGCATTAATAAGATATGATATAAAATTCTTTCTAAAACTGGTGGGCGTCCAAAAAATGAGAAAAAGAAGATGCTCATTAAGATAACAATAAATATAAAGTTTGTTCCACAGCGCGGATGTAAAGTAGTAAACTTACGCGCATTTTCTATAGTTAATGGTTCGCCGGATTCATAATTATGAATTACTTTGTGTTCAGCACCATGATATTTAAATACTCTTTGAATATCATCTAACCTTGATATGAAGAAAACATATGCTAAAAATGCACTAATCTTAACCATACCTTCAAACAAATTCAATAATACATTTGAACCGATAAATTTCTGTACCAGACTAGTTATCCAGGCAGGTAGTGCCACAAAAAGTAAGATGGCAAGCCCAAATGAAACTAGTATTGTTAAAACTAATTCCCAGGTTGTTAATTCTTCTTCTTCATCTTCCATTACTTGACTAGCTGAAAAAGTTAGTGCATTAAGACCTGTTACTAATGAGCTAATCAGAGCTACTACTCCTCTAATAAAGGGCCAATCAAGCACCGGATATTTATCACCAAGTGATTTTACAGCTTTTTCTTGCATAACTATCTCTTCTGGTGAACGTCTTACCGCAATGGCCATCTTATCTTTACCTTTCATCATGACACCTTCAATGACCGCCTGTCCTCCGTACTGGGTTTCTTTCATTACACTCACCCTTCTTATTTTTCCCTTGACTCCACAATGCTATGACAATTCCGACAGCGAGCTTCATATACTTCCTGAGCGCCAACTAATATAATCGGATCATCATAACCCGCCGGTTCTCCGTCAATTAAACGTTGGGTTCTACTGGCTGGTTCACCACACTGGATACAGATTGCGTGTAATTTATCAATATATTCAGCTCTGGCCAACAACGCTGGGATGGGGCCAAATGGCTCTCCTCTAAAATCACGGTCCAGACCTGCAACAATGACTCTAAGTCCATTATCTGCTAATTTTTCGCAAATTTCTATTAGGTCTTCATGGAAAAATTGGGCCTCATCGATCCCAACCACATCTGTTTTCTCATCTATTTTATTAAATATTTCTTCCGGATGATCAACAGGCAGAGCCTCGATACTATCTCCACTATGGGAAACAACATTTTTTTTGCTATATCTATTATCTAATACTGGTTTGAATACTTGCACTTTGTGTTTGGCAATTTTTACTCTTCTAATGCGACGAATCAACTCTTCGCTTTTGCCACAATACATTGGACCTGTAATAGCCTCAATCCAGCCACTATTACTAATCTTATACATTTACAACACCTCTCCCTGCCGGCTTCAAATCTGCTCTAAACTTATAATTCTCTAAAAAAAAAGCAGAGCATAAGCGCCCTGCAACAGAAAACAAAGAACTTTCTTATTCTTCCTCTTCTTCAGAAAGTCCATATTTTTTATTAAACCTTTCAACACGACCACCTTTAGATGCTTTGCGTTGTTTACCTGTATAGAAAGGGTGGCAATTGGAACAAATTTCTACACGTATATTTTCTTTAGTAGACTTAGTTTCATATACCTCACCACAGGCACAGGTAACAGTGGTATCTTTTACTTCTGGATGGATACCTGCCTTCATCTATATCACCTCTCTTATATGCTAAAATTCCTAGCTCATTGGCTAAAATATATTATAACATAGCTACCCAGGCTATGCAAGGAAATAGATTAATGTTTTACTTTATTGTAATGGAATTAATAATCATCTCTATCACAGCTCTATTCTCCGCAAAAATCGCTTTTACTGCTGTATAATCAATTAACATCACATATTCAACATCAGGAAATGCAAGATAATAGGTTAAACTATTTTTCTTTATACCATTTTTTTCTACCTGCCTCATTAGTTGATAACCTTGCAATCCATTGATTGCTACTTCCGAACTATTTAGATAGCTATCTTTTTCCTGGGAAATTATTTTATCATATCGCCATAATTTCTCTGCAGTATTCATAAAATCATTGTTGCGCATATCTTTTATCTGTATCTCTGCTTGATTTTCTTTGGCAGCTGCTACAAGACTAATTTTTTGCAATATATTTTTAACATATGAGTTTTCAATTCTTATTTTCCATTGATCTGGGTGGCGCATTTTAAAATACTTGCCTTGATAATAATTATTTAGCGGTGTTTCTGGCCCAGGTTTTTTAATCTCTTCTTTACTAATAGTTCCATCTTCCTTACCATATAAATGCTCATTTATGTACTCTAGTCTAGTCTCTGGTTGTGGATGTGTTTGTAACAACTCAAACAACTTAAAATTGATAGCTTCCTGTTCCTTAAAAACATTCATTAAATCGATTATTCCTTGACTACTATAGCCAGCCCGCACCAGCAAATCTGTTGCATAAAGATCTGCTTCTTTTTCCTGCTTTCTAGAAAAGCCTTTATCAAGCAAGCCTTGGGTAATATTAGCCAGACTATCATACTGGTTATCTGTGACTTCATTAAATATTAACCCGATGATACTTAAGCCAATTCTACGCTCAAATGTCTCCTCCATATGTTCCTCTACACCATGCCCCATTTCATGGGCAATGACCGCTGCTATTTCCGCATCTGTCTCTAGTAAATCCAACAGACCTGTAAAAAGCATGATATTACCTGCACCAACATAATAGGCATTTATTGTATGAGAATCTATCTGATGTAAGTTAAAACCCAGCTCTCTAAATTCATTTTTGCGAATATGTTTTTCTAGTTGGTCAAGGATAATCTGATAGCGACTACCTTCTGCAAAACGGTATATATCATATTCACTACTTAGTTGGTTGATTAGATCGCGCGAAACATTTTGTTCATAATCAGAAAAGGCATTAGCTGTTGTAAATGAAATAAAAATAAATACAATAACAATACTCAGGCACCAAATTGTCTTTTTCATAAAATTAGATACTCCTTAAAACATTTATATCTTAATTTTATTATAGATAGCCCAAATAATCAATTAAGTTTTTTTATTTTCTTTTTAAATAGTAGTCTTCTTCACTACCAAAAGTATCAAGATAATAATCAGTGTTATTTGTCCTTAGCTTAAAATCCGCAATGCCGATTTCATAATTGTCAAAGATACTGCCACTCTTGCTCTGGAAGCTATACTCTATTTCATCATAATAATTAATGTGAAGAGTGCTATATTTGCCCATTTTTTCTACATAGATAGCATTGTCAGCATAGGGATCTTCCGGCACTTCTAAGATACCTATTTTATGTCCATCTACTTCAACCTCGCCTGCATAGTAGTCATATACAGTCATCATATTTTCATCTTCATTACTAGCCAAATAATCTGTAATTTTAAGCTTGACTTTAGGTAATGGTGCTTCTGTTTCCCACTCACCAATATAATATTCAACTGGAACCCCATCACTAAAATCATAAATTTTTCCATTTGCTAATTCTTTATTACCAACTCCACCACGCCATTCATTACTTGAAGGTTGATAAACTTTCTTATTAATTAGCTCAGAAATAATTAAATATGTTCCAGAATATACCTGTAGAGACTTAAGATCAAAATATGGTTTTTCTAATTTTATACTATATGTCTTACCTGGTGCAGCCTCAATATTATATGACCTACTAATATAGTTAATATCAGCATATTCTTCTACCTTTTTTTCTGCCTCTAGCAACCATTCTTCTCCCCATAAATTTGCATATGTTTCTCCAAACCATTCAACTGACATGCTTAGGGTTGCCCCCATCTTTTGTAATGATATACTTTTATCAACATCTTCTGGCCATAAAGTTCCTGCCAGTACTGTAGAAGGATGACCATCCAACTCTGCAATCCAAAGATTCATTTCCGCTCCATATTCACCAGGGTCATTACCTTCAAAAAATAATTGCAAATTTAATTCTCGATAATTGTCTACCAGATCTGGACGTAATTGATCTTGCTTGATCTCCGGATAAAATTCTATGGGGAGTTCTGCAGCAAAAATTAATATTGAATTTAACATTAAAATTACTACTAAAATCAATCCAAATAAAGAACATTTTTTCATTTTGCATTTTCCTTTCCTTTAATAAGCATTATTTAATTTCACAAGTTTTTCTTTACTATAAAGCTGTTTTAATTCAGTTGGAAGTCGATTGTAAATAGCATCTATTGAACCTGTGGCCTGAGAATCATAAAAATGATACAAAAATTTATGAATAATATTAGCCGTATAGGCCGGCCCTTTTTTTACATGCCGGACAATATACTGACTGTAGTCTCTTTTAATCAATGGTAAAAGACCAGGCGCCTTACCCTGGCTTAATAAATCACAGACCCTTACTCCATCATCAGCTAAATAATTAAGCCATTCTTCCAAACTTTCCAATGTTTTATTTGCCGAACGACAAATTATACAATTTCCATCTTCACAGCCACAATTTTCAAGTATATCATTCCACATTTTTAGATAGCTCTGCCTCTGACTTCTTAGTATTAGCAGATAGTCTTCCCGCCATTTTGACTGATCATAAATAGGCGCAAGTTGATAGTAAAAAGTATATTGTTGATAACTACCATCATTCATATCTATACTTTCAGCAAAACCATTACCCGGCTCGGGAAACTCTTTTTTTACCGTACCCATTAAGTTTGGGTATTCTGTTTCCTGAAAGTTTTCATCCTCAACTATATTCCAATACCTACCACCATCAATACCTTCTCCTTGAAAATGATATTTTCGCTTTAAAGTTATCTCAAAATCAAGCGGCAATATCAAATCTATTTGATATATTCCTTTTTCAATATCGAGCATTATCAGACTATCAGCATCTATGGAAGTCTTTTCCTGCCCATTATCAACGGTAAAAGCCGCAAAATATCCTTTTTTCCCTGCTCCTACTACATCAGCTTTTTCCCACCATGTTACCTGTGCATTACTGCCTGAACTTTTATATGATAATAAATCATATTTTAAAGCCTTATTTTTAAATATTGCATTTTTAACTTCTATTCTTCCTCTACTTTCAATGTGATGTTGAAAGTTATCTGGACCGTTTTCAACATCCAGATCTTTAAAATCAACTGAGAGTTCCCCTTCCCACTTTTCTGCCCAAAACCAGTAAGGAGCATCATCGAGAAACTCGGCAGCAACTAATGTTGAAAATAGAAAAATATGAATTAGCACTAATAAAAGAGTGAATTTCATATTTAAAAATCCATCTTAACTGAATTTTCAATGATAATCATAAAAGTACCCTGATAGAGTTGCAAACTTTCTGGATCAAGCCAGGGTGAAACTACATTGACTGTATATGAATTTGCCGGCGGAACTGTGTATGAATATGTCTTAGTTAGAAATTGCTGACCGAGAAATTCGTCTGCCTTCATCTCTGCTTTAAATGACCAGTCCTCACCCCAGACTTTATTTAACTCTCCCCCAAAATTATCAACTAATTGATAGATACTCTCCCCTAAATCTTGCCGCTCTGACTTTTTTTGTGTATTTACCGGCCAGTTATTATTTTCCAGTAAAGTATCTGGATTAGCTTCTACTTGATAAACCCAGACATTTGTTTCCAACATATCAGCAGGCAAGCCTGGCATATTTCCATTATCTGACTCACTTGTAGCTATCTCAAGTTGTGTTTTAATGCTCTCAGCCAGTTGTGGTCGCGCATCTTTTTCTTTAAAATTATAATTTAAACTTAAAGTTGGTTTGGATAACTCTTTCCTTTCAGCTTTTAGATCAGATTCTTCTTCTGATTTAGCTCCAGTATTTACTGGTGGATTGATTCCCTCAACTAAATAGCTTTCTCCTGAACTCACATTTTTTTCTTCAGAAGATCCTGCATCAGTATTTGACCATAACTTGACTTCACCTTGATATACCTCTAATTCAGTTTTTGCATCCTGTCCATCAATTTTAAATCCTGATTGTGAGGCCTCACCCATTTTGGCATTAAGCTCTTCTGCCACCCCGGCAAATTGATCTGCAAGCTCTTGATCTAACCCTTGCCCTGATAATTGTTGTAGTTGATTGAAAAAATCTTGTGTTTGATCTTTAATTTCTGGCGGACCAGCATTTTCATCATTGCTAACAGAGATAAATAAATCTTGTTTTTGATAATTTGCAAACCTCATACCTGCATTCGGTGTGTTAATTCTGTAAGAGTAGTCTGATTTGCTCCCTTTATTATTTACTGCTTCAAACTTAAGATAATAATGGCCTGTCTCAATTTGCATGACAACACCATGGGGATTAATATACCATTGATGAGAAATCGTATCATCATAGTGTTTTCCTGAGCTTAATTCAAAACTAACTTTTGAATTGTAATCAACAATTAACTCACTATGATGCTTAGCATAATCTTCCAATCTAATGACAAGATGACTTTCCTCACCTGTTTCAATACTACAACTTCCTCGTAGACCATCTCCCTGATTTAAATTTATTAGTTCTCCATCTGCATCTTTAATTAATACTTCACCTTCTATTGTTGCTATCCAACCTAATAATGGCACATAATTTTCCGGATCATCTACTTCGGGTTGATGCGAATAAACAGGTAAACTAATTAGCAAAAATAATAAAATTAAACCAATAAATTTATTCTTCATTTAATCCTCTCCTAACTAATTAAATATAATGTAAATCTAATATAATAGTACTATTTATTTAAAATAATGTGTTATTAATATTGCTATATTTAGATAATAATATTGCTAAAAAAAAGACAGCAATTTTGCTGTCTTTTAGCCTAAACATATTCTTCTATATTCTGATGGTGCAACACCAACTCTTTTTTTGAAAATCGAACTAAAATAACTACGATTATTGAAGCCAGTCGCAAAGCATATATCCGTAATATTTTTATTAGTCTGACGAAGCATCAGCTTGGCTTTCTCAATTTTTAGATCCTGAAGATATTCAAATGGCGTCTGTCCCATTTCCTTTTTGAAAATCCTAATAAAATGAAAAGGACTATAATTAACCTCATGCGCAAGTTGTTCTAAGGTAAAGTCATCTTTATAATGTGCATTAATATATTCTATTGCCATTTCTACTATCTTTTTATCTTGATAGTTTTTTAGCTTTAATTTTTTATTATTAGAATTATTGCCAAATTCTCGTATTATGTTCACAATAATCTGAATATTATAGCTTTGCAGAACAAATTCATAGCCTGGTTGCTTATTATTATATTCGGCAATAAATTCATTAAATAATTGATATAAATTAGAAGAAATAATATTATTTTCATTATTAAATTCGAGCATACTTTGACCATATAGTAGTCTGTGAATCTGCCGGAAATACTCCTTATCGATAAAAACTGCATTAAAATCCTGCACTTTCCCAGTCACTGAAAACCCATGTTCCTGACCCGGATTAATAGCAAAAAATTTATTTTTCTCTAACTTGAATTTTTTCTTTTCTATTTTAGCGAAGGGATGAAGGTTAGAATAGGGAACAAGAAATTTATAACAGTCAAATGCTCGCTGTTCTGAAAAAACATTTTCTGCCCTCAAAACACTAATTTTATCACTGGAATAAAATTTAATCCTTATCTCATCAGATAAACCATCAGGCAACTCTCTAAGTAGTTGGTCTAAATAAAGATCCATTCCACAATTCCATCCCTTCAGATATTTATTTTTTTAATATTTTTTTAAGAGTTTCAATTAATTCGTCATTAGATTTCGTATTATGTAGCTGTTTAATGAAAGTATTCATCACTTCATATTCATTTAAATCTGCTGTCTGCTGTCTTAACTTCCAAATAGTTTTAATTTCTTCTTCAGAGAGCAGCATTTCTTCTTTTCTCGTACCTGAACGACGAATATCAATAGCTGGAAATAATCGTCTCTCGGCCAGTTTGCGATTAAGATGCAACTCCATATTACCTGTGCCTTTAAACTCTTCGTAGATTACATCATCCATGCGACTACCTGTATCAACTAGTGAAGTAGCAAGTATTGTTAGACTCCCACCTTCTTCAATATTACGTGCTGCCCCAAAAAACTTTTTAGGAAAATACATCGCCGTTGGATCTAGTCCACCTGAAAGCGTACGACCACTTGGCGGAATAGTAACATTAGCCGCTCGGGCCAGTCTGGTAATACTATCTAGCAAGACAACAACATCATATTTATGTTCAACCAATCTTTTTGCTTTCTTCAAAACCAGTTCAGCCACCTGGATATGCTCTTCTGGCGGTTCATCAAAAGTTGAACTGATAACTTCAGCATCAACTGACCTACGCATATCTGTTACCTCTTCTGGCCTCTCGTCAATTAATAAGATCATCATCTTCACTTCTGGATAATTGTTACGAATACCATTTGCTACTTTTTTTAGCAAAACAGTTTTACCAGCCTTGGGAGGAGATACAATAAGCCCCCGTTGGCCTTTGCCAATCGGTGAAACTAAATCTATAAACCGACTTGATATTTCGCCACGATGATGTTCCAGTTTAATTCTTTCTTCAGGATAAAGTGGTGTCAAATCCTCAAAATAAGATCTATCTCTTGCTTTTTCAGGGTCTTGAAAGTTAACTGCTTCGATCCGAAGCATGGCAAAGTATTTTTCATTATCCTTTGGTTCTCTTACCTGCCCTGAGACAACATCTCCTGTTCTTAAATCAAATCTGCGAATTTGAGAAGCTGAAATATAGATATCATCACTTGAAGGAATATATTTTGAAGGGCGCAAAAAACCGTAACCTTCATTGTTAATTATTTCTAATACACCTTCAGCAAAAATATGGCCGCCTGCTTCTGTTCCTTTTTTTAAAATAGCAAATATCAAGTCTTTTTTTCTCATTTGAGAATAACTTGGTATATCCATTTCTTTGGCGATTTTATGTAATTCTGGTATTGTTTTTCTTTCTAACTCACTTATATTAAGCAAAGTAATCCACCTCTCAAAAATTAAATAATTTAAACATTAACTCCTAACTGGAAGAGCAGATAAACCCCTAAAAAATATATAATAGCTACAAACATTGAGTCCCAACCGATACTCAAAATTGTTCTTTTGGAACGATAAAATAAACCAATCATCACAATTGCTGACATTAAAAGCCCTACCATTGCAGTTATAATATGAACTATTTTAGCATCTGCCAATATATTTCCTTTTCTGTAAAAAGCGTCAGCAAAAAAGACAATCGTCATATTAAATATATTACTACCTAATACATTTCCTATTGCCATATTATAAGCGTTTATACTTAAGGCAGAAATAGTTGCTACTAGTTCTGGCAAAGATGTGGCTGCCGCTACCAAAATACTACCAATGAAACTCTGATCTATACCTGTCAATCTCGCTATCTGATCAGCCACAACTGACAACCTAATTCCACTAAAAACAATTACTGCAGCACAAATAGCAAATCCAAATGCTGCTTTTTTAAGGCCCATAGAAGAACTTGATTCTTCATTATCCTCTTCTTTCTTATCTAACGGATTTTTCTTTTCATAGCGAAAAATTAATCTAACACCTATTAAATAGACACCCATTAATATAATACTATCTATCCCGATTCCAAAAACATTGTAAGAAAATCCTGTTAGATGAGAGACCATCAGACTAAATACAACTATACCTGAAAGTAAAATCCCTAACAAACCTGATAAAATATGACTATAACGCACTCTTAAAAGAAGTGGTCCAGGTCCATGCAGTAAATCTGAAAGTGCTAATATCATTAAATTAAAGGTATTACTACCAAAAACATTACCTATTGCAATATCTGGAGCACCTACCAAAGCTGAAGTAATACTAGTTACTAATTCCGGTAAAGATGTTGCCGCAGCTACCAAGATACCACCTATTAAAGCCTGGCCAAGCCCGGTTTCATCTGCAATAATATCTCCATATTTAGATAAATATGTACCGGCAACAATAATAAAAAATGCCATGACAATAAACTCTATCCATAATTCAGTCAATGTTATCTCCTCACAAATTAGTTATTTTATTATTTTATTATTTCAAAAAAAAGGGTAATAATTTTATCTAGTTGGGAAAGAAAGAAGGGTATTCCCTGACTGGCAATACCCTTTAAATGACAGGTTAATTGGCAAGTTAAGCTTTATCGTTACTACCTAAGATCATAATTTTTTCTTTTACTTTCTCAGTAATAGCGTCTCGACCGGGCCCACAGTATTTACGAGGATCGTATAAATCAGCGTCTGCTTTAAATAATTCGCGAATCTTTGCAGTAAATACCTGTTGGAAGTCAGTATTTACATTAACCTTATTGATACCAAGCTTGACTGCCTTTGCTAAATCTTTTGCAGAGACACCAGATGCACCGTGTAATACTATCGGCATATCTAATTTACTTTTGATTGTTTCCAGTCGAGCAAAATCAAGTTCAGGATCACCTTTATAAACACCATGTGCAGTTCCAATTGCAATCGCCAATGCATCGACTCCAGTTTTTTCAACAAATTCAACTGCTTCAGCTGGTTTTGTCATTGTTGCATCTTTCTCATCAACTGTGACATCATCTTCAGTCCCACCAACTTTGCCAAGTTCTGCTTCAACAGTTACACCTACTGCATGAGCTGCTTCTACTACTTTTTTTGTAATTTCTACATTTTCGGAAAATGACTTTTTAGAAGCATCAATCATTACTGAAGAAAAACCCTTTCTAATACATAACATTGTTTTTTCAAAACTACTGCCATGATCAAGATGTAAAGCTACAGGGATATGTGTATCACTAACAGCTGCTTCAACCATAGCCATTACATACTCTATACCCATATAACTGATCGCACCTTCACTGGCCTGTAAAATCAATGGTGAATTTAATTCTTCAGCTGCATTAATAATTCCTTGTAAAAATTCTAAATTATTAATATTGAAACCACCAACTGCATAACCTCTTTGATTAGCGTCATTTAAAATATCTGCCATTGGAACAAGATTCATAAATTAACATCCTTCCTAATTATATATTAATCCAGGGGTCAAGCGAACTTTTTTTACTCCCCTGAATATATTTGATGCGGACCAGATCTTTATTTTTCAAAAGTTTTATATTTTCCTCTGTTGCTGCAGGAATTGAGAGTCGGGTCCGACAATGATTACATATTAATTCCACTGTATCTGAGTAGAGTTCAATATTTATATTATGGCTACCGCAATCGCAATCTAGCTTTCCATCGGCTGCAATATCATGCAAATAGTCGAGTGCTTCCAGCATTAATTCTGGATCCTCAAAATCATCAAAACCTAGTTCATCTGCAATGGAATCAAGTTCAGCTTTTTGCCTATCTATTTCTTCTTTTAATAGCTTATATGAACCATAATAACCTAGATTGAGCTCGGTTTCAAGACAAGAAAGAAAGTTTAGATGATTTTTAGTCCAAAATAGATTATTTGAAGCAGTTTTACTATGCATCTCATCGCAAATTACACAAAAATAATCAACTTGAATGTGATTGCCCTTTCGTCTAAGTGAGGCTTTTTTATATCCACAGCTACATTCAATTTGATGTATTTTTTTACCGGATAGCTGAAATATATTTATCTGATGTGTTTCCAGACGACCACATATAGGACATCGCATCGCAAATGCAGTCGATATTTCAATAACCATAATTTATTACCTGGTTTGAAATTTATAAACCAGGTATTCACCTCCTCTAATGATTAATATTCTTCATCTAGCTAGAAAATCCTTTTTTCATTTAGAGTTTACTGATTTATTAACTTTATTACTTTGGCCTTTGCTGTCACAAGGATGATATTATCACCTTTTGTCAATTTTTCTGAGGCTAAATTTTGGTAGTGATATACTTCATAATAAAAATCACAGTCTGGTGATTTATAAGGTTCTAATTCAATCAGTCCCGCTTTTATATTTATATCTTTAACCGAACCTTCTACTATACTATAATAAGAATTGATTAAACTAATCTCCTGATTGTTATTTAATTGGTACTCTGTCCAGTGATTAAAGCCCGGGCCAGGTGGCATAACCCCACTTAAATTGGTTATTTTATCATTACGATAAATTACAGCATCATCACTAAGTTTGTACCACTTTGAATCAATTTTTATTAGTCTCTCTTCTAAATTACCTGCAATAATTAGACCAGTCTGTTCAACATTTTCTGCACTTACTGTAAAAGACACAAAGATTAATAACAAAATTATTAAAGCAAATTTTTTATTAGAAAACATAATAAAACCCCCTCTAACCAGTATTATTACCATTATTACCTGGTTATGGAGGTTTTATACTTAATTGTTAATTATTATTCTAGTTCACTGCAGCAATTGCATCAATTTCAACTGCCACATCTTTTGGTAATCTAGCAACTTCTACAAATGCCCTTGCCGGTGGATTTTCTTTAAAATATTCAGCATAAACTTCATTAATCAAGGCAAAATCATCCATACTCTTTGCATAAATAGTTGCTTTTAATACTTTTCCTAAACCACTATTTGCTTCTTCTAAAATAGCTTTTAAATTTTTCATAACCTGGTGGGTTTGAGCTTTTAAATCTCCAGCAACTGGATTGCCTTCAGCAGTATAAGGAATCTGCCCAGATACATAAACAGTTCCTCCATAGACAACGGCCTGGGAATAAGCACCAATTGCAGCAGGGGCCCCTTTGCTTTCCACAATCTTTCTTTCCATAATAATTCCTCCCAATTTTACTTATTATTATAAACAATTCTCCAATAAAATAAAAAACCCTCCCCAGGTTGAGAAGAGAAACGTATCTTCTGCTACTAAAGGAGGATAGTGCCTGGGGAGAGCTAATATCTATTTTCTTTCTTCAGCAAGAATATCTTTACAAACATCAGTTAACATTGGTACGATTTTGTGCAGGTCTCCGACAATACCATAATCACAAATATTAAATATTGGTGCTTCAGCATCTGTATTAATTGCAATTATAAGATCCGCATTCTGCATACCAGCCCTATGCTGGATAGCTCCAGAAATACCACAGGCAATATATAGTCTCGGCTTAACTGTTTTACCAGTCTGACCAACCTGATGATCTTTTTCGATCCAACCTTCATCTACAACAGCACGTGACGCACCTACTTCACCACCAAGTACTTCAGCAAGTTCTTTGATAACAGCAAATCCTTTTGGGTCACCTACCCCACGACCACCAGAAACAATGATATCTGCTGCTTCCAAATTAACACTGTGATGAGCCTCTTTAACTATCTGTTTAATCTCTGTTAAGAGATCTTCCTGACTAAATTCGGCTTTAAATTTAAGAATTACTCCTTCTTTTTTAACCTCAGCACTAAGATCTTCTGCTGCCAGATCAGCTTCAAGATATTCAATCTGTCCAGTACGCTCATAATTAGCTTCTTCTTTTGTCATTACACCAGGCCGCACAGTAGACATTTGCGGACGATGTTCTGGACAAATAATAGTTGCCATCAAATTACCACCAAAAGCTGGTCTTGTCTGGAGTAAGATACCACGTTCTTTATCAATAGCTAACTTTGTGCAGTCAGCAGTAAGTCCAGTGTTGATTCTGGCTGAAATTCTAGGGCCTAAGTCACGGCCATTATGAGTTGCACCCAAAATTACAATCTCCGGCTTACATTTATTGATCATTTCAGCAATTACTTTTGTGTATGGTGCAGTTCTATATTGAGCTAATTCTTCATCTTCTACAATATATACTTGATCTGCCCCCTGGGCAACCAATTCTTTGGCTGCTTTACTAAGATCTGAACCTAATACAACTGCAGTAAGTTTTTCATTTAATTCATCCGCTAATTTTCTACCTTCACTGACAAGTTCTAACGATACGTTGAGCAGTTCATTATTCCTCTGTTCAGCTAATACCCAGACACCACTATATTGAGAGATATCTATTTTTGCTTTACTCTCACTTTCTTCTATTTCTATGGCATCTACAGGGCAAACTTTAACACAGGCACTACAGAGAGTACATTTATCATGGTCAACAACTGCAACACCTTCTTCCATGCTGAGTGCATCATATGGACATTTTTCCACACAGACACCGCAGCCTACACATGTATCTTTAATTATTAGCATTATTTTATAAACCTCCTCGTGTTTTATGCGGCTTTATTTAAACTACGTTTTCACTACGTAATTTCTTAACTAGATTTTCTACCATATCCTGGTGAGAACCGGTTAAAATTTCACCTTTCGTCTCATGTACAGGTACAAAAGTCTCGTGTACCTGAGTTGGTGAAGCATCAAGCCCCAATTTTGATTTATCAACTTTAAAATCTGCAGTTGTCCAGACCTTTACTTCCTGATTGCGGTGAGCATCAACAATACCTTTAATTGATGCATAACGAGGCTTATTAATACTTTCTAGAACAGTTACAAGTACTGGCAAGCTTGTCTCTAACTCACTGTAACCTTGCTCCAGCTCACGGCGAGCATTTACTTTTTCACCCACTACTGTAAACTCAGAAACATAAGTTAATTGGTTTAAATTTAGATTTTCAGCAATCTGCGGTCCTACCTGTGCGGTATCACCATCGATAGCTTGACGTCCGCAAAATATCACATCAAATTTGTCAATCTCTTTAATAGCCTGAGAAATTGTATAGGCTGTTGCCCAGGTATCAGATCCGGCAAAAGCTCGGTCGCTTAAGAGAATTGCTTCATCTGCACCCATTGCTAATGCCTCTTTTAAGGCTACCTTAGCCTGGGGGGGTCCCATACTTATAACTGTAACTTTGCCACCATTTTCTTCTTTTAATCTAATGGCTGCTTCAAGTCCATTTTTATCTTCAGGATTTATAATACTTGGTACACCTTCTCTAATGAGGGTGCCTTTTTTCTTATCTATTTTAACTTCATTTGTATCAGGTACCTGTTTGATACAGACAATAATATTCACCATTATTACCTCCTCGTAATATTAATTCATTATTTATCTCAATACCGAACCAGCTATAACCATTTTTTGCACTTCAGAAGTTCCTTCATATATTTCTGTAATTTTTGCATCACGCATTAATCTTTCTATAGGATATTCTTTCATATAACCGTAGCCGCCAAAAATTTGGACTGCTTTAGTTGTCACTGCCATTGCTGTTTCTGATGCAAATAACTTGGCCATTGCTGCTTCTTTAGAGAAAGGTTTTCCTTCCTGTTTAGTCAGGGCTGCTTTATATACTAAATTACGAGCCGCTTCAACTTTAGTTGCCATTTCAGCAATATACCATTGTAGACCCTGGAACTTAGAAATTGGACGGCCAAACTGCTCTCTTTCTTTTGTATATTGAACAGTTTCATCTAATGCTCTTTGAGCAATTCCTAAAGCCTGGGCTGCAATTCCAATCCGGCCACCATCAAGTGTTGCCATCGCAATTTTAAAACCCATACCCACTTTACCTAGCAAATTCTCTTTAGGAACACGACAATCTCGGAAAATGAGTTCTCTTGTGTCAGAAGCATTAATACCCATCTTGTCTTCTTTTTTTCCTACAGTAAAGCCAGGTGTATCTGCTTCTACAATAAAAGCACTAATACCGCGTGTACCTTTACTTTTATCAGTCATTGCCATAATAATAAAAATATCGGCTACACCAGCGTTTGTAATGAAAATTTTATTGCCATTTAAAATATACTCATCACCATCAAGCTCAGCTACTGTTGTCTGGCTGGCTGCATCTGTACCTGCATTTGGTTCGGTTAAACCGAAAGCACCTAGTTTTTCACCTTTAGCCAGGGGAACTAAATACTTTTGCTTTTGTTCCTCAGTACCATATTTATAGATTGGGTGAGCTCCCAGTGAGGTATGTGCAGATAAAATAACCCCATGTGTTGCACAGGCATATGAAAGTTCTTCTACGCCTATAATATAACTTAATGTATCAGAACCAGCTCCTCCATATTCTTGCGGAAAAGGAATACCCATCATATCAGCTTTAATCATTTTCTTAAGATTTTCCATTGGAAACTCATGGGTTTCATCGATTTCTGCAGCAATTGGAGCTACTTCTTTTTCCGCAAATTCACGGAATATTTTTCTAACCATCTTGTGTTCTTCAGTTAAGTTAAAATCCATTACATTGCTCCTCCTTTAATAAAATAATATTCTAGTAGATAATTTCCATTTATTTAGTTGGCATCAAAACTGCTTCACCAATCATTACATCTTTTTCAGCTTGATTTCGACAAATAGTTTTTAAGGTAACTCTATTTTTTTCCTCATTCTTACTAATGACCTCAACCTCAGCTGTAACTGTATCACCAAATTTTACAGGTGCTGTAAACTTAATTTCTTGAGAAATATAAATACAACCTGGACCTGGAAGTTTTGTCCCCAAAACCGCAGATATTAGACCTGCACTCAACATGCCATGGGCAATTCTTTCTTTAAACATTGACTTTTTAGCAAACTCTTCATTAATATGAGCAGGATTAAAATCTCCTGTTACACCAGCAAAATTATAAACATCTGTTTCAGTTATGGTTTTTGTAAAACTAGCCTTTTCGCCAACACTTATCTCCTGAACAGTCTTCCCTTTCAACATTATTGATGACCTCCTTTAAATTTGTGTTCATGTTAAATTTTTCACTATTTATCTTATATATTAATGCATATCCCATGCCAAAGCAAGTAATATTGCATAAATAAAATTATAATTACTGTCATAACAGCCTTTAACTACATAATTACTTTGTGCTCAAATTATCTTGACTTAAGTATTTTCTTCTTTATTGTATAAATTATTATACATATAGATAAAAACCGTCTCTATCTAGTCGGATAACATTGCTAACTAGGTGGCAGAGACGGTTGTAGATATTTATATACAAATATTGATTTTGTATATAAATTAATACATTTAGTTAAACACGTTCAATAATTGTTGCAGCTCCCTGACCTCCACCAATACAAAGTGTTGCTAAACCATATTTTACATCTCTTTTTTTCATTTCATGTAATAGAGTAACTAAAATACGTGTACCACTTGCACCAATTGGATGCCCAAGTGCAATTGCACCACCATTAACATTGACTAACTCAGGGTTTAACTTTAATTCTTTCAATACTGCTAATGATTGAGCAGCAAAAGCTTCATTTGCTTCTATCAATTCAAGATCTTCTACCTTTAATCCAGCAATTTTAAGAGCTTTTCTGGTTGCAGGAATAGGACCTGTTCCCATAATCTTAGGATCAACACCTGCTGCAGCATATGACTTTATTCTGCCCAAAATTTCCAGACCCAATTCATTAGCTTTCTCTTCAGACATAACAAGAACCGCCGCTGCACCATCGTTTATACCAGAAGCATTACCTGCACTGACTGTACCATTTTTTTTGAAAGCAGGACGTAATTTAGCTAATGCTTCCGCAGTTGCTCCTGAACGCGGATATTCATCTGTATCAAATATTAGTGGATCACCTTTGCGCTGAGGAATCTCAACAGGGACTATTTCATCTTTAAATCTACCTTCTTTGATAGCTTTTTCAGCTCGCTGTTGACTTGTTGCTGCAAACTGATCCTGCTCTTCCCGGGTTAAATTCCATTTTTCAACTATATTTTCAGCTGTAATACCCATATGATAATCATTAAAAGCATCCCAAAGGCCATCATTAATCATGGTATCTACTAATTTTCCATGGCCCATTTTATTTCCCCAGCGACCACCTTCCATTAGATAAGGTGACTGGCTCATATTTTCCATACCACCAGCAACTACGATATCTGCCTGCCCATTTTCTATTGATTGAGCAGCAAGATTAACTGCTTTCAGTCCTGACCCACAAACTTTATTAATAGTCATGGATGGTACCTCATAAGGTATTTTTGCAGCTATCGAAGCTTGCCTTGCCGGATTTTGACCAAGGCCTGCTTGCAAAACATTACCCAAAATAATTTCATCTATCTCTTCACCTGACAGATCTGTTCTTTTTAAAACTTCTCTGATAACAAGAGCACCTAACTCGGTTACTCTTACATTTTTAAGAGACTTACCAAATGTCCCAATTGGAGTTCTGACTGCACTGACAATAACAGTATTACTCATCTATAATTCCTCCTTAAGAACCTAATACCTGGCCGCCATCAACACTTAAGACAAGACCATTAACATAGGATGCTTCATCTGAGGCTAGATAAAGATATGCATTTGCAATATCATCTGGTTGGCCTAAACGTCCTAATGGGTTACCTTTTCTTAAATTATCTAATACTTTATCTGGTACAGTTTCCATCATAGCTGTCATAGTATAGCCAGGCGCCACTGCATTAACTCTAATACCTTTAGGAGATAGTTCTTTTGCCCAACTTTTTGTCATACCAATAACTCCAAATTTACTTGCAGCATAGTTGGTCTGACCAATATTACCATAAAGGCCGACAATGGAAGTTGCATTTAGAATTACACCTTCACCTTGTTCCATCATCTGCTTAGCTGCTGGCTGTGAGCAGTTAAAGACACCTTTTAAGTTTACATCAATAACTTGATCCCATTGTTCTTCTGTCATTTTAACCATCCAGCCATCTTTTGTAATACCAGCATTATTTACGAGGATATCTAACTTTCCATATTTATCAATGGCTTTTTTAACCATTTCATTAGCACTTTCAGATTTGGAAACATCAACTTTGACAAAGATAGCATCTTCTAAACTGTCTGCTAATTTTTGGCCAGCTTCTGCATCAAAATCAGCAATAACTACTTTAGCACCTTCACGGGCAAATATTTCAGCAGTTCTTTTACCAATACCCTGAGCAGCACCTGTAATAATAGCAACCTTATCTTTTAATCTCATTATAAATTCCTCCTAGTATTATTTTTAATGATTATTTTCGTTCCGAAACTCCACAAAACAGTTCCGTTTAAGTCACTCTAAAATCATTACAAAATATATATGAAAAACCTTTACTATAAAAACCTCTTAAAAGAGGGGGTGTTGTTTTGAGCTGCTCTTCTGGCATTCAGGCAGACAGGACGCCGGAGTGAACGCCAGCGAGAGTGAGCGTAAACACGATGTTGAAGCGAACGTCAGCGAGAATCAACCTCCCCCTCTAGACTTTTTTCCAGACTAGCGCATAATTACTGGCAGCACTACCACCAATGTTGAAGCTAATACCAGTTTTAGGATTTGTTAACTGTTTACCAATGGCTCTCCCCTGCAGTTGTCTTACTGCAAGTACAGCCATAGAAACTCCTGTAGCTCCTACTGGATGGCCTTTTGCCTTTAATCCACCAGATAGATTTACAGGTAAACGACCATTAAACTCTGCATCTCCATTTGCTGGTACTTCTATTCCTTTGCCATCTTCAGCCAAACCCAAAGCTTCATAAGCTAATAACTCAGCAATAGTGAAACAATCATGTACTTCAGCAAAATCAAGATCATCAACTGTAATTCCGGCTTTCCGATAGGCATCTTCAATTGCTTTCTTTCCAGCAACAAAACTTGATTTAGATCTTTTATCCATTTCCAAATAATCTGATGTATGGGAAAGAGAAGCCAACTCAATGGCATTATCTCCTATTTTTTTCGCATTTTCAGTAGTAGTCATTACAATTGCTGCAGCACCATCACTAATTAAAGAACAATCATATAATCGAAGTGGAGCAGCTATCATCGGATTCTTATCTTCAGATAAATCTAGTATATCTTCATAAGAACATTTCCAGGGTCTTTGGGCAAGAGGGTTATCTAAGGCATTATTGTGATTTTTGGCAGCAATTTTAGCCAGAGCTTCACCCAGCTCATCTTCACTATAACCATATTCTTGTAAATAACCTTTAGCATATTCAGCAAATAGGCCAGGAAAGGTCATGCCTGCAGCACCTTCTGTTGGCCAGTAAGAAGCCATTGCTAAAACTTCTGTTATTCCTCTAGTTTTTAAAGTCGTCATCTTTTCAACACCAATGACCAGTGCATATTCTACTTCTCCTGCCAATAAAGCATTTCGCGCTTCCTTAATAGCAGCTGAACCAGATGCACAAGCATTTTCAACTCGAGTTGCAGGTGTAAACCTTAATTTTTCATCAATATTTATTGCAAATGGTGCCAGATGTTCCTGTTTATTAAAACCACCACCACTATAATTACCGATCCAAATACCGCCTATTTTATCTGCAGAAACACCAGATTCGCTTAGGGCTCCCTGGCCTGCTTCAATTAATAATTGATATAGATCTTTATCTAATCTTCCAAACTTCGAATGAGCTGTTCCTATTACACTAACACTCATCTAAATCAACTCCTGAAATTTTCATAATTTTTTTACTTGTTGCAAATCTTATTTATATTAATATCCTGGTGAGGGCTCTAAAATACAACTCTCACCAGGAAGATATGAAGATGGACTAATTTTTAATAAATACCAGTTACCAGATAGAATAAGGAAATAACCAATGAAGCAACTATCGGTAAAGCAATGGTATTTACAGCAATATCCATGTAACTATCTTTATGAGTAAGCTGGGTAACAGCTAAAAGAGTAATAACAGCACCACAATGTGGTAATGAATCAAGACCACCAGCAGCAACAATCATAATCCTGTGTAATGCTTCTGGAGCAATACCCATCTGCATAAATTCTTTTGAAAGAACTTCGAGAGCCAGGGCTGTACCACCGGAAGATGAACCAACAATACCTGCAAGTAAAGTAGTAGAAATACCAACTTTAAAAACTGAAGGTATTGATAAACCTACAATTCCTGCTTTAACAGTTGAAAATGCGGCAAGTGACTTAATAACTCCACCATAACCAACCTCAGAAGCGGTATTAAAGATTGGAAGCAATGCTCCTACAGCACCTTCAAAAACAGTTTCATTAGTATCACCAATATAATCTTTCATTGCAAAAATAATAAATAAAACTGCGACACTAAGTGCGAGAATTACTGGCCAAGTACCATTAACTGCTCCCCCAACATTTTCATATCTTTGGATAACACCAGGTAGTTTGAAATACCAATTAGTTAAGAAAAAGTTAAGCACAAATACAATAATGATAGGTGTTACAGCTTTCGCGAAAGTTGGAATATTATCATCATCAAGATCATGCAATTTTTCTTTTGGATGATCACCATAACCTTCACCTGCATCCATCATGCTTTTTGCACGATAATTCAAATAGTATGTTCCACCAAAGAACATAATAGCCGACGCGATTAAACCTAAAATCGGAGCAGCGTAAATATCTGTACCAAAATATACAGTTGGCATAGTATTAATATACTGTGGTGAACCAGGCATAGCAGTCATTGTAAAGGTAAATGCACCTAAAGCAATCGCTCCTGGTAACAATCTTTTTGGTACATTGGCTCTTCTCAAAAGGGTTGCACCAATCGGATACATGGCAAATACAACAACAAATAATGAAACACCACCATAAGTCAGTAAAGAAGTAGCAACTACAATAGCAGTAATGGCTCTTTCCTCACCAAACTTATCAGAAATAACATCAGCGATAGCAGTTGCAGCACCAGTAACACCCATTAATTTACCGAAAATTGCACCTGCCAAAAAGACAGGAAAGTACTTAGTTACATAACTCATCGCCGCAGGATAAAATACATTTGATAAAGCATGCAGAGGAGGTAATTCTCCCGCAAACAAAACTGCAGCCATTGCTAGTAGAGGAGCTAAAATAAGAACCGTAACACCTCTGTATGCAAAATACATCAGTGCAATTAAAGATAAAATTATAGCAAAAACTCCTAACATATAATCTTTCTCCCTTCTTTTTTAAAAAAGTATTTTTCCTGCCGAATAGACCAGCTGGATTTTATTCGGCAGGTATTTCTAGTAACACTTGTTACATAATCGACTTACTTGACTTTGCTTACTTGGTAATTATTTCTTCTTTGATTCCCATTACTTCATCGTGGAAAATACGGCTGTCCATCTCTTTTAAGTCTTTTGCTATTTCAGGTTTGAATTCCATATGAGCCAGAATATCATCTTCTAGATCAACACCAGGTGCAATTTCTATAAGAGTCAAACCTTCTGGACGGAGTTCAAATACAGCACGTTCTGTAACATAAAGGACTGGCTGTTCTTGTTCAATGGCATATTCACCACTAAAGGTAACTTGTTCTACATTTTTAATAAATTTCTTATATTTACCTTCATTAATGATATTCAACTTATTGTCCTTTACTTCAACTTTTAATCCTCCTGCCGTAAACGTTCCACAGAAAACTGCCTGTTTGGCTGTCTGAGAAATATTAATAAAACCACCACAACCAGCAAGTTTTGGACCAAACTTGCTTACATTAATATTACCAAATTCATCTGCTTGTGCCAGTCCAAGAAAAGTAGCATCTAAGCCACCGCCGTCATAAAAATCAAATTGTGATGTCTGATCAGAAATAGCTTCCGGATTAACAGCTGCACCAAAGCTAAGACCACCAGCAGGTATACCGCCAATTGGCCCTGACTCAACCGTAAGCATCAATCTGTCATTAAAACCTTCTTCAGCAGCTACCGCAGCAACTCCTTCTGGCATTCCAATACCCAGGTTAACAATTGCATCAGGAATAAGTTCCATTGCTGCCCTACGACTAATTACTTTTCTTTCATTTAATGCGAGAGGTTTAATACTATCTACCGGGGCATTAATCTCTCCTGTATAAGCTGGATTGTACTTTTCACTATATGTCTGCCAGTGGTCCTCTTCGGGAGCAACTACTACGGCATCAACCAAGATACCAGGAATAACCACATCATGTGGTTTAAGAGAGCCTGTGGTTGCAACTCTTTCCACCTGGACGATAACCTTACCACCAGAATTTTTAACCGCTTGAGCAATAGCTTTATTTTCAAGAGTTACAACTTCTTTTTCCATGGTAATATTACCTTTTTCATCTGCTGTAGTACCACGAAGCAATGCCACATCAATAGGAAAAGCCTTATAAAATAACCATTCTTTACCTGCTAGTTCAATTAACTCAACAAGATCTTCTTTTGTGGAATCATTAATCTTTCCACCTTCCAAACGAGGATCTGCATAAGTTTTGAGACCAACATGAGTAACAACACCTGGTCTACCAGCAGCAATATCTCTAAAGAGCTGAGAAATTGCGCCTTGAGGAAAATTATAACCTTCAATCTCCCCATCAAGAGCTAACTTGCCAAGTTTTGGAGCAAGCCCCCAATGACCACCGATAACCCGCTTAACCATTTCCTTGTGGGCAAAATGGTTTAACCCCTTATCTTTACCATCACCTTGACCAGCAGCATAAACTAACGTTAAATTTGTTGGATTACCAAATTCAAGAAATTTTTCTTCTAATTTTGCTGTTAAATGCTCGGGATGACCTGCACCAATAAATCCACTTACTGCAATAGTTGTATCATTTTCAATAAAATCGAGTACATCACTTACATTCATAACCTTACTCATGAATAATTGCACCTCCATAATAATTTCCACTTAATATTAATGCAAGGCTTATACCAAAAGAGCTCTAAATACAAAAATAATTAATTATTATTGATAAATCCCTGCAATAGCAGTAATTATGCTTTAAAAAATATGTCGAATTTAAAAATTATTTAGCAAAATATTTTTCAAAAATATCCAAAACTTTATAATTTGTAGTTAATTAGCTACAATAATTAAATAAATTAAATTTTCTGAACTTAATTAGGGGTTATTATCCCTGTAATAACAAGGAACTCAACTTTGTGTATAATTTTATATACAAAAAAATAAGTTGTATATAAAATCATACAACTTAAACTTTACTAAGATCAATATTATATTTATTTATTTTTTGATATAATGAAGTACGGTGTATTCCCAATAATTCAGCTGCTTTAGTGCGATTCCCATTTGTTTTGGAAAGAGTTTCTATAATCGCATCTATCTCAGCCTGAGCCACAACATCTGCTAAAGAATCAATCTCTCTGACTGGATGGCTGCCAGTTTTATCTAACAACATTTGTGGCAAGTCGTCTGGCCTAATCATTCTTTCTGTACTAAAATTAAGTGCTCTTTCAAGAAAGTTATGCAACTCACGCACATTACCCGGCCAATCATAGGCAATAAGCAAATCGATTGTTTCATCTGCCAGTTCTTTTTCATCTAAATGTAGTTCGGCTGTTAACTCTTTTAACATATACCGGGATAAAATTGGTATATCATCTCGCCTTTCCCGCAAAGGAGGTATTTGAATCCTGATCACATTTACTCGATAATAGAGGTCATTGCGAAAACTCCCCTCAGCCACTGATTTATCTAGTTCTTCATTTGTAGCTGTAATTATTCTTGCATTTAAGGGCAGAGTTTGATTCCCACCAATCCGCTCAAACTCCTTTTCTTGTAAAACCCGGAGTAATTTAACTTGCATATCTAAAGGCATAGCGCCGATTTCATCTAAAAATATTGTCCCACCACTGGCAAGTTCAAATTTACCTGGCTTTCCATCTTTTCTTGCGCCAGTAAATGAACCTTCTTCATAACCAAACAGTTCAGATTCTATCAATTCTCGGGGAATGGCAGCACAATTCACTCTGATGAAAGCCCCATATTTTTGATAACTAGCTTTATGTATTGCATGGGCAAATAGCTCTTTACCTGTACCACTTTCTCCTTGAATTAATACAGTTGAATTGCTTTCAGCTGCTTTTCGAGCCATTTTTTTTAGATAATTCATTTTTTTGTTCTGGGTCACAATATTTTCAAAAGAATATTTAGCTTCTTGTAGTCTTTTAATTTCATTTTTATAAAAATTAATTCTGTTTTCAAGTGACTCAACCCGTTGCGCCAGTGACTTTAACTCCTCCACATCCTGGAAAAGCACTTTCCCAACCGCACCAACTATTTTACCATTTTTTTTAATTGGAATCCGACTGGCGACCATCTCATTACCCTGAATTTTCTGTACATCACCAATCTCTGCTTTACCGGTTTTTACAACAATATGCATTCTGGTATTTTCTATCACATCAGCCACATGTTTACCTAATATATCTTCTTCTTTAATATCTAAAAATTCTTCATAAGCTCTATTAAATTTAGTAATAATCCCTTTTTCATCAACAACAATAATCCCATCATAAGCATTATCTAAAATGGTCTCCAATATTTCTACACTATTTTTTAAATCAGTCAATTCTCCCCGCATATGAGAATACTCGGTTTCATCTTGAAAGATTACAATTGTACCAGGAATTTCATTGCCAACAATGAGTGGAATCCTTCTGATACTCAATTTGCGATCTCTCCACTTCACCTTTCTAGCAACCTCTATAGAGGGAGATTTGAGTAACAGATCAGGATCTGTTTCAGGAAACAAATCAATAATATTTTTATTCATTAGTTCATCATCTGAAAGACCAAGTATATCTTTAGAAGTTGAGTTAATTAACTTGATTTTACCATTTCCATCAACAATTATTAGACCTTCAACTAGCAGATTAATCATTTTTTGTAGCCAGCTCAACACTTCAGTTATATTCATCTCATGTAAATGACCAGCAATATCCTTTAACATTTAATCAACCTCCAAGTTTATACTAACCAAGGTTGGCAGCAAGGTATTCTCTCAACTCTAGCATAGATCCCGACCAATCAGGAGTGAAATCACCTTTATCACTCTCAATCAAATAATCGTTTACTAGCATTGTTTTCATCCCCAATTTACTGGCAATCATATCTTCGTAAGCATTATTTCCCACCATAATGCAGCATTCAGGATTAAGGTTAGCCTTATCAACTATTTCTTGATAATAAGCTAGCTGAGGTTTAGCTGCATGCATAATTTCATAACTACTAATAAAACTAAAATCTGCTGGATCAAGTCCTACCCAATTCAATCTTTCTATAATTGCTACTTTAGGAAAAATCGGGTTAGTAGCCAAAATTATTTGATAGCCATTTTCTTTAAACAAACCAACAATTTCACCAGGAGTCTCTTTATCTATCTGAAAATTTCGGTTCAATTCAGGAAACTGTTCTTTATAAAAAAGGTAAAATCTTTTCATTGTTGTTTCTATATTATCTACTTTAAGCTGTGCAAAAAACTCATTTTTAAAAACTTCTTCATTTGTCTGTTGACCTGGATTTATAATCATTTTTTCTGTAGCACTCATTAAAATCTTAATTAATTTATCCGCAGGCGCAAGGTCAGAAAAGTTTTCAGTTAAAGCTTTAAAATATATCTTTAAAAATTTATTCATTTCAATTGTCAGTAGAGTACCATCCAGATCAAATAAAACAGTTGAATAATTTTTCATAATTAAAAGTTCCTCCTGGGTTAATTATCCATCTTTGATAATTTGTTTAATCTTACTTATTCTTTGATGATGGTCTTCATTTTCAAAACAAATACCAAATGCTTTTGTCTCATATTGATAACCTGCAGCAATATTGTCCTCATAACCAAGATTAATAGCATTTTTAATCATTGATACTGCCTGAGAAGAACGGTCAGTGATCTCCATAGCAATTTCACGAGCGATTGGTAGTAAAGAACGAGGTGTGACAACTTTATTGATTAGACCAATCTCATGGGCGACTGTTGCATCAATAATATTACCTGTAAAAAGCATCTCTTTTGCTTTAGCCAGACCAATTAGACGAGGTAAACGTTGTGTTCCACCAAAACCAGGCACGATACCTAATTTTACTTCTGGTTGTCCCATCCGGGAACGTGTAGTTGCAAATCTCATATCACAGGCAAGAGTTATTTCTAATCCACCACCAATTGCATAACCGTCAATGGCAGCAATTACTACTTGAGCACTATTCTCAATCATATTACAAATTTTATGTCCCTTACGTGACATCTCTTTGGCTGTATTCCCGTTAAACTCTTCTAACCATTCAATATCACCACCCACAGAAAAAGCTTTTGAACCTTTACCTGTTATAATAACGGCCTTAATTTCTTGATTAGAAAATACTTTGCTCAACACACTATCCAGTTCATCTAGTAATTGATCATGATAGGCATTTAAAACTTCTGGTCTATCTATTATTACCGTTGCGAGTGGTTTAGTTAAATTACACTTTATAAATTTTTTATTCATAATTTTACCATCTCTCCTCATTTAGAAATATTTTTTTCTTTTATTACAGCTTTAACAAAATCTACGAATAACGGATGGGGACGATTCGGACGCGATTTAAATTCTGGATGGAATTGTACACCTACAAACCAAGGATGATCTTCAAGTTCAATTATTTCAACCAAACGCTCATCAGGGGAAAGACCAGTTAACTTCATACCAGCTTCCTGAATTTTATCACGATATTGATTATTAAACTCATAACGATGACGATGACGCTCACCAATTTCTTCTTCTTGATATGCTTTTGCGCTTAAAGACCCTTTCTTAATTTTACAAGGGTAAATACCTAGTCGCATTGTTCCACCAAGATCTTCAATGTCTTTTTGATCAGGCATTAAAGCAATTACTGGATAATCAGTATCTTCAACAAACTCTGAGCTATTTGCTCCTTGCATACCAATTACATTACGCGCAAATTCCATCACCGCACATTGCATACCTAGACAAATACCGAAAAAGGGTATTTTATTTTCCCTGGCATAGCGAATTGCTTCGACTTTTCCTTCAATACCACGGTCCCCAAAACCACCCGGCACAAGAATACCATCTACATTAGCCAATATCTTCTCTGTTTCCTGAGAACTAACTAAATCTTCAGCGTAAACATATTTAATTTCTACTTCACAACTATTAGCTATCCCTGCATGAATGAAAGATTCTGATATACTAAGATAGGCATCCGGTAACTCAACATATTTACCAACAATTGCTATTTTACAGGTTGAACTACGATTTGATATTTTCTCTACTAACTTTTTCCAATCTGAAAGATCTGGTTTGTGTACTCTCTCCTCCAAACATAATTTCCTAATAACAGTTGAGGCCAGACCTTCCTCTTCTAAATAGAGAGGGACTGCATAAATATGCTCTGCATCAATTAGCTGGATGACTTCATCTTTTTCGACATTGCCAAAAAGAGAGATCTTATCTTTAACTTCCTGGGTTAATTCACGATCAGAACGACAGACAATGATATCTGGTTGAATGCCAATGCTCCGCAACTCCTTGACACTATGCTGAGTCGGTTTAGTCTTTAATTCGCCTGCAGTTGCCAAATAAGGTATTAAGGTACAATGAAGATAAAGTATATTCTCTTTGCCACAATCATTTTTCAACTGTCTTATTGCTTCCAAAAAAGGCAAACTCTCAATATCTCCTACCGTTCCTCCAATTTCTGTAATTACCACATCGGCATCGGTTTCATCACCTACTCGGGTTACTCTTTCTTTGATTTCATCTGTAATATGCGGTATTACTTGTACAGTTGCACCAAGATAATCACCGCGTCTTTCTTTTTTGATAACAGTATTATAAATTCTGCCTGTAGTAACATTATTATTCTGGCTTAAATTCTCATCAATAAATCTTTCATAATGTCCTAAATCAAGATCTGTTTCAGCTCCATCATCTGTGACGAAAACTTCGCCATGTTGATAAGGACTCATCGTACCTGGGTCAACATTAATATATGGATCAAATTTCTGGATACTAACTTCTAATCCCCTGCTTTTTAGAAGTCTACCCAGGGAAGCTGCCGTAATTCCCTTGCCAAGGGCTGATACCACTCCACCTGTTACAAATATATATTTAGTCATTAATTTTTCTCCTCCTGTATAATAGCTTTACATTTGATCGGGAGCAGTAATTCCCAATAAATTGAGTACATTCTTAAAAACCTGACGTGCTGCTCGAACTAGATATAAGCGGGCCCGACTTAATTCATCATCTTCTGTAATAACCCGACAATTATTATAAAAACCATGAAAAGCTGTTGCAAGTTCTGAAGCATAACTTGTAATATGATGAGGTTCGCGCGAGGCTGCACTTAGTTTGACCTCTTCTGGAAAGTAAGCTAATAATTTCATTAAATCAATTTCTGCCTCATCAGTTAAAACTGTTAAATCTGCACCTTCTTCTGTAAAATCCTGCTCAATATTTGCTAAAATGCTATGGATTCTAGCATGGGCGTATTGTACATAATATACTGGATTATTGGCTGATTCTTCTTTAGCAAGATCCAGGTCAAAATCAAAATGACTATCGGTACTGCGCATAATATAAAAATATCGAGCAGCATCAATACCTACTTCTTCATTTACTTCCTGCATCGTTACAAAGCTACCAGCCCTTTTGGACATAGGTACCTTTTTACCATCTCTTAGAAGTGTAACCATCTGCACAACAATTACCTCTAATGTATCACGATCATAACCAAAAGCTTCTACTACCGCTTTCATTCTTGGTATATAGCCATGATGATCTGCACCCCAGACATTAATTAATTTAGCAAAACCTCTTTCTAATTTATCAAGATGATAAGCCATGTCTGCAGCTAAATAAGTTGGCGCTCCATCTGATTTTATAATAACCCGATCTTTATCATCACCAAACTCAGTTGCAGCAAACCAGATTGCATCTTCTTTTTCATAAATATAACCTTTCTCTTTCAAGACTGCGATTGCTTCTTCAATCTTATCCGGATGAAGCTTTCTTTCACTAAACCAACTATCAAATTCTATGCCAAAAACAGCCAGATCGTTTTTAATATTATCTAACATACTCTGATATGCATATTCGGTACTGATCTCCAACTGCTCACCTTCTGGCTTGTCCAGTAAGCTTTCACCATGTTTTTCTATCAATCCATTTGCAATCTCTTTTACATAATCACCTGCATAAACATTTTCGGGCATCACAATATCTTCTCCTAAAGCTTCGCGGTAACGGAGAAGTGTAGATTGTCCTAAAATTTCCATCTGATTACCGGCATCATTTATATAATATTCCTTAGAAACATCATAACCTGCCGTTTCCATAATTCGGGCTAAAATATCACCAACAACAGCTCCCCGGCTATGACCAACATGAAGTGGTCCTGTTGGATTAGCACTAACAAATTCAATCTGTACTCGCTCACCTTTGCCATAATCTAACTCACCATAATGGTCGCCCAATTCATTAATTAAACGCAAATTATCATAAAGCCAATCTTTTCTAAAGAGGAAATTAATAAATCCCGGGCCAGCGATATGCGCCTTTTCGACAAAATCCAGCTCCAATTCTTCCACAATTATTTCCGCCAATTTCCTCGGTGCCATTTTTGCTCTACTAGCAAGCACCAAAGCCAAATTAGTTGCATAATCACCATGTTCTTTTTCCCTAGGAACTTCTACTGTAATCTCGTCGGGAAATTCATCTAAAATTAAATTCCCTTTTGCAACAGCACTTTTTAAAGCAGCTTGCAGCCCAGCCTTAAGTTCATTTTCGATCTTAGAAAGCAAATTTTTCACCATAATAAAGACCTCCTTTTAATCTCAATTAATCATTTTATAACTAATTTTTAACCTATTATCCGCAGTTAATTGCTGGTTTATATATGTATTATAATTAATTCTAACAGTTCCATCCTCATCGTTAATAGCTAATAAGATTTGTTCTGTCTTAATTGCAATCTCTAAGTTGCCTGCCGCTGTTTGATAAAACGATTCCGTTTTTTTACCTGGAATAAATACTTGTTTCATTCTTGCTGGTTGTCTTCGGATAATCATCACTCGATTAGACCGTTGATCCAATTTTATAGTTGTACTTGCACCAGCCAGACCTTCCTTTATTTCATCATAATGCAAATAAATAACTCCATTTTTAACAAAGAGATTTCCTTTAACCTGCTGGTTAATTCTATCTTTTCCTTCAGGATATAATTTTTGTTCATTTACAATTGTGATCTTTACTTCTTTTTCCATGGAAGACATTCCCTTTATCTTTATTAATTGTAAAAAGCCACAGTAGTATATTATCCTGACTGTGGCAACATTTTACATTAGACTATGTAAAAATACATTGCTACTATAGTTTATTATAAGCTTATTGTAGATTACCACCAAACTTTATTGACTCCTGACGATTCTTTAAAGCTGCAAAATTATTAACAACACATCCCTGTTTTTCCAGCACACCCATTACCTGGCGTAAAGCTTTTGTTGTGGCAAAAAATCTTGGAGTTACAAAAGCGGCTGCTGTTGTTCCCATTGTTCTTCTACAGTCTCCAAGAAATTCTCTTAAGTCTTCATCAATTTTACCCCTGAAAATGCCTTTAGTTGGGCTACCAACAACAACAAGATCATAAGGATGAAAAGAAATTTTACGGGCGGTATCCCCGGTACTTACAAGATCTACCCGGTAACCATCTTTTTCTGCACCTAACTTGATACCGTCTGCAATTTCTTTTAAATTTCCTTCTTGTGAGTAGATAATCAGTAAGCGCTGCAAAAAATCTCCTCCTAGTGTTATTATTCAAACCTTATTTTATCACATCTGAGAACATTTTTACAGACTAAAAGCTAATTTTTATAATTTATCTACAAATCTACAAATAAAAAAAAGGATAAAGGAAAATTTCCCTTATCCAAAAATAAATTTTATTTATTTTTTTAGCCCGAGTTTACTAACAAGTTTCTCTTTCGGCATAAAGCCAACTAATTTATCCTTTACCTCACCATTTTCAAAGACTAACATAGTAGGTATACTCATAATGCCAAAACGTGAGGCAGTAGATTGATTTTCATCTACATTTAATTTACATACTTTAATATCATCATATTCTTTAGCAATACTTTCCACTACAGGTGCAACCATCCGACAAGGACCACACCATTCTGCCCAAAAATCTACCAATACGGTTTGATCTGACTCTAAAACTTCTTTACTAAAATTCCCATCTGTAACCTTAACTGTTTTACTCATTTTAAATTCCTCCCTGGAACATAATTAAAATTTATGAAATAATTTGCTGTATTTTCTTCACTATTGTTTTTGCTGGAACAGCCCCTACCTGCTCTGCCGCTCCGTGATTAATCACTGTTTTTGGTACACCTGAAACATCGAATTTTTGAGATAGTTCCTCAAACTCAATTGCTTCTACCATTTCTCCTCTTATTTTTGGATTAAGCATCGCTAATTGATGAGCCACCCGGACCGCACGTGGACAATATGGACAGGTTGGAGTTATAAAAACCTGTAACAATACATCTTGATCAATGGCTTTTATCTCAGCAATTAAATCTTTCGGTAGATCAATTCTAGCTGGATCTGACATTTCTATAATGTTCTCAATCAAAGTTGTAAATTCATAACCAGAGGGTATGCCATAAAAATGAACACCACTATCTTTACCATCTTTATCTAAAAAAATTGTGGCTGGCGCTCTATCAATACCCATCTCTACCGCCAAAGGATCTTCAAGATCATACTTTTCAATTGAAATCCTTTCATCCAATAAGCCAATTTCAGTTAAGATCTCATTGGTATCCTCACAGTACTGGCACTCTTCTTTTTTACTGAAAAATAATATTTTTACATTATCTTTCAGACCGTCTGCAAATAAATTTTCAATTTTCTCTTTTTCTGCTTGATCAATCTTTGCCAACTTAACCCACTCCTTAAATAAATCATATGGCAGTACTTTTTTTTAAAATTACTATATCTATTATATACGATATAAGTTTGAATTAAGTTAACTATACTACATTTTTTCTAAAAATACTGAATAGCCCAGATAAGTATGGTAGACATCAACTTTACTAACTACTTCATATGGTGCATGCATTGATAATACGGCTGGACCACAGTCAACAACATCCATATTATAATTTGCTAAAAATTGCGCAATAGTTCCTCCGCCGCCCTTATCAACCTTACCTAGTTCAGCAGTTTGCCAGAAAACACCAGCTTTATTAAATAATCCTCTTATCTCTCCCATGAATTCAGCACTTGCCTCAGATGATCCCGCTTTTCCTCTCGCTCCCGTATATTTATTAAGTACAATACCTTTACCCAGATAAGCTGAGTTATGTTTAGCATAAACATCAGGATAATTAGGATCAAAAGCAGCGCTAACGTCACCAGAAAGAACGCGTGAGTTCTGCAAAACTCTTCTGACAAGAAATTCACTATAATCATCATAATAAAGATCAACCAGATTGGCTACCTGATCTTCAAAGAAATGTGACTGCATACCAGTATTACCCATACTGCCTACTTCTTCTTTATCAACCAATAAAGTTACTGCAGTATATTCAGGTTCATTTATATCAATAATAGCCTGTAAAGCAGTATAACTACAGACCCGATCATCATGACCATAACCAGCTAATAGACTTCTATCAAGACCAGCATCAAGGGCAGCAAAAGCTGGAACTACCTGTAAATCTGCACTAATAAGATCTTCACCGTTAATATCATATTCACGTTCAAGATGATCTAAAATAGCGGATTTAAACTTTTCCTTTACATCTTCTCCGTCAACTGGAATACTACCAATAACAATATTTAGTTGTTCACCGGTTATGCCTTCCGACATTTTCTTTTTCATCTGATCTTTGCCTAAATGAGGTAATACATCACTAATAAAGAAGATCGGATCTTCTGCTTTCTCGCCAATCTTAATTTCTACTTTTGACCCATCTTCTTTTATTACTAGACCATGAATTGCCAACGGCATAGTTACCCATTGATATTTTTTTACACCACCGTAATAATGTGTTTTAAAAAGGGCCAGATCGCCATCTTCATAAAGTGGGTTTGGTTTAAGATCAAGCCTTGGTGAATCGATATGGGCACCAACTATTTTCAACCCATCTGCCAGATCCCTTTTTCCAATTACGGCAGCTAGAATAGCTCTATTACGATTAATCGTATATACTTTATCACCAGTAGCTAACTTATCATAATCGCTGATGGGCTTAAACCCTGCTTTTTCAAGTTCAACAACAGAAGCTCTAGCAAATTCTCTTTCTGTCTTATTATTAGTTAAAAATTGTGCATAATTACTATTGAAATTAAAAACTTCTTTTCTTTCTGCATCAGTAGTTTCTAGCCAGGCATTTTTAGCCTGAAAATCTTTTTCATTTTTACTCATTATTTTGCCTCCTCTTACCAGCTTTATTATGATGTCTTCTTTTCTTTCCACAACCGGAACAATGTCCTGATTGCATTAACTTATAATCTCCACCGGCAAATTTTAGTGCCTTACCACATGTTAAAGCTTCTGCAGCTTTTTTTCTCGCTACTGTTAAAACACGTTGAAAAGTAGGACGAGATACTCCCATCCTATCTGCTGCCTCTGCCTGAGTTAAAGACTCCAGATCTTTCAAACGCAAAGCCTCAACTTCTTCCATAGTAAGTTCAACTACTTCTAATTTATGGCCTGGTACACCGGCAGGCTTAAAGTAACACACCTCCGGAATCTGTTCAATTTGTCTTTCTTTTGTCGGCCTAGCCATTTTTTTCACTCCTGTTTTTATTATTTGCATTTTGTCTTTTAATTATAGCAAACATTCAACTTAAAGTGAAATATGTCCCCTCATCCCACCTAAATAGACTTAATTTATTTAATTAAGACAGCTTTTTTTCAGCAACCATGCCTAAAATAGCGACTGGATCTTTAGGTGATGAATAAGGAGGTGCATAGGCAAGATCAATCTGAAATAGATCAGCAGCAGTTAATTTGCTAAAAATAGCTGTTGCTAAAACATCTATTCGCTTGTCTACACCTTTTTCCCCTATTATTTCTGCTCCCAGTAAACGCTGAGTTTTTTTAGCAAAAATTGCCTTGATATCTAATTGATTGACACCTGGATAATAGCCTGCATGATGATGGGCTCTTATTTTTACTGAAACAGGCTCAAAACCATTTTCTGCAGCTTCTTCCTCATTTAAACCAGTTGTGGCTACAGTTAAATCGAATATTTTAGTAATCCCAGTTTTTAAAATACCAAGATGTTCATAATTTCCTCCAGCTGCATTTTCACCTGCTACCCGTCCCTGTTTATTGGCAGTTGAACCTAAAGGCACCCAGACTGGTTTTTCTGTTAATAAGTCTTTAGACTCTGCACAGTCACCTGCAGCATAGATATGTTCAACACTTGTCTGCATCTTACTATCAACTGCTATGGCACCGGTTTTACCAAGTTTAATTCCGGACTCTTCTGCCAGATCAACTACTGGTTTTACGCCAATTGAGAGTAATACCAGATCAACCTCAATTTCTTGGCCAGATTGAGTAATGACTTTGTTTACTTTTTCATCTCCAATAAACTCTTTAACACCATCTGCAAGGATCAAATTCACACCTTTATCTTGCAAATGTTTTTCTACAATTTCAGCCATTTCATTACTAAACTGTGGTAGCACATGTGGCTGCATTTCTATCACGGAAACATCCTTAGCAAGTTTTGAAAACGATTCAACCATTTCTAAACCAATTAAGCCAGCCCCTATCACAGCAACTTTTTTTATATTATCCTCTAATGCTTTCTCTTTAATCTGATCTGCATCACTTACAGTTCGTAGTGGAAAAATATTATTTAGATCTATGCCTGGTATTGGTGGTACCACAGGTGAAGCACCTGTAGCAACTATTAATTTATCATATTCATATCTTATTTTTTTATCATTAGCAAGATCTTTAACAAATAAAATATTTTCATCACAATTAATTGTCGTTACTTCATGGCCTGTTTTAACATCAACATTATATCTTTCACTAAAACTTGCAGGTGTATTAACTACAATAGCTTCTCTTTCTTCTATCAGGTCTGAAATATAATATGGTAGGCCACATCCCGCATATGAAATATCGTTATCTTTTTCAAATAATACTATTTCAGCATCTGGATCAGTTCTCCGAGCTTTTGCAGCTGCACTGGTTCCTGCTGCAACGCCACCGATAACTGCTATTTTCATTTGTCATCCCCCCTGGATTACTTAAAATTTCTCTCTACTGCTTTAAAAAGAGTTTTATTTACTGTGCGTTCCTTAGGATTTGCCAAATCAGCTAAATTTTTCAATGTTATATCCAATTCATGGTTTACAAACCCTGAAGGCAAATAACAGTTTAAATCATCATTCATAAAGTGAAAATGTCTTACTGCAAGTTCAACAGCAGTAATTGCTTTAAATGCACAGCTTCCTTTCGCTCCATCGCAATAAATACCACTTGTGTCACTATAAAGGTTATTAATTCCATTTGTAATTTTCTCACTTTCGTCAGCTAAATACAGTAAAGCAGCTAACAGTCCCGGTGCTGCTGCATAAAAAATCCCGCATAATGCAGACAATCTGCCTACATATGTTTTTGTATAAAATGAAACTAAATGTGCCAGCATAGTTGCCTTAAATATTTTCTCATCAGAACTAGCAAATAATAATTTGGCTAATCCGTAAACAGATAGAGTAATTGTAATACCCTGATTCCCACTTCCTGATGAAGCTAGTGCAGGTAGGGGTACGCCAGACATTCTACTACCAACACCATCTCCTATTTCTGCAGCAACTTCATTCATATCATTAAAAAGAGAAAATTCCCGATAACTATTGCCAATACCGCAATATGATTTGCGCCGATCAGATTCAGCAACTCTACTATTAATTTGATAAGCTTTCTCCATAAGATCAAAATGTGACTTTGTAAAATTGTCTTCGATAAGTTCTACAAGTTGTTCAATCGATAATTTTTTTATTTTTTTGGTCAATTCTTTCTCACTTATCTTTATTAAGTTTGCCTTTTGGTCGATATGATATACTTCTTTTCCATCTCTTTCTATTGAATAAAGATCACTATGTTTTCCTTTGATAAGCGCCTTGACAATGTTATCGGCCTCAATGATTGCTTCAATATAGATAGGTTTTTTATTTTCTAAGACTGTGAATTCGATTTTATCCATTATTTTTGCAGCTAATGGAAGCTTATCGTCAAGTTCTGCCAACACAGTTAATTTTTTTTGTAATGGATCTTTAGCAAAATATCCTAAGGCTGCTGCGATTTGATTACCGAAATACTTTTTGATGCCAGGTATTCCTGTTGTCATCCCATTTTTATAAACATAGCCATCTGTTCTTAATCTAATTCTTTGTAATTTACCTTTACTATGCTCAGCTGCTGCTGCAACTGCAAAAGCCACTGCTCCAGGTTCAGTACAACCTTGAGCTATCTCCAACTCAGCTTCAACAAATTGGTCAAGTAAATTCATCTTATCTGGCCCCTTATTTTTCCAATTTTCTTTTTATTTAGATAATTATTATTTCTATAATATATGTAAATTTCCTGCTAAAAAATAAAAAAAGCAGAGGATGCCTCTGCTTTTGGTATGATTAATTATTATTAATTTTTCTTAGATTATTTCTAGTAGACCGAACAATGAGCTTGTCCATTTGTTGGCTTAATTCAATTAGATCTGGCTTCTGCAAATCAATGCCCCCTACATCCAACAGCCGCTTCCGCAAATTTTCAATATCGAGCATTAGCTGTATTTCATTATTAGACATTTTTTGCCTCCTTTTACCATAAATAATCTATATTAAATAAATTATAGCATTTAATACTTATTTTATCAATATATTTTTACAATATTTATATATAATTATCTATAATTCCCATAAAATACTTAAATAAAGCCAATTTTTATAATATTGAGAAAATTATTTATTGACTAATTAATACTTATAGTACGTGTTCACTCTACTGGCTCAGTTGTATCTTTTCTGGCATGTTCTAATGCTCTTTTAACTGCTACTTTATACGCTTCACTGGATTGAGTCGCACCAGTGAAAATTTCTACATCATAACTGTTTTTGGCCACAAATCGACGCGGCATTTCTGCATTAGCAAGAGCTGCTTCTTCATAATCATAGGTTTCGTAATTTTTCCACTCTCCATCTTTATCTATCTCTTTTAAATTCACCTTAGCAATCTGATCTTCTTTGATTGTAACAAGGGCTACAGCATATCCATAATCAGTCGGGTCAGAACTACCCTGGAAGGTACCATCATAATAAACGCCTCCAAGTTCACCACTAGCATTACTCATGGCTCTTTTTACAGCTTCCTTAAATTTAATACTACTCTGGGTTGCCCCAGAGTAGTTGTCCACTTTCCATGTATCCGCCTGTACAAATTGCTCAGGTAACTCTTGATATGCTTTTACAGCCGGAAGGTATTTATAATTTTCATAGTCTTTTTCTTGACCAGTATTGGTTACCTCCATGAGATCCACTTCGTTAATATCACCATTTTGAATATCAACTTCTGCCCAGGCATATCCGCGATCATTGGCATCTGAATAGCCCAGATATGTGCCATTTTGATAATCTGCAGCGGCTGCATTACCGTCTACATCACCATCTTCGTTATTAATACCATTCTCTTCATTAGTGCCATTCTCATCATTAGTGCCATTCTCATCATTAGTATCAATTCCATCTTCTTCCATATTTTCCTCACCAGGTTGTTCATCCAACTGTTCACAACCAGCCAGCAATAATAATACCAACATACAAGAAATAATAACAAATAATGTTCTCTTTCTTTTCATCTATTTGCCTCCTTAAGTATTTTAATATTATTTTGAGTTAAAAGAGGCATTATTATACTTAAAAATTAATTAATTACCAGCATAATAAATAAAATTATCTTCATCCTATGTCTACTTCTTCCTCTTTACTATTTTTAATTAAATAAAGATTTCTTAAATAAATAAAAGATCCTGTTGATTGACCCACAATAAATACTGGATCTTTCCTATGAATAGCGTAAATTAACAAAATAAGACTCCCCGCAATACTAAAATACCAGAATGCTGTTGGAATTATACTTTTTTTAGCTTTTTCAGAAGCAAGCCACTGAATAAGAAAGCGTAAGGAAAACATAATCTGACCTATAAACCCTAAAACAACCCAGCCTGTCATCATTGATCATCCTCAAAATTATAATAAATTTTTCTTTTTTGCATCCAACGAATTACCAAAGTATCAAGCAAACCACGCCACAATCTATTATTTATACCATATTTTGATTGGCCAAATTTTCTGGGAAAATGACTAATGGGAACTTCTTTTACTTTAAACCCATCCATTCTAGCTAATGTAGGTAAAAAACGATGCATCCCTTTAAAGGGATAGATAGACTCTACTACTTCACTACGTAATAATTTCAGTGGACAACCTGTATCCTGAATGTTTTCATTTGTTAACCAGTTTCTGACTCCATTGGCCACTTGAGAAGATATCTTTTTAACTATATTATCTTCTCTCTTACTTCGCAAACCAACAACCATATCATATTTGTTAATAAATGGTATTAATAAAAATAGATCAGCCGGATCAACCTGCAAATCCGCATCCATTGTTGCTATAAATTTACCTTGTGCCTCTTTAAAACCTGCGTAAAAAGCTGCACTCTGTCCATTATTTTGCGAAAAATGAAACACTTTTAAAATTGCGCACTCTTTAGCAAGTTCATCCATTAATCTTGAACTACCATCTGTACTGCCATCATCCACATAAATGATTTCATATTTATATTCCTTATCTTTCATAACTTCTTGAATTCTATCAGTAAGTGGTCGCAAATTTTCATATTCATTAAAAACAGGTACCACTACTGAAATTTCATATTTAAACTGATCCATCACTTCTTCACTCCTACTCCGTAATATTCAATGCCAAAAGCCTCTACTTCTTTTTGCTGATACACATTGCGAAGATCAAAAAAGATTGGTGACTTCAATAATTCACTAACTCTTTGCAAATCGAGACGGCGAAATTGATTCCACTCAGTTATTAGAACCAACGCATCAGCTCTCTTCATCACTTCATACTCATTATCACAAAACAAAATGTCTTTTTCATATTTTTGCAACCGCCAATGAGCTTCATCTATTGCCTGAGGATCAAATGCTTTCACAACAGCTCCTAGTTTAATCAACTCCGGAATAATTGTTAATGCAGGTGATTCACGCATATCATTAGTATCTGGTTTGAAACTTAGACCTAAAATACCAATAGTCTTACCAGAAAGATCCCCCAAGATATTTTTTATTTTTTCAACCATATACAATTTTTGTCTATCATTGGCTTCAATACCAGCCTGGATTACTTTCAAATCAAGCTCATGCTCTCTAGCAATATTAACAATAGCCCTGGTATCTTTAGGAAAACAACTTCCTCCATATCCTGGCCCGGCATGTAAAAACTTACTACTGATGCGTCCATCTTTACCCATTGCTTGAGCTACTTCTTGAACATCTGCATTAACTTTTTCACAAAGGATAGCCATTTCATTGATAAATGATATCTTAGTAGCTAAAAATGCATTAGCCGCATATTTTATAGTTTCTGCGGTTTCCAGATTAGTAAAAATAAAGGGTGTATTATTTAAGTATAAGGCCCGATAAACTTCTTTTAAAATACCTCGTGCACGTTCACTTTCTGTCCCAATTACAACCCGGTCAGGGTGAGTAAAATCATGGACAGCCTTACCTTCTCTTAAAAATTCAGGATTACTAACAATATCAAAATTAATTTCTATATCTCTTTTATCTAGTTCATCCTTAATAACCTTTTCTACTTTTCTACCTGTTCCAATCGGTACTGTAGATTTATTAACTATCACTTTATATTGATTCATAACCTGTCCAATTTTTTTTGCGACAGCCAAGACATTTATTAAATCAGCACTGCCATCTTCCAGAGGCGGAGTACCAACCGCAATAAAAATAACTTCACTTTCATTTATTGCCCAGGTAATATCTGTTGTAAATCTAATACGATTTTCTACAAAATTACGATTAAATACTTCTTTTAGACTTGGTTCATAGATTGGAATATCTTTGTTTTGTAATCTATTTATTTTTTCTTCGTCATTATCTACACTTATAATATTATTGCCAAAATCGGCCAAGCAGACACCACTAACAAGACCAACATAACCTGTTCCAATTATGCTTATTTTATTTTTATACATTTTATCATCCCCGATAAATATTTCTAAGCCAATCTATTTCTCTTTCTAAGCCTGTTGCAAATGCAACTTTAGAACTGTAGCCAAGTAATTTTGCGGCTTTATTACAATCAGCAGCTGTATGTTTAACATCACCTTTTACTTTATCATCATAAACTATTTTTGTTGTTTCACCAATAATCTCTTCCATCATTACTATGGCATCATTTAAGATAATTCCTTCTCCATTACCACCAATATTGAATACTTCTCCTGTGTGTTCACTTCTCGCAGCTAGAATATTTGCTTTGACCACATCGGCTACATATGTAAAGTTTCGGGATTGTTTACCATCTCCAAATATTTTGAGCGTCTCCTTATTTAAAATAGCTTTAATAAAAATATGAAAGGCCATATCAGGACGTTGTCCTTCTCCAAAGACAGTGAAATAACGCAAAGAAAGAGTTGGCAACCCAAAATTTTTCCAGTACAAATAGCAGAGGTTTTCAGCAGCAAGTTTAGAAACACCATAAGGTGAAACTGGTTGTAAACGATTATTTTCTTGCATTGGCAATTTATCTGTATCCCCATAAACAGACGATGATGAAGCATAAACAAATTTTTCTAATTGTCCATATTGGGTTGCAGCCTCTAAAAGACGCTGAGTTGCTGTTATGTTATTTTCAGTGTATATCCTAAAACTATCACCCCAACTGGCCCTTACACCTGCTTGGGCTGCCTGATGATAAACATATTTAATTTTATAATTAGTCAATAGTTCTAACAGGTTTAATCTATTTAAATCATTTTCTATAAATACAAAGTTATCATCATTAATTATATCTTTAATATTATTTTCTTTTAAGCTTCTGGAATAATAATCTGTAAAACAATCTATCCCAATAACTCTTTCACCCTGCCTTAACAAATCTTTGGCTAAATTTGAGCCAATAAAGCCTGCCACACCAGTGATTAGATGCATTTATTATTTGCCTCCTGCCAATATCTCATTTGCTTCTTTTCTTATCAATAACATATCATCACTGCCAACTCGATATTTTTTTAAATAAAATTCCTTAATTTCATTTTTTGAAAAATGCTCATAAAATTTTGCAGCATCGTTTGCTATTAAAATAACCGGTTTTTGTTCTGTAAGAAACTTTCGAATACTTTGTGGATCATTTATGATTTTATCAAAATAAATACCATTATAGAAGACAAAACCACTATCATTATTTAAAGAACCCCAGAGTACCACCGTATCTTCTTTTTGATAAATAGCCGCCATATCTTTTGCTAAAAACCTCTCTGATTTAACTTGATTTACTACTGGGAATAAAATGCCTTTTAACAACAAAATCAAGATAACGGCAAATACAAACACAACATTAAAAATATTCCTCTTCTTTTTAAAGAAAAAAGTAACAGCAAAAACAGTCCCACTCAAAAAAAGGAATAAATATATTAGCTGATAAAGTGATCTAAATTGCGGTCGGTCTGCAAGTGAGAATTGCAGCTCTTCTTTGATCAAATCTGGACCTTGTAAGTAGAATAATCCGCCAACTAGTAATAATATAATAGCAAATATGAAAGTTGGAATAACTAATGAATACTTTTCTTTAATCTTTTTATTAAAATGTTGCTGAAAAAACCAAGCAATGATTATTGCAAAGGGCGGGTAAATCTGAAGCAAGTAAACACCACGCTTACTTCCAACTAATGAAAAAATAATGAAAATACTAATAAACCAGACCAAAGAATACCTGATTAATGGTGGTAGCTCTTTTCTAAATTTGTATAAATAATAAAATGATGATGGTAAAAAAATGGACCAGGGCAAAGCCTGTAGGGGAAAGTTTATTAAATAATAATAGATAGGGTTGGGATGGCCTTGACTACCAGTTGAATAACCAATTAACTGGTCTATCACCGTAATTTTGAAATAAGAATAACCTGCTTCATTAGTAGCTAATACCACCCAAATTACAGCCGGTAGAAAGAATATTAACATACCACTTAACCAATTTATATTTTTTAACGAAGTTGCTTTTTTTTCAATTAGAGCATAGATGATTATCACAGCAACAGGTAGAAGTGAAATTGGACTTTTAAATAATACAGCCAATCCCATTAATAAAAATGCAATAAATGATTTCTTAAATTGCTTCTTATTACCGTCTATAAGTTCAAATAATAATAGTGCTGCAATAGTTGTTGAAAAAACAAGCGGTATATCTAAATTAACACGCATTGATAACCAAAAATACTGACCAGTTGTTGCAAGAATCAAACCTGTTAATAAAGCAAAATACCAATTAAACTTTTTTCTTAAATATTTAAAAAGATAAGCTAGTATAGCTAAAGATAAAAAAATCACAGGCAAACGAACAGTTCCTACATCAAGACCCCCCAAAAACTTTCCAAAAAGAGCAATCATAGCAAAAAAGAGGGGAGGCTTTTCATAATAAATACGATTATTCAAATGGGGTATTATCCAGTTATCTTCAGCCAACATCTCACGTGCTACTTCTGCATAACGTGGTTCATCAGGAGCCCAAAGGTCATACTGCCAAATATTAAAAACATATAGTAAAGAAATTAATATAATGAAATAAATAATCATTTTCTTATTATTTAATTTATTTAACATCAAAATCTTCTCCCTCTTGCTTAATATTAAAGAAATCCCTTATTTCACTTTTCATAGAGACTAATTTTCTTCTCTTTTCACGGGCAGAAATCATTTTATCCAGTAACTTTTGGTAATTATCTGGTGAATAAGCTTGTAAAAATATTTCTTTTTCCTGATCAGAAATTTTTAATCTGGCCAGATCCTTAACTTTTTCTTTAATACTTAAACTATTTTTAACTCGTCCACGATTTAAATCAATATAATAAAATTCAGGTTCATCATTTTCATATTTCACTAAGATATTCCCCGCGTGTAAATCATTATGTATAATTCCATGTTCATGCATTTTCCTAATTTCCTTACCAAGCTTTGGCAACAACGAAACAAGCAGACTTCTCTTAGGATGATCATAATCTTTAGCAATATCAATTAAATTAAAATCATAATCAACAAACTCACTTATGTAATAGCTAAACAATAATTTATTAAATCTACCTCTTTTTTCTACAACTGCAATTGGTTCTGGAGTTTTTAGCCCGATATCTAGTAATGCAATGGCTAAATTAAGTGACCTCTTTGCTTTAGAAGAAATAAATCTAAATCGAAAGTGATCATATTTTCTTGTCAACCTAAAATATTTTATTATAATATCTTTATTAAGCTTTTCATCTTTAATTTTAACTATTAAATTTCTAAAGTCATGTAGAATTTCTCCATCGGCTTGTATTTTATAATCATTTGAAAGAATATTTGTTAAAAAATATCCAATCCAACTAGGGGGAATCTCTTTCTTTAACCAAAAACATATGTTATTGCTACAATCTTTCTTAAAAATCATAAACATTCCTCCCGGTTTTACACATAATAGCAAAAAACTTTTATAACCGTCTAAATAGATTATATTACCATTTTACTCTTATTTAGTTATCCATAGTTATGTGCTAATTTAACTCTTCGATCCAACAATATTAAATCATTTCATCACTTATAATTAATATTTTTTGGTTTATTACTGCTATTAAAATAATATAATATCCTACAAGACCATATCTTGCAGTAGTATCTACTAAACTATGAACTAGTAAAACAATTAAAATACTTATTAGGGCCAAACCCAGCAAATTTTCTTTACTAAATTTCTTGTAGCGAACTAGATTTAGGATGCCTTGTTTTAAACTAATAAACACTATTATTATAAAAATTAATAGTGAAGGAAGTCCCTGTTCTGCAGCAATAAATAAATATAGATTATGCGGATGGTCATGATTTCGGGAGCCACTAGTCAATTTAACATCAGTAACGTTATCTAAATAATTTAAGTAATTTGGTCGATAGTTTCCAACCCCTATTCCCAATAAGGGATTATTATTAATCATATATAATGAAGATTGCCACATTACAACTCTAGTTTTTAAACTATTATGTGAATAAATATCCTTAATATTATCAAATTTATCCATTAATCTTTCAGGAATTATTGTTGGAAATAATAACACTACTATGATTAATAATATTGTCAAAAAGTATCGCAATTTCTCTTTTTCAACATTAAAATAGATAATAAACATCATGAAGATAAAAATTGCAAATATAAAACCTAATACTCCACCTCTAGAATTAGTTTGAAATAAAATATATGAAAATAATATTACTCCAATTAACGATACAAATTTCATATATATTTTATTTCTTTTTTCTAATAACACACTTAAAAATAATATTATATTAAATGCAGCTAAAGTCCCAGCCCCATTACCAGTAATATGATTTGTCCCATCAAATAATTTGATTATGATCCCCAATATTGCATAAGTCAAATTTCCAAACAAAAGTATTTTAAGATAAAACTCAAATTTTTCTTTTTTTATAATCTCCATTGCAATAAAAAAGAAAAATACATATCGAAAAATTGGGCTTACAAACCTTTCAATTGCTAAATTAACATTACCAGCTTTAGAGAAGGATAAAATACTTAAAATTATAAAAACAGCAATATAAAAATTATATTCGCTTTTTTCCAATTTAAGTTCCCTATAAATAATAATCCTTATAATATAAAAAATAAATATTAATCCAATAAATATATTTCTTAAGCTTATTGAAAAAGAAAAACTAAATATAAGTGCAATAAATAAATATAAAATAATTTTATCTATATTTGATTTCAATAGTTTATTATCCACTATAACCACCCATTTTCTTCTAATAGTCTAACTATATCTTCAGGCTCAATATCCTCCATACATCTATGATGACCTAAAGGACATTGATGTTCTCCACAGGGCCTGCAATCAAGTTCAGCTACCTTTATCAGCAAACTCTCAGCTTGTCCCAATGGTTTATATTTTTTTTCATCTGATGGACCAAAAATAGTCAAAGTTTTTGTACCTGATGCTACTGCTACATGAACCGGGCCACTATCATTACTTATCACTAAATTTAATTTTCTCAATAAAGCAGCCAGTTGCTGTAAGCTTGTCTCTCCCGCAAGATTAATAACACTATTTCTCATCAATCCTTCAATCTTATCTGATCTTTCACGATCACCTGGGCCACCCAGTAAAACAATCTGGGCCTGATATCTATCTATTAACATATCAGCCAGACTTGCGAACTTGCTTGCTGGCCATCTTTTGGTAGGCCAACTACCTCCTGTATTTAAGCCAATTGTGGTTTTTTGCTCCTGAAAGTTATTTGCCTGCAGAATTTTTTTTAGTGAATCTTCCGCTACTTTGCTATGAAGTAAAGCTGGTTTAACTTCATAATCAACCTTTAAATTAAGTTGATCAAGTAAAGTTAAATATTGTTTAACCATATGCTGTTCCGCATCTAGTTGCAAAGTTCTATCCAAAAGAATATCCTTAGCAAATCCACCTATACCCACCTTTTCAGCTGGATTAATTAGACTCATTAAAAAAGTTGAGCGCCAATTACCGTGAATATTTATCCCCAGTTGATAATTATTCTGCTTAAGTTTTCTAGCAAATTTAATACTTTTTGACGTAGACCAACCTTTATTAAAGGCATAAACCTGATCTACTGACTTATTTTCTGCCATTATATCTGCAAAAATATGATTAACCACCATCTCTATCTTTGCATCGGGAAAATTAGCACGTAAATTTTCCAGAAATGGATGGGCAAAAAGCAGATCACCCAGATATAATAAATCAACCACAATGATTTTATTTACCTTATTTTTATTATTCATTATCTTCATCCTTATTATCACTTTCAAGCATATCTATTGTAGTTCTATAAACCTGTTCCACCGTTATTGCTTTCATGCAGGATAACTCACGATCACACTTTTTATCCCAGCAACGAATACAGGATAGGCTATTATCTTGTATAACTCTATGTTTTTTACCATATGGGCCATGGGTAGCTGGATCTGTGGGACCCATTAAACAAAGTACCCTAAGATTAACTGCTGCCGCCAAATGAGCGGGGCCAGTATCTCCACCAATAAAAAGTTCTGCTCTTTTATATAATTCAGCCAGTTCTGGTAGATTTGTCAACCCAGCAAAATTATAGACTTTCCCCTGGAGTGGACCAATAATTTTCTCAATCCCAGCCTCATCCCCAGAACCACCAGTAAATATAACCTGCTGACCTTTTTCCAGTAGTTTAGCTGCCAGTTCACGATATCTTTTTTCAAACCAGTTTTTAGAATTCCAGGTGGTAAAAGGATTAATTACAATAAAACCAGCTGTTTGATCAATATTATACTCTTTTAATAGCTTATCAATTGCATTTATAAGGTCTTGATTACTCTTTAGGCCATAATCCATACTTTCACTTTCTGCTCCCAGTGCACTTGCCAGATGTAGAGATCTTTCAACCTGATGCAATTTTACTTCAGGCATCTCAATCTTACCATGATAGAAATTGGGACTCAACTCTCTTCCATCTGCTGGACCAATTCTAACTGCAGCTTTGGCTAAATAACCTGTAAAAGCACTTTTGAATAAACCATGCAAATCTAAAAATACATCATAATTATTTTCTTTTAGAGATCTGAAAAAAAAGCGAGCTGCTTTAAATGCAGCAAAAAAACCTCTCTTTTTTAATTCATCTTTCCAAGCATGGCGAGGGTGCAATATGACCTGATCAATATATGGATTCATCTTTACCAACTGATATGCTTTTTTTTCCACTAACCAATGCAATTCAGCCTCTGGAAACTTTTTTCTCAGTGCATGTGCAACTGGTAAGGTATGTATTACATCTCCAATTGCACTTAAACGACATATTAAAATCTTTTTAGGATGGTCATTTTCTAAAATATTATCATTAATCTCAGACATAATTATTCAACTCTTTATTTTGAAGCAAATTTTGAAGCAATTTAACATGTTTCTTGACAGCGCCTCTATTCCGGGATACAAGGTCTGCTGCTCTCTCACCAACAATAATCATTAACTCAGGTCTACTAAATAATTGATTAACAACCTGCCTAAACTCATCTTCATTTTCAACAATAAAAGCCGCTTCACCATCAACTAATAAATCCCGCTCTTCTTTAAAATTATATACACTCGGACCTGAAATTACTACTTTACCCAGGGCAGCAGCCTCAATCAAGTTATGTCCACCTCTATCTATTAAACTCCCACCAATAAATACAGGTCCACCAAGATGATATAAATCTGCCAGTTCTCCCATTGTATCCACAATAATAATTCCTCTATCTATCCAACCATCTTTACGTCTTTTCATTTCAGAATAAAGATAAAGTCTTTTTTCTTCCGCAAATAAAGTAAGCAGTTCTTCCGTTCTCTTAATATAACGTGGTGCTATAATAAGTAATAAGTTGGGGAATTTAACTTTAAGTTTTTTATAAACTTGATAAATGATTTTCTCTTCACCCTGATGGGTACTCCCAGCTAACAAAATTTTTGTAGCGGACTCAATTTTTAGTTTATGCATTAATTTCTGCTTGCGTTCGTTATTGCTTCCACAATCCTTGAGATCATATTTAATATTTCCATTAATACAAATTCTTTCTTGCGGAGCCCCAAGCTCATTTATTCTAACAGCAGCCTCTTCATTTTGCATACTATAAAGATCAATCCTGCCTAGCATATCTTCAACGAGCAAGCCTATCTTTTGATATTTATCAAAAGTATCATCACTAATACGCCCACTTGCAACCATCATTTTCACACCAGCCCGATCTGCTGCCTTTATAAAATTAGGCCATAACTCAGTTTCTACTGTTATAAAAACTTCTGGTTTAAATATTCGCAATGCCTTCTTAACTACATAACTAATATCAACAGGAAAATAAATTAAACCAGCTACACCTGACAATTTTTCAATAGCAAGTTGGTGGCCAGTAGGAGTCATATTTGAAAAAACAATTTTATAATCAGAAAAATTAAGCCGTATTTGCTCAACCAATTCTAGCGCTGCCAGGGTTTCACCAGCCGAAGCGGCATGAATCCAGATCACCTTTCCTTGCTTAAATTTTTCTTGCAGCTCTGTACTATAAAAACCAAATCTTTCTTTTAAACCCAGCTCTTCCTGATCGCTAAAGTTTTTAATAAAAAAATAAGGCACGGCTGCTATTGCTATTAAAATAATAAGTATGTTATATATTAAATACAAAAAATCCACCCCTAATGACACTAATAAGTCTTCCAGCGTCGATGCAGCCACATCCAATGATCCGGATATTTTCTAATCATTTTTTCAGTCTGGTCAACTAATTCTTGCAATATTATTTTTTGCTCTTCTTGATCTGCCTTAGCTGCAACCTGAACTGGCGCTTGACAGATAAAATCATGTTTGAACCAATCTCTTCTTAGCAAAAAGGCTGGTACAATTAGCGCACCTGTTCTTGCCGCCAGTTGAACTGCCCCATGATATGTGGAGGCAGGTCGATCAAAAAAATCCATTTTCCAGCCACTATCTCTAGCATCTTGATCACCAAGAATAAGCAAGATTTCTCCCCTTTTTAATACCTGGTAGGCTTTACGCACTGAAACACCTTTGGGAATAATATTTACCCCTCTTGCTGAACGAATTTGATTAATTTTTTGATCAAATTTAGAATTATTTTGTGATCTAGCAATTGCATTTGTTGGATAACCAGCTGCCGCCATTGCCGCAGCCATTAGTTCCCAGTTACCAAAATGGGCACTGTAAATAATAACACCATTTCCTTTATTAAATGCTTCAGCTAGATAATCCTGATCAATAAAATTTATAGCAGTTAACAACTCTTCTCTGCTTAAATTTTCCATTTTTAAAAATTCAGCAAAAGTGATGCCTACAAATCTATAAACTTTTTCCATTAACTCTTCTGCATCCTTCTGCTGATAATCAAGTGCTTCTTTGATATTAGCAACTGATCTTTCTTTTCTTTTAGATGTTAAAATTGAGGCTGTTTTACCTAAGAAAATGCCTGGATAAGCTGCAAAATCACCTGGTAATATGTTTATAGTTTTACTAAAGATAGTATAAAGTGAATTTAAAATTATATTTTCCATAACTAACTCCTAAAATATTCTCGCCCGTAAAAGATCCTGGAAATTCAACATTCCAACTGGTTCACCATTCTCAACAACTGGCAAATCATTTATTTCTCTCTCTTCCATAATTCGCAATGCCTCAGCTGCAAGTTTTTCAGCTGAAATAGTAACTGGCGCTTCTGTCATATATTTTTGCACAGGTTGATCAAGAAAATCAATAGATTTTTCAATTAATCTTCTAATATCACCATCAGTAATAATGCCAGTTAATTTACCAGCATGATTTACAATTGAAGTAGAACCCATCCTAGTTGAAGTCATATGAAAAAGAGCCTCTCGCACACTTGTCCCTTCACTAACTACAGGATTTTGATGACGTATCTTTAATACATCTTTTACTTTAGTCAATAACTTACGCCCCAAATTTCCACCTGGATGATATAAAGCAAAATCCTCTTCTGTAAAACCTTTTAGATGAGAAAGAGCGATTGCCAAAGCATCACCTAAAGCCAGAGTAGCCGTTGTACTCGCTGTTGGTGCCAGATTATGGGGACAAGCTTCTTCTGAGATGGTAACCAATAAGGTTAGATCTGCATGTTTGCCTAAGGTTGATTGCGGATTACCACTAAAAGCAATTACTTTAGCGCCAATTCTACGAATTGATGGCAATAAACTAAGTACCTCATCTGTTTCTCCACTATTAGATACTGCTATTACAATATCATCAGCAGTTATCATGCCTAAATCTCCATGGGAAGCTTCTCCAGCATGAACAAAAAAGGCAGGTGTACCAGTACTAGAAAAAGTGGCAGCCATTTTTTTAGCAACTAAACCAGATTTGCCAAGGCCGGTCAAGACGACTCTGCCCCTACAATTGATAATTAGCTTCATTGCCTCAGAAAATATATGATCTACCTTTTCCTGCAAGTTTAACACAGCTTCTGCCTCAATCGCAAGTACCTGGCGTGCCTCAGCCATACTTTTTGCAAAATCATCTGCCTCATATTCTGTCTGCAAATTCATTGTTACTACCTACCTTTCACTACTTTATCAATGGCCAATGCCTCTTTTAAAATAGTTTCCAAATTTTCTAAACTAATCATATTTGCTCCATCACTTTTTGCTTCTTCAGGTTGATCGTGGACTTCCATAAATAGTGCATCAATACCTACTGCAACTGCAGCTCTAGTTAAATGGGGTATATATTCCCGCTGACCATCTGAACTATCACCTGCACCACCAGGCAACTGTACACTATGTGTTGCATCAAAAACAACTGGATAACCAGTTTGCTGCATCCTTGGTAAGGAACGCATATCTACTACTAAATTATTATAACCAAAACTTACACCACGTTCTGTTAATAAAATCTTTTCATTACCTGTACTTGCAACTTTTTTAACGACCTGGTCAATATCCCAGGGAGCCAAAAACTGTCCCTTTTTTATATTGATAATTTTGCCAGTTTCAGCTGCAGCTGTCAAAAGGTCCGTCTGTCTTGAAAGAAAGGCCGGAATCTGTAAAATATCTAAAACTTCTGCTGCTTTAGCTGCTTGGCCGGGTTCATGAATGTCCGAAATAATTGGCAAGTCAAACTCTGTTTTGATACTTTTTAATAATTTAAGACCAGCTTTGAGCCCAGGTCCACGATAAGATTCGATAGAAGAACGATTTGCTTTATCAAAAGAAGCTTTAAATACATAGGGTATTCCTAAACGATCAGTAATCTCTTTGATGCCAGCTGCAATCTTACGTACTCTATCTGCTTCTTCGAGCACACAAGGACCTGCCAGCAGCACAAAAGGACTTGCTTTATCACCAAAAATAATATTCTCATTTAACTTTATCTGCTTAACCATTATCTTCATCTCTCCTAGAATTTTCTATTCTTTGCAAGGTTTCTTCCACTAACTTTATATCCTTTGGCTGGTCAACTCCTATTAAATCTCCTTCAATCGTAATCGCTTTAATTGAGTAACCATTTTCCAAAGCCCTCAGTTGTTCTAAAGATTCCGCTCTCTCTAAAGGGGTAGGTTCTAGTTCACTATATGTTAATAAAAAACTTTTCCGATAAACATAGATACCAATATGTTGATAATATTTTTCTACAAAATTGCGTCCATAAGGAATGGGAGCCCGCGAAAAATATAATGCGAAATCATTTTTATCAGTAATTACCTTGACTAAATCAGGATCTTCGATCAATTTTTTATCCTTAATTTCTTTTTTTAAGGTAGCCATCTGCAGACTAGCATCACTGCTAAAAGGTTTGATAGCTTTCCTAATCATCTCCGGCTTTATTAATGGTTCATCTCCCTGTACATTAATAATAAGATCACTTTCAATATATTTAGCTGCCTCTGCGATCCGATCTGTACCTGATCTATGCCGGGAAGAAGTCATTATTGCTTCACCACCAACCGCTTTTACAGTCTCATAAATTCTTTCATCATCAGTTGCCACAAAAACTCGATCAATTAAGTCTGTTTTCTTTACCTGATCATAAACCCACATAATCATAGGCTTGCCCAAAATTTTGGCAAGTGGTTTCCCGGGAAAACGTTCTGATGCATATCTAGCTGGGATAATTGCAGTACTAGTTAATTTCTTCACCATTACCACCTCTTAAAATGGTCTTTACTCTTTTCGAAAACTGATCTTCATCGAAAATCGTTAAATCTATAATCAGTTGATAAATGTTTAAATCAAATTTAGCTAGTTCAATCTGTAATTCTGGAGATATCTTAACACCATCTTTTTCGGTAGTAATAATATAATCGGCCTTAGCTAATTGCGCCTTACTTGCTATATCAAGCATATCTGCTGTTGTATAAAAATGATGGTCAGCATAACACATTTCTTCGATCACAATTGCACCGACTTCCTCCAATGTCTTCCTAAAAGCAGCTGGATTACCAATACCACTCAAAGCGACTACCTTTTTACCTGAAAGTCTATCAATAGCTAATTTTTCTGCCCGGTTATTCAATTTCGTCAAATAATCAGGTCTACTAAATGTTTTAAAAATAGGTAAATCTTTTCTACTATGAAAAATAATCAATTTTTTTATCTCTTTAATTCGTTCTTCTGAAACAAACTTGCTCCGATTTAATAAAACTAAATCTGCTCTCTGTAAACCCGCCAGAGGTTCTCTTAATAATCCTCTAGGTAGAAGATGATTATAACCAAAAGGAAGCATAGCATCAATTACGATAATTTCTAAATCCTTTTTTATCTGTAACTGCTGTAAACCATCATCTAAAATCACTGCTTGAACGCCAAATTCTTCCACCGCTTTTTGCCCAGCTCGCCTTCGATTCTTTCCCTTGATAATCGGCACAGAAAGTCGGTTTGCAAGCATATATAGTTCATCTCCAGCAACTTCAACTTCTACTTTTATCTCTTTTCCATCACTGATTACTACTGGATTATTATCTTTTGTCTCAGCTTGATAGCCTCTACTTATAATAGCAGGTTTTAAATCTAAGTTTTGCAATAAAATAGCTAATTTACTGACTACCGGCGTTTTACCAGTCCCACCTGTTGTTAAATTGCCCACACTAATCACCTTAGGCTCTAACTCAGCTACCTTAAAAAATTGTAATTTATAAAATAACTTTCTAATGTAGACGAGGCTGCGGTAGATAAAAGAAAGTAAATACAAAAAAAGCTTAATAACAAAAACAAGTAGACCCTTTTTTTTCCCTGAAATCACTTCCAGTAAATAATCTCTGTAATTTGCCATATCTTAAACCTCTTTTTCCTGAGCCAGAATATTTTCAGCCTTTCTTTCGGCAGCATTTATTGCTTCAGCTAGGATCTTTGCTTTTTCCTCCATAGTTAGCGAACCTTCCTGAAACTTTATTGGCTTGCCAATTACAAGCACAGCTTTACTAAAAGGAAATGGAAGCATATATTTATCCCAACTTGCAAAATTCTTTTTTTGCTCTGCTGCAGAACCAAGTGGAACAAGATAGCCACCACTTCTTTGCTGAAGATAAATAATACCTGGCTTAACATTATAAATAGGACCAGTAGGTCCATCAGGTGTAATTGCTGTTGAATTACCTTCTTTTAACTGTCGATATAACTTTAATAATGACCGGGAGGCACCTCGGCTACTTGAACCACGAATAACCTGCCAGCCTAATTTAGTCAATAAACGGGCCATATATTCACCATCTTGACTTAGACTTGCCAGAGCCAGATAATTTCTATCTCGTAAATAATAGACTGGAATCCAGGTTTTCCCATGCCAGGCAGCAAATAATAATGGTGTTTGTTCAGATATAAGCTCTAAATGATCAGCTCCGACCACTTCCAAGCGTAAACTCTTATTAATTATTGTAAGCAAAAAATAGGCAAGATTAGAAATTAAAGTAGTTTTTAGTTTTGCTAAAAATTTATTCATTTTCCACCTACTCATCTAAAAACTGACCTTGATAAAGGTTAGCGTAAACGCCTTTACTAGTAATTAATTCTTGGTGAGTACCACGTTCAACAATCCGACCACGTTCCATAACGATTATTTCATCTGCATGCTTGATTGTTGATAGTCGGTGTGCAATAACAAAGGTAGTCCTATTTTTCATTAGATGTTCAAGTGCTTCTTGCACAAGTGATTCTGACTCAGCATCAAGTGCCGAAGTCGCCTCATCTAAGATTAAAATGCGTGGATTTTTTAAAATTGCTCTAGCAATAGAAATCCGCTGGCGTTGTCCTCCAGATAAACCAACACCCCGTTCACCTACAACTGTTTGATATCCATCTGGAAACTCCCTAATAAATTGATGGGCATTAGCAGCCTGTGCTGCTTGTTCAATTTCTTCATCAGAAGCTGACAGATCTCCATAAGCAATATTATCCCGCAAAGTACCACTAAATAAAATTGTTTCCTGAGGTACAATGCCAATGATACTCCGTAGTTCAACTAAATCGAGTTCGCGCAGATCTTGTCCATCAAGTTTAAGCCGCCCTTGATCAGGATCATAAAAACGAGGAATAAGATCAACCATCGTTGTTTTACCCGCTCCACTGGCCCCTACTAAGGCGATAACTTCACCAGGTAATGCTTTTAAATTTATATCAGATAAAATAACTTCATCTCTATCATAGGAAAAATAAACATCTTCAAATTCTACTTCACCTATAACTTCATCTAAATGGATAATTTCACCCTTGCTTTTTTCAGGAATGATATTTTCGATATCTATTGTTTCAAAAATCCGTTCAGCAGCTGCCAATGCTTGTTGGATAGTACTACTTAATTTACTCAAAGAACGTAATGGGGTAGTAATTGTTAAAAGCAGAGTGAAAAATGCAATCAATTCAGAAGGTTTCATTCGCCCCTGCATAACTTCATATCCACCATACCAAAGAATCGCCGTAAAAGCAATTGCCGCAATAAACTCTACTGTCGGGGTAAGAACGGCACCATATTGAGCATTTTTAACTTTGGCTCTAAAATTAGCATCATTTTCTATACTAAAGCGATCATACTCATAATCTTCCCGACCAAAAGATTTTACTACCCTAACTGCAGAAAGCGTTTCCTGCAACACATCAGAAATATCAGCAATTTTAATCTGAACCTGACGGCTGACTCTTCTTATCTTTTTGTTAAACGTATTCAAGACTAATGTAATAGCAGGTAAAATGATAACCAAAATGAGTGTAAGTCGCACATTTAAATAAAAGAGATAAGCAATAGCGCCAACAAAAGTAAAAAATTGATAAATGATACTAACAGCACCATCTACAATTGCACTCTGCAATTTACCAACATCATTTGTTACTCGGGAAATAATTTCACCAGTTTTATTTTTACTATAAAAACTAAGTGAAAGATTCTGCAGATGTGAATATAAATCATTTCTGATATCTCTGACTGCCTTTTGTGAAACATAAGAGACCAGATAACGCTGCCCATAATAGGTTACTCCCTTGAAAAAATAGACAGTTATCATTAAGGCAGCAATCCAAGTTAAATGTCTGATACCTTCCTCGCCTACCGAAATATCGGAAATAATTGTTTCAATTAAATTCTGAAATACCCTGACAAAATAAACAGTTAAAAAGGCATGGATAAGCATCGAAAAAATACCCGCTGCCAACCTGCCTTTATAAGGTAGAATATATTTAAAAATTCTTTTAAGTAAAGACAATATAAATCAACTCTCTTTATTAATTAATCCATAATAGTGGATTCCCATCCCAGAAATTTCATGATCAACATCCAAACCTGGGATACCAATTTTTCCATAAAGTGCTACAGCCAAGTGTGGTGATTGACTAGCAATACCTATTTTAATACCAGCACCAGAAATGCCGGAAAGTGGACTGTTAAAATCTACCATGGCACGTTCTACACAGCGTGTTAAAACTCTTTGATCTTGTACTGACTCAGTAATAACATTACCCTTTATAGCAGCGCCTAAACAATTTCTTAAGATTTTATCTTTTAACTTCTCCCCTTTACCTCCAGCTCTAGTAATAACAGCCTTATAACCTTCATTTTTAAAAGTTTTAATAATCTCTTCATCATCCTGATCATTAACCATTGAGAGCAAAATAGCAACTTTTCCCAGTGAGCGTTCATTATTAATTTCAGTAAAATCATCAATTGTAAAATCTGATAGTTCCATCCCAATCACCTCATTAATATATTTATAATCTTATAATCTGATTCTATTAAATTAAACTATTTTCTATAATTCAACAAAAAGACTGCAATTCCTGCAATGATATCAAAATTCAATCCCTCTGCGAGCTGGTATATTTTGCTGAAATGGGTGTTTTACTAATTTCATTTCAGTAACATAATTACTCAACTCTATTAGCTCTTGCGGAGCATCCCGGCCTGTTAAAACAACTTCTTTTTGAGCTGCTTTTTCTTTTAAAGCAGCAGCAATCTCTTCAATAGTTAATAATCCATTTGTGATTACCCCCATCAGTTCATCCAGAATGATAAGTTGATAATCACTATCTTTCAAATTCTCTGTGATTTCCTGCCAACTTTCTTTAATTTCTGCTTTTAAATCATCCTTTTCGGCCTCAGTCATCTGAAAGACGAACTTTTCAGAATGATTGATCTGTAAAAAATCAATCGCTTCTACATTTTCGAGTAGATATCTTTCTCCCGTATCCTGACCCTTTAAAAATTGCAGAAATAAAACTTTAATTCCTCTACCAGCTGCTCTAACGGCAAGACCCAAAGCAGCAGTAGTCTTTCCTTTTCCCGCACCTGTATAGATATGAATAAGTCCTTTTTGTTTTTCCATATTAACTCAACTCCATTTCTAGATGGGCTTTAAAATTCAAGAGACTAAATATTGGCTGTTCATCATATAGTTTTACCCTGCTTAAGGAAGTATTATCAACTTCTAACCGCCAAAATTTTTCTTTAGGCATTGCAAATAAGTGTGTAAGCCAGGCTCTAATGACTCCTCCGTGTGTGATTATAATAATTCTTTCACCTTGATGTTTAGCAATTAATGAACGCATAGTTTCAGTAATTCGCTTAAAGAAATCTTCTAACTCTTCACCCTGGGGTGGGCTAACCGCAAAAGGATCATCTTGCCAACGCTTAAAAGTAGTTGGGTGTTTTTCTTTGATATCCAGAAAAGAATATCCCTGCCAATCACCAAAATGCAATTCCCTTAAACCAGACTTTAAAGAAATTTCTAAATTTAATTTTTTGGCAAGTGGCTTAGCCGTTTCCATTGCCCTTGCTAAGTCACTACTATAAATAGCATGATATTTATGATCTTGCCAATTTAGAAAGAAATTTGCTAATTTATTAGCCTGTATCAATCCCGCTTGATTTAAAGAGATATCTTCTTGCCCTTGAAAAAGGTGCTGGCGGTTCCAGTCCGTTTCTCCGTGTCTGATCAGTAAAACTTCTGTCTCCATTTAAAGACCTCCTAAAAATGTTTTAAGGTAAATACAAGTAAGATTAAGACTTCACTCAGCTCATTGACAGTTCCATAGACATCACCTGTCAAGCCATCTATTACTTTCCGGCTATAACTTGCAATACCGATTGTCATTAAAACTGCTGCTGCAAAAGCAATGGCTGTTTGCAGAACAAAAGCTGATGTTGCACCAAAGAAAATCAGACTTGCGATAATTAATAAGACTAGATAACTGGCTGCCAGTAGATGATTATTCCCAGCTTTACCAACCAATGTATAACCAATCCTACTCCCAGGTGCTGTCGGATATTTACAGATCGACAGTGCCATCATCCAACGGCTAAAAACTGGCATAATCAGTAAAGCAAGACCTCTAATCTCATCTGGTAATGACAAAAACAACCATACTTTCAAAAGCAAAGTTAAAAGCAAAGCGATAACTGCAAAAGCACCAAGATGAGGATCATGCATAATTTCTATTACTCTACTTCTATTTTTACCACCTGAAAAACCGTCTACCATATCACTTAACCCATCAAGATGAATACCGCCAGTTAAGAAAATATAGCTAGTAAGCAATAAAATAGCAGCTACACCTGGTGGAAAAATTAACCTAAATAAATAATCAAGTGCAAATAAAATTAGACCTAATAACAAGCCTACAATCGGAAAAAGCGGTACCGTTCTCTCCGGATTGTCTAATAACTGTTGCCTACCCCGACAAGGAATCCGGGTTAACAAGGTCAAGGCAAAACAAAATTTAGGAGCAATTTTTCTCATAGTGGCTTACACTCCTCATCAGATTCGAAATACTTGCTGAGATTAGTCATACCTATTTGCTTAATTTCAACTGGTAGACCAGCTACTAATAAATAAACCTCTTTGGCAGTTCTTGCTATCAGTCTGACTGCCCTGCCTGAAATATCTCTAAAATCTCTTCCTGATTTATAAGCTGGTACAATTCCTGTGCCTACTTCATTTGCTACCACAATCAGCTCAATATTTTTTTTATCTATCAGCATCAGAAACTGTTTTAATAGTTTTAAAACCCTTTTTTCCAACTCTGTGTAAGTTAAATCTTCATTTTCCAGCATCAAATTTGCCAAATAGTTGGTTAAACAGTCCATAAGAACCAGGCTATCATCCGGAATACTAGTTAGGGCATTACTGATTGCAAGAGGTGCCTCAATAGTAGTCCAATCAGCAGGTCGTCTGTCCTGATGCAGCTCAATCCTGGTTTGCATTTCTTGATCACCAGCTCTGGCTGTTGCCAAATAGAAAACATTCTGCTTGCTCTGAGCAGCAATCAACTCAGCAAAACTGCTTTTACCACTCCTTGCCCCACCAGTAACTAACACAACTGACATTAAGACCATCTCCACCCTTAATTGTTATTTTCGAACCTACCTATAATATTAACTGGTTTAGACGTAACTTTTTTTACTAATTCAACGGCCGTTGCATCCAGGGAAACCAATAAAACTGTCGCTGGCCCGGCAGATTTCTCCAAATCAACAGGACAACCATTAGCCATACGCAAACGCAAATCTGATGAACTGGCTAAATGCTCACTTTCAAATAAAATACCTTTAGAACCAACGGGAATTATTTCATGGATGCCAGTACAACAATTTAGTCGTCGTAGAGTCTTAAGATTAGCAATTTTATCTTCAAATTCCAAAACCTCTGCTCCGTATAAAGGCAATCCTACCGCTAATAGCAAATCACCAGCCAGTGTAGTGCCACTACGCAGTTTATTGGGTTCAATCAACCCTATTATAGTAAGTCCAGCACCAGTCTGTTTTACAGCTATATTCTCTTCCGTACTTCCATTAAAAAGAATCTTCTCTTCTAAATCAGCTTCTTTTAATTCTGCTTTAATACCCTTAATCATCTCATAACCTATCGGGTCTTTTGGCACCGAAAGAGTATCTATCACCCCAACAGGTCGAGCACCTACCGCTAATAATTCCATCAATGGCACTCTAAGCAGAAATTTACCAACCACCTTTGCTGGTACTTTAACCTGATCATTTTCCAAAGGACCAATTCCACCACTGGAATCACAAGCAATAACCAATAATTTTCCTGAAGGTAAAACAAGTGTTGAAATATCACGGTTATTCATTCTGTAATTAGCTCCCGTTCTGGGATAGGAATAGGCTGAAGTTTATGGGCACTTTTAGTCGATAATTCTGCAATTCTTGCTTCAACTGCAGAATCAGCCTCCCCTGTTAATATATAGTGATCTAATTCTGCGTAACTAATCCCCATTTCTTCTTCATCACTCTGGCCTTGCCAAAGTCCAGCTGAAGGTTTTTTATTAATTAGTTTTTCCGGAATGCCCAAATGTCTGGCAAGTTCTCTAACCTCAGTTTTGACCAATCTACCCAGAGGAGCTAAATCAATTCCCCCATCACCATATTTTGTAAAATATCCAGTTGTTAATTCACTCCAATTATCTGTACCTAGAACTAAATAGTTTAGACTAGCTGCATAATAATAAAGACTGGTCATCCTTAATCTTGGTTTAATATTTGCACGAGCCAAATCGTTATCTGAAATACTTGCCTGATTCAAATCAGAAAGCAGCTTATTATATGTATCTCCCAGATCAACTTCCACAAAATCTATCGCAAATTTTTCAGCCAATAACTTGGCATCTGCTGCGTCACTTTGATTACTATGACAGGGCATAATCACTCCTAAAACATTTTTACCGAATGCTTTCTGAGCAAGTACTGCAGTAACTGAAGAGTCAATACCACCACTAAGTCCTAAGACTGCTCCAGAGGCACCCGCTTCACTAATCTTTTTTTGCAACCACCCAATAAGCTTATTTTCAACTTTATTATAGTCTAACTCAGACATAATACACTCCCTCTTTTCATTGACTATTATCCTCACTCATTTGCTGCCAATCACCTGTAATTATTGCCTGCAAATCACCTTCAATTGCAATAATTTGCCATTTTTCATTTAATTTTGCAAGTATTAATCTATCTTTCATCTCTATATTTTCTAACTCATCATAATCTCTGAATTTCAAGAGATACTCTGCCGTGAACTGATAATCTTTTCCACTGGTTACAACTTCTTTAATACGAAGACCTTTAATAAGATAAACTGATTTGTTCTTTTCAACTAGATTAGAATCATTTCCTTGCTCAGTCTGGCCTTCCTTTGATAGAGGATTTGTATTATACAACTGTTGCATAGACTCGATGACATGAGTCTCAGAAACAAGTCTGCTTAAGTTATTTAAATCAACACTTGTTGTCTGCTCAAGTAGATTAATATTTTTTTGCTCGAACCCTTGATAAAAGAAACTCACAACTTCGTGTGGAGTTGTATTTTTATTAACAACAGCTGCCGGACCACCACTAAAAACTCCCCAGACAAGTAATCCAATAATTATTGTAAAAAATGCAACAATCTTACCTTTTCGTCGCACAAATAAAGCGAAAGATTCCTGAATATTTTTCCACTTTAAATAACGGGGTCCTTTATTTGCATTGTTATTTATTTCAGTCGTTGTAGCCTGATAACTATTATTCTTCAAGATAGACTCTAAATCATCAATAATTTTTTGCCAATTTTGATACCTATCTTCTCTGTTACGTCTCAGCATTTTAAGTAATAGATTATTTAACTTTAAACTTAAGTTATAATTTAAATAACGAGGTTCGCTTAGCTCTTCTTTAGTTATTTTCTCCAATACTACTGCCTGATCTTGCTCAGAGAATATTTTCTGTCCAGTTAAAATTCGATAAAAAATGGCACCCAGATTAAATATTAGAGCTTGCCTGTCCCACTCATCGCCCTCAATTACTTCTGGTGGCTGATAATATGCCGTTTCTGCTTGCAAATTTATTCTATTATCATATTTAACTTTCATACGCACAACAGGTTCAGGCATAAGATATATCTTGCCAGTCTGGTCTACAAAAAAATCTGCCAATTTTAAACCATGCCAACGAAAAGCAGCCTCTTCTATATTTGGAATTAATTTTAAAATATTGAGTAACCATTGCACTTTCATCTCTAGACTTAGCTCTTTATCTTCCAAAAAGAAAACAAGGGGAGTTAAATCTGCTGGCCCAGAACGGGTCAACAGATACTCCCCATCTTCTTTAATAATAGCTTGATAACTTAAAAAATGTTCAGAATTAACTTTAGCTAACTCTGCTAACTCAGTTTCAAGTTCTTTTATTGCGGATAATCTTACCCGGGATTTAATATTTGGTTTATGGAATAACTTTTCCTTTATCATAATCGTTTACTCCTGCTTAAATAATTAATTTATCATCATGTTCAGGTCTATTTTCATATTCTTTTTGCTTAGCTTCATAACCATCTCTCCCAAAGACACCATAAGTATAATGTTTTCCTAACTCTACGCCTGGTTGGTTAAAAGCATTTATGTTAAATAGTTCACCTATAACTGCAGTCTGCATCTCTAATAAATAAAAAAGCTGACCAAGTGTAAATTCATTAACCTCAGGTAGGATAATTGTTTCATTCATTCTATTTTTCTGGCTAAGTGCCAGTTCAGTTGCATTTTTTTCAGTTTCTATTAATTCCTTAAAACTATGATTACCTAAATAGCCAACACCCTGCAGATCTGAATAAGCTTCAGGTATTTCCAGGTTTACCCCAAAATCTTCGACTTCAATGAAGGTTATAACTTTATCAAAAGGACCTTCTGTATAAAGCTGGACCTGGGAATGCTGGTCAGTTACTCCTAAAGCTTTAATAGGAGTTGGACCAACATTTACTTTATTACCTGTTCGGTCCACCTCTTTGCCCAGTGATTCTGCCCAGAGCTGGCGATACCAATCAGCAACATCTCTTAACTTATCCGAATAGGGCATCATAACTGAAAGAGATTTGCCGTTCTGATAGGCAAGATATTGTAAAACACCGTTTAAAAGAGCCGGGTTCTTCCAGAGATCTTGCTGTTGACAAATTTGGTCCATATAGGCCGCGCCTGCAAGTAATGCCTCAATATCAACTCCAGTAAAAGCAGCTGAAAGCAGTCCTACCGGTGTTAGTACCGAAAATCTTCCCCCTACATTTTCTGGAATATGGAAAGTCTTAAAACCTTCTCTTTTTGCTATTTCAATTAAAAACCCTGAATCTTTACTTGTTGTTGCAATAAAATGTTCGGCTACTTTTTCTGCGCCAACTTCTTCTGCCACAAGTTTTCTAGCTAATAAAAACTGACTCATTGTCTCTGCTGTGCCACCAGATTTAGATATCACATTAAATAATGTCTTCTCAAGATCGAGCACATCCAGTAAAGCCTTTAAACCAGATGGATCTACATTATCTGATATAAACAACCTAGGATAACCATTTCTTTGTTCAGCATCTAAATTATAATGAGGGTGGTTAATGGCTGTTTGTACTGCTATATTTCCTAAAGCAGAACCACCAATACCTAGAATTACTAGATTATCAAACTTATCTTTTGCTTCTTCAGCAGCTTCTTTAAGTTGCTTAACAACTTCTTCCTGAACAAAAGGCAGTTCCATAAAACCTAATTTACCTGCCTCTTTAGCCTCTTCGATATTCTCTAAAGCTTTATAAACTTGCTCCTGATAATCTTTTAAATCTTCTTGACTCAGACCTTCCTCTTGGCCAATCATCTTAGAGAACATATTATTTACATCAAGTTTAATGCGCATTTTTTCTTGCCATGCTTTATCATCATAGTGCATTATCATAACCCCCTTCAAATTGTAGCTTAAACATAGTATACAAATTTATCCCATTTATTTCAACCAAGTGCTCCCCTAATATTTCCCATCTCTTTTAACCAGTTTTGTAATAAATCTGTTTCATGTGGGCGTTCACTAACTTCACTTGCTCTATTCAAATGAAATAGAACACCAATCGCTGAATCCATCAGAACATGATAGATATCACTTTCAAGTTCTGGTTGGCCAGGTAAATTAATATTTAATTCCTGACAGGAATATTCTACATCTTCATTTATTTTTTTCATAACCTCTGCCGGGAAAAATCTACGTAAATTATCTAGATTTACAAAACGGGCAGCAAATTCAAGATCTTGTTTAAGGTTAGGATATTCATTAAGTAATTTTTTAATTCCTGCTTCACCTTGTTGTTTTTTGAGTTCTTTTAAACCCCTACCCGTACCAAGAAAGACCGGGGGAAGACCGATTGAATAAAGGGAAGCTGTAAATGTAATTGCCCGGGGTAGTGAAACTGATCTGTTTGTATTATAACTTCTCAACTTCTTCTTAATAGATTGCTCTGTTACATAACGGGCTATTTTATCTGGACGAGCAATATCACGTGCATAACCAACTCCACTTTTACGTGCTAATCTGTCCCTCTGTTTAGGCATATAATCAGATAAACGCGAAACAGGTTCCATTATATCAAAGAAAATATCAAGATAGGCAGAAGTAAAGATTCCTATCATATTAGCTAAATTATCATATTCACTACTCTGATAAAGGTGAGGTGAACTAAGTGGAAGTTCGCGACGTAAAATTTCAGCTAAATCTCGTGTTTCTTTTCTGCTTTTATCATAGCGAAGTGCAGATTGAATAGTTATAGTTCTTACTCCGGCATAAGTATTTAATATATTTTCGATATTATCTAAAGTTACGTGGCCCCGGAAAGGTAAAGAGCCGCCACCTAAAATCGGATAAATATCAATACCAAGTTTTTCACCTGATTGATATGCTTTAGAAATAGCAATTTTGTTAGCTAATACAGCAGATGTATTGCCATATGAGAGCGCCGGGTCAGATCTACCTAACATAAAGCGCAAGTAATCTGTTTTATAGCCTGCCTCCCTGGTCTCTTCAATAAAACGAGTAAATATTTCATCAATTGATAGTAATTCAGGCACTTCTTCAATTAGCGGTATAATCTGTAATAAATCAAGATCATCCTTAACCCCAAATTCAGTATGGGCCAGTTTAACAACTGAACCAATTCTCTTTTTAACTTCAATTAATTCCTCGGCAGAATTGACCATTGGTAACACTATCTCAATAACAGATTGAATATCAGAATAATCACGAGCACTAACAATTGTCTCCATAATTGATAACAGAGCCATAATCTGGCGAAAGGCTGTTTCCTCCCTGGCATTAGCTACCCGCGGTGTAACAAAAACATCTTGACCGGGAATAATATCTTTTTCTAGTAAACCCAATACAATCTGGGCAGTTTGATGGTAAGGGGTCAATTTACCTTCAAAATCAATCATAATCTCTTCCATCCCCAAACCTGCTGGGGGTGGTGTCAAACCGTCTAGCGCTTCAGCTGGCTCCTCCTGAATTGATACATACTTTGCAGCTGAATCAGGATGCTGTGTCATCATTGTCGCCGGTACTTTGTTTCTCATACTTATCTACTCCTTATATACTTATTAACCTATGTTTGAGAACTTTTTTATGATTATTAATTATATCATATCTTAAGGTCAAAAAACAAAAACGTTCCATATCCCCGCCTGTTTTTACGGGTAGAGGTTTTGAAAGACTAAGGTTCAATAATTAATTTATAGTGTTAAATAGCCGTTAGTGCTACTGCTATCTGGGCACCAACCTTAGCATTATGTCTGACAAGTCCAATATTTGTGGTCAGACTTTTCCCTTTTGTTATTTCTTTTATCTTGTCTAAGAGAAATGGTGTCAATTTTTTGCCACTAACATTTTTTTTGGTAGCCAAGCTTAGCGCAGACTGGATAGCTGCATCTATCAATTCAGGATCTATCTCTGCTGCATGTGGTACTGGATTAGCAATCAAGATACCGCCACTAAGGCCTAGTTGATATTTAGCTTTGATAATCGCTGCAGCCGTGGCTGGTCTATCAACTCTCTTATCTACCGCAAACCCACTTTGGCGTGTATAAAAAGCAGGAAATTCATCTGTCTGATAACCAAGAACTGGCACTCCTAATGTTTCTAATCTCTCTAAAGTAAGACCGATATCAAGTATTGATTTAACACCAGCTGAAACAACAACAACATCTGTCTGATTTAGTTCCTGTAAGTCGGCTGAAATATCAAAAGTTTCAGCAGCTCCCCTATGTACTCCACCAATACCACCTGTCACAAATATTTTAATCCCAGCCAATGAAGCTGCTATCATTGTCCCTGCAACTGTAGTAGCTCCATGCCCTTTTTCAGCCAAGACTACTGGATAATCTCTACGGCTCACTTTACGAACATTTTTGGCCTGACCCAACATTTTTATTTCAGCCTCAGTCAGTCCAATCTTAATTTCACCATTAATAATTGCAATTGTAGCTGGAATTGCACCTTCATTGCGGATAATATCTTCAAGTTCAAGCGCTGTTTCCACATTTTCTGGATAAGGCATACCATGGGCGATTATAGTTGACTCAAGTGCTACAACTGCTTTACCTGCTTTAAGCGCATCTTTAACTTCTTTTTTTATTGATAAATGCTCCATTATCTTCACTCCTCATTTGCTTTTTTGAAATTTATTTTTTGAATATCTGGATTAACTGTTCTTTCCGACTGAATTGTTAAGGCAGCAACCTGCATTGCCTGTTTAACAGATTCTTGAACTGATAAACTATTTACTAAACCCGCAATAATACCGGCTGTTAAAGAATCACCTGCTCCAGTTGTTTCTATCACTTTATCCTTATTAACAACTTGACAGGGAATATGCTTAATCTTTCCTTTTTCAATTATAAATGCCCCAAAACTTCCTGCTGAAATGATAAAAAGACTATTCTGTTTACTGTTTTGATAATGCCTTTCTAAAAATTCCATGACAGTTTTAAGCTCAGAATCATCACTAACTGATAATTGTTTTTGACTATCGCATTGCATCAGAACTCCTGCTTCAGAGAGGTTAGGAGTTATGATCTTAATTTTATCTAAAAAAGGGACTAACCTTTTGCTTTTTTCAATTGAAACAGGATCGGCCACTGTAAGTATCTGACTATTCTCAGCTAGTTCCAATAAATATGCAATAGTATCTTCTTTTAAATTTGCGTCAAAAAATATAATAGAAGAATTCTCGATGATACGACGGTGTCTATGCAAGTAATTGCGATTAATTTCATTAAGAATTTTCATATCAGAAATAGCACCTTTGAGGTCCCCAGTCTCATCTAAATATGCCATATATATTCCTGTACGATACTGACTAGAACGGAGAATATGACTCAAATCAAGACTTGGCTGCTCTGTTTCTTCAATAATTTTATCACCATAATGGTCCTGGCCGACTGCAGTCAGTAGAACAACTTGCTCACCTAAATAGGCTATATTTTCAGCAACATTACGACCAACACCGCCCATACTTTCATAAATAATACCTGGATTCGATGTTCCATCTCGAAAATTATTTTTAATATAGCCTTTAATATCAAGATTACTCCCACCAATCACTACTATCTGTTTAGCTGGTGCTAATAAATAGCCTCTACCTAATAGGTAACCTTTTACAGTTAAATTATGAATATGAGTACCCACTGCGGAAACAGAAATATCTAGTTCTCTACTAAGACTTTCCCTAGTATTTGTAGGATCTTTTTTAATTAATTCAATTATTTCTTTTTCTCTTTCTGTTAAATGCAAATAGCTCCCTCCTTCTTAAACAATAATTTATATCGTAAATTATTGTTTGTTTATTGCTAGTATATCACCTCATTTTAGATTCAGCAAGCAAAAACAGGAAATACCTAAACCAAAAAAACAGTAGGAGAAAATCTCCTACTGTCTTTCTGCCGGTTTATTCATTAGTTCTTCTACTTTCCTGATAGCCTCTCGAACTAACATACCGGCTTCACGGGTGGTTATGTTGCCCCAATCACCATCCTTGACCTTGTGAGCGAATCCCAACTCTTCGGCCAATTCATACTTGGTTTTTTCTGACATCAAGCGTGCCATCTAAGGGCACCACCTCCATTCATATTTTATGTATTTTGCTGCTACTTATCCATTTATTATCTGTTATATAACACCATTTTTAATTAATTAAGATCTCACATTTTTTTAAAGCAGATATAGCGTTTGCCGCATAAGCGTCGCAACCAAAAGCAAGAGCAAGTTCTTCTGTAAGTGAAGCTCCTCCAGCCATAATTTTTAATTCAGGAAACTCGCTTTTTAACTGTGTTACAGTCTCTTCAAGTTGTGCTATTGTTCCCGTCATCATCGCAGACAGTCCTACAATATCGGGTTTGAAAGACTTTACTGCCGCTAAAATTTGGGCTGTAGATTGATCTTTACCGATATCTTTAACCTGAAATCCACTTCCGACAAGCACAGCCTGAATAATATTTTTGCCAATATCATGAATATCATTTTTAACAGTAGCTAGCAATACTTTCCCTCTGCTAGAATAAGCATCATCTTTACTCAACAAATTATTTAACTTAGTAAATATAGGTTCAACTGTTCTAGCGGCCAGTAATAGTTGAGGTAAAAATATCTCCTGTTTTTCGTATAATTGCCCAATTAACTCCATTGCCTTACCCAATTTTTCCTGACTAATTTTTAAAGGAGAATATTCTCTCAGTAAATAATTTATGATTTTGTTAGTTTCTGACTGATCTCCGGCCAGCAATGCATTAACTATTTCATTATTACTCTGATATTTTTGCCCAGTTGCTACCCTTTTACCCAATAATAAGAGTGATCCTTTAATATTATTCATCACATTTTGATCTACTGGATCTAAAATTGCTGCATTAAGACCTTCTCTAATTGCCTGGGCAATAAAAGCAGCATGTAGAGCTGATCTTGCTTCCATCCCAAAACTCAAATTTGATAAACCCAAAATAGTTTTTATACCTGCTGCATTAAGCTGATTAATAGTTTTTAGAGTAATCTCCGGGTTCTGGCCAGCTCCGAGCGATAACATTAATGGATCAGCTAAAATTCTGGCAGTTTTAATTCCATTTTCATTAAGATAATTTACTCCTGTCTTAATTAAATCTACCCTAGCTGCTGCTGTATCTGGTATTTGGTCATCCATAGCCAATAAGATTAGCATACCGCCATATTTATGCATTAATTTAATTTTATGATCTAAATCTTCTTTTACTACTCTTGCTGAATTTAAGATCGGACGACCTGGATACTCTGCTAAAGATTGTTCCAAAAACTCATTTGTCTGGATATCAAAGATAAGGGGTAAAGAATTCTGTTGATCAAGTCTATTAACTACTTCAGAAAAATGTTTTTTTTCTAATAAATTTTCAATCCCCAAATTTATATCAAGTGCTTTTGCACCAGCATTTTTTTGTAAAACTGCTTTTTGACTAAGCAGATTATAGTTTCTGTTATAAATGTCATCTTGTAATCTTTTATTCCCAGCTGGATTTATCTGTTCACCGATACTTACAAATTCATCAAATCCAACTATTTTTGAACGTGAAGCAATATATTGGACATCATTGCGCTTTTTTCTAGAAAACTTGCTACCTTGATACTGCTTTACCAGTGCCTCTATATATTCAGGTGTTGTACCACAACAACCGCCTAGCAAATTAACTCCTGTGGCAACTAATTTTTCACTTGCCCGCATAAACTCTCTAGCTGAACCTGGATAACTAAGTTGGCCATCTTGAAAAATCGGCTGACCAGCATTTGCTTCCACAGAGACTGGTTTATCTGTCAATTTTATTAATTCATTTAAAAGTGGTAATATTTCTTCTGGTGTCAGCGTACAGTTTATGCCAATAACATCTACATCTAAATCGGAAAATAAAGCTGCAAATGACTTTAGATAAGAACCTGTTGCCGAATAAAATGTTTCTGCAAAAGTCATCTGGGCAATAACTGGTAAGTTAGCCGCTACCTCTCGTACAGCTAACAAAGCTGCTTTTATCTCTTTTAGATCACTCATCGTCTCTATCATAAAACCATCTACACCTTGAGCTACTAAAAGTTCAGCCTGTTCCTTAAAAATATCTTTAACCTCATACCAGCTTAATGAACCAAGTGGTTGAGGGAATTCACCAGTAGAAGAAAGATTTGCAAAGACCAATTTGTCCCCTGCTGCATCTAAAGCAAGCTCAACTGCTGCTTTATTTAGTTGAAAAAACTTATCCTCTAGTCCCAACTCTTTTAATTTTCTTCTGTTGCCACTAAAAGTATTTGTTAAAATAATATCTGCCCCGGCAGCCAGGTATTCTTTATGTAATTTATAAACAACCTCAGGTGCAGTTAAATTTAATTGAATTGCAGGTTGATCTGTAAACCCCTGTTGCATAAAAACAGTTCCATAAGCTCCATCTAAAAACAAGACCCTCTCATTAAGTAATTTATTAAATTCTACTCTGTCAATTTTCATTTTTTTCACCTTAACTTCTCTCTGAAACTAATTAGTAGTTAATAATCATAAAACGGCTGGAAACAACCAGCCGTTTTAATATAATATCTATTTAATATCCTACTCAACAACAGTAATATCTTTTGAACCTTCCCACTGACCGTGTAAATTGCAATAAGCAAATACTCTTAGCTTAGATGATTCTTCTAATTTAATAGTTAGAGTTGCTTCAGCTTTTACTTCATGCGTAAAATCAACTCTAGCTAGTTGGTAATATTCAGCATATAAATCGAAATTCTGAATGAAATGACCCTCTTCCATTGGATGGACAATCTCTTTACCAAAACTTACTTTAACTTCAAAGAACTCACCTTTTTTTACCTCATCAGGTGCTTCAATGAAAGGAACATGTTTCTTCTCCAGTGCAGTCTTATCATTAGGATTTTCAAGTTTTTTCAGATCATAGTAACCCATTAGTTTAAATCCCCCTTAAATTATTAGATAATTCTAAGATGAAAAATTTGTTATTCATCAAAACGTTTAAATACTTCTTTTGGCTGGCCACAGATAGGACATTTTTCAGGTTGACCATCAACCACAGTATGACCACAGACACTACAAATAGTAACATACTCAATATCATAGTCTTCACCGTTATCCACTGCTTCTTTTGCTTCACTATATAATTTAGAGTGTATTTTTTCTGCTTCAAGAGCATAGTGCAAAGATTTCACTGCATCTTTTTCGCCTTGATCTTTAGCAACAATACTATATGTAGGATACATCTGCTCAATTTCAAAGTCTTCACCAGCAATAGCTCCTACTAGATTATCCGAAGTAGAACCTAACCCAAAACCAGCACCTGATGCCACCAAAAAATCTCCAGAAACGTTTTCATGTGCTTCAAAGTGATTGCTAGCATGAACTTCTTCAGCATATGCAATTGCATTAAATAATAAAGATACTTTTGGGAAGCCATCTTTCATTGCCTTTTGAGACCATACTTTGTAACGCTGATAGGCTTGACTTTCACCGCCAAAAGCAGAACGTAAATTTTGTGCAGTCATTTCATTTTTAACCATATCTAAATCCCCCTTAGACTTATTAGTAATGATTACTGATAATATTATAGCACCATGTTGATAGTGTGTCAAGATATTTACATAAATATTCCGATTTCTAATTATTAGAAATATTAAGTCAATCATTCTAATTAAAATTATTCAACAAAATCCATTAAAATCCTTTTTTATGTTATAATAATAAATAATAATGGTTGAAAGGCAGGTGTCAATATGAGAAAATATTTTGAAGTTGATCCATGGAAGATTATTGAAGAAAATTTTGATCCAGCTTATAACAGAGTCGCTGAAAGCGTCATGAGCCTGGGAAATGGCCAGATGGGAATCAGAGGTAACTTTGCAGAAAAATATACAGGAGATAGTCTAGCTGGAACTTATCTCGCCGGAGTCTACTACCCCGATAAAACTGTTGTCGGCTGGTGGAAGATTGGTTATCCTGAATATTTTGCTAAAGTCCCTAATGCCACAAACTTTATTGGCATTGATTTAAGCATTGATGAAGAAAGAATAGATTTAGCAAAGGTGGATTTCAGCGATTTTAGCAGAGAACTTAATATGAAAGAAGGTTACCTTGAGCGTAATTTTACAGTAAATTTAGCTACAGATAAACATGTCCAGATTACTGAAAAAAGATTTTTAAGTAAATCAGAAAACGAAATTGCTGTTATTAGATATAGTGTAAAATCACTTGACCAGAATATCATGCTTACTTTAACTCCTTACCTTGATGGTAATGTCAGAAATGAAGATGCCAATTATAATGATTATTTCTGGAATCCACTGACACAGGAAATAAAAGAAGAAGCAGGTTTTCTCACTATGGAAACTCGTAAAACTAATTTTAGGGTAGCAACTGCCATGAACTGGCAGCTCAATAAAGCAAATTATGAAGTGCATAGGCTTGAAGAAGATAACTGGGTAGGGAACAAAATAACGGTTAAAGCAACAGCCAATGAAGAATTAATATTAGATAAATATATAGCTGTTACAACCAGTCGCGACTACAAAAAAGAAATAGTTACTAAAAAAGCAGTTAGTAAAGTCTCTGCTGCTGCCAAGAAAGGATATCAGCAACTATTTCGAGAACATACTAATGCCTGGCAAAAAATATGGCAGGATAGTGATATTATAATTGAAGGTGATCCAGCAGCCCAACAGGCTATTCGATTTAATATCTTTCAATTAAACCAGACCTATACAGGTGAAGACCCACGCTTAAATATTGGTCCAAAAGGGTTTACTGGTGAAAAATATGGTGGTCTAACTTATTGGGATACAGAAGCATATTGTCTTCCCTTTTATCTGGCCACACATAATAATCAAGTCAGTAAAAACCTTTTACTCTACCGCTATCGTCACCTTGAAAAAGCAAAAGAAAATGCGGGTAAACTTGGTCTAGCTGGCGCATTATATCCTATGGTTACTATTAATGGCGAAGAATGCCACAATGAATGGGAGATTACCTTTGAAGAGATACATAGAAATGGCGCCATTGCTTATGCAATTTTTGACTATGTCCGTTATACTGATGATAAATCTTATCTAGCTGATTATGGTCTTCCCGTTTTAACGGAAATTTCTCGTTTCTGGGCTGACCGCGTCCAATATAATAAACAAAAAAATAATTATATGATCTTAGGTGTAACCGGTCCGAATGAATATGAAAACAATATCAATAATAATTGGTATACAAATAAAATTGCTGTTTGGACACTCAACTACACTCTCCAGGCATATCAATATGCAAAAATAAATCATCCGGATAAATATGAAATGTGGCAACAAAAATTAAATCTAAGTGAAACAGAGCTCAAAAAGTGGCAGGATATTAGCAAAAAAATGTACTATCCTCGTCTAGAAGAATATGATATTTATGCCCAACAGGATGGTTATCAAGATAAAGAACAAATTACTAAAAAAGATATTGCCGAGTCAGAACTTCCCCTTAATCAAAACTGGTCCTGGGACAAGATACTCAGATCACCTTTTATTAAACAGGCCGATGTACTGCAAGGGATTTATTTCTTTCTAGATGAATTTACTAGAGAAAGTATAAAAAAACACTTTGATTATTATGAACCTCGGACTGTACATGAATCATCACTTTCTCCCTGTGTTTATGCAATTATTGCTGCAGAAATTGGTTATTTAAAAAAAGCTTACCAACTTTATCTTAGAACAGCCCGTCTGGATCTTGACAATTATAATGAAGATACAGATGATGGCCTACACATTACCAGTATGGCAGGCACCTGGTTAGCAATTGTCAAAGGTTTTGCTCGCATGAAAGTAAAAAATAATCAGTTGAATTTTAGCCCTTTTCTGCCTGAAGCCTGGGATGGTTATTCATTTAAAATTCTATTTCGAAAAAGAAGACTAAAAATCACTATTAAAAATGATACTATACTTATTGAACTTGAAGATGGACAGCCATTGAAATTAAAAATTTATGAACAGGAAGCTGAAGTTATTCAGGGTAAAGTAATATCTATCCCTTTAAAAGATCAGAGAGTTTGTCAATAAATAAATATTTCTTATTAATTTCAAAACGGGCCGTCTTGAGAGGATCAACAACCTGACAGATCATTGCATCACCGACAAGACTGAGAAGCATTCCCACTTCTGCAAGACTATGATCGGTTATTTTAACAAGTAGTTGGGCCATATTTTTTGTCGCCATTTCAACTGCTTCATCTAGCGTTTCAGCTGAAGCAATTGTAATTAATTTTTCATTATTTTCTAGCAACGGCAGAGGTAACTCAAAATCATGCAGAAGATCAACCTGTAAAAGAACTCTGCCTCTTGCTTCTCCACCACAGACTACTATCTCTCCATCACCCATCACAGCATGTAAATCTCCCATAGCTAGTAAAGCACCTGGGGTATTAACCGGCAAGTAAAGAGTTGCCCCTTGTTTTATCTCTTTACAGTCCATATTACCACCATGAACACCGGGAGTACCATTAGGCACTGCACCTTTAGCTGGCGCTGTTCCTATCACACCAATCATGGGTTCTATCGGTATATTTATTCTTTCAGAAAAATTCAAATAACCATTTTTAATTGGGAAGACTCTGGTAACTGGTTCTTCAATTAAATCACCTAATACACCTTCTTCTGGTGCAGCAACCATGACAGCCTCTGATTCAACTTCCACTTCTAGCAGTTCAATTTTGAGAAAATCCCCTGGTTGAGCCTCTTCTATGTAGAGTGGACCAGTTGCTGGGTTAATTTGATCCCAGTCAAGTGAAGCTACACTGTCATTTTCACTTTTAATTTGGCTGCGAAAACAATCATCTGTGATAAACTCTACTCTTTCACCTGGTCTAACTCTTGCCACTGGTTTGTTTTCGCTACTAAAACTATAGATAACTTTATCTTTATTTATTTGCAAAATATTCCACCTCCGAAAAATTCGTTTCCTCTATTAACATCTCAACAAGCTTTTCCATATATTTTTGCTCAATCTCACTAAAACGACCTACTTCAGGACTGTCTATATCCAGTACTCCTAAAACTTTATTATTAATTATAATTGGAATAACAAGCTCTGAACGGGAAGCTGCATCACAGGCGATATGTCCAGGAAATTGATGCACATCAGCAACTAATTGACTTGCTTTTTCTGCTACCGCTGTTCCACAGACACCACTTCCAATCTTAATTCTTACACAGGCTGGTTTGCCTTGAAAAGGTCCCAAGACTAATTCCTCCTCTTTCATTAAGTAAAAACCAACCCAATTTATTTTAGCAAGCTCCTGAAACAAAAGAGCAGAAATATTAGCCAAATTTGCTAGCCAATCATCTTCGGGAGCAATTAATGCCTGTCCTACCTTAACTATTTCTTCTAATCTTTCTTCCTGTTTATTTTTACTCATTTAACCACCTCCTGTCAATTAATTCTATTTTATCACATATTTTATTACTCTGTAAAAAAGGATTTTTAATTATTAAAAAGAATAATATAGTTAGTGAATTTTTTAATAATTTTTTTCACTATCTATTTTCTGGAGGTGAATGCCCGAACAGGGTATAATATGGCAAATATCAATTTTAACGATGATATGCAGCGTCTGCGCAACAATTTGCATAATCATACAGAAGATATCGTTATTGATTATTTAGAAAGTATGCTAAAAGAACCAGAATTTTCTGATGCCTGTACTTGTGACAAGTGTTTGCTTGATATGGCAACTTTTGCTCTCAATAGACTACCCGCTAAGTATATCACAAGTGAACGTGGTGATCTACATGCCAAACTAGAAGAATTTGAGCAGCAGGTAAATGTAGATTTTATTCAAACAATGGCAAGGGCCATTGACGTCGTCTCTGATAATCCTCATAATAAACAGGATTATAAATTTCAAAATAAAAATAGTAAAAATTAATTATTAAGGGCAGCAGTTGCTGCCCTTAATACAATTCTAGTTCAATTTTAAGTATATAGCCTTGTAAAAATTTCTCTCAACTTATTATTTTCTCGCAAAATTTCAAGAGATATCTCTGCATGGCCGCTAGTATAACCATTGCCAACAATCATTTCTACGTCTTTTCCAACCCCTTCTGCTCCTAAAGCTGCCCTTGTAAAACTAGTTGCCATACTAAAAAAGTAGATTTTCCCACCATCTTTAGTAGCCAGGATTGATGCCATCTCTGTGCCAGGTATATTGACATTATTTATTACAATATCACATAGATCTCCCTCAGTTGCTTCTTTAACTAATTCAAAAACTTCCACTGGTTTTGTAGCATCCCCTTGTAAAATAAGATCGGCTAAATCCAGTTCTTTTATTCTAGCACAACTACTATCACTATGACCCATACCAATCACCTGACCTGTTACACCGGCTCTCTTTTTTGCTTCATGCAGACACAATAAACCTGATTTACCACCTGCACCAATAATTAATACTCGATCTCCTGGTTTAACCAATTTTGCTGTTTGGGCTGCTGCTCCAGCAACATCTAAAACTGCCAGGGCCAGCGTATCTTCCATATCTTTTGGTAAATGTGCATAGATCCCACTAGCAAATAGGATAGCCTGACCTTCTATATGGACTTGATCAATATCAGGCTTAATCTCCTTAATTTTATCAATACGCAAAGGTGTCAAAGAAAGAGAAACAAGTGTTGCAATCCTATCTCCAACTTTTAGATCACGCTCTGCAAGTTTAGGACCTATTTGAGCAACTTTTCCAATTAACATTCCACCTGAACCAGTTACTGGATTATGATGTTTGCCACGATTTGCAACAATTTCTAGCATTTTTTCTTTTACAATTGCCAGATCACCAGCTGCTTCATTTTTTATCTGCGTAAAACTAGCAGAATCAATATTTAGAGTTTCAACATCGATCAATATTTCGTTATCATAAATCTCCATTTTATTGTCAATTTTCCAGGCCGGTTGTGGTAAGACTCCGGCCGGTTCTACAACCCGATGTAAGCCAAATTCATCACCTATTTGCATAACCATCACCTCTTCATATATTTTCATAAATTTATTTTAATGACAAAATCTCACGTGCTTCTTGCGGAGAAGCAACTTCTCTATCTAATTCTTTAGCAACCCGCACCACTCTAGAGACAAGTTGCGCATTACTTACAGCTAATTTCCCTTTTCGATAATAAATATTATCTTCAAAACCGACCCTAATATGGCCACCCAGCAAAATTCCCTGCACCGCTAGCGGTAGCTGATATCTTCCTATACCAGCCACTGTCCAGGTAGCCTCTTTTGGTAATTGCTTGACCATAAAAAATAAATTCTCTAAACTGGCAGTCATCGCTCCCGGTACACCAAGTACTAAATCAAAATGAAGATGCCCGGTAAGTAGCCCCTCTTCTTTAAGTCTGACCGCATTTGCAATATGACCAGCTTCAAAACACTCTAACTCTGGCATGACATTGTACTTATCCATTTCTTTAAGAAAATTTCGCATTAAAGGCAAGTCATTAACAAAAATCTCTTCTCCAAAATTGCTTGTTCCACAATCAAGGGTAGCCATTTCTGGACTTAAGCTGACTGGTTGAATTCTCTCTTGCCAGTCCATCCCAACCGCCCCTCCTGTAGAAGGTTGGATGATAGCCTCTAATCCCATCCTTTCCATAGCAGTAATTGCTTTTTCAAAATACTGAATAGACTGGGTTGGCTGACCTGCTTCATCCCGGACATGCAAATGGATAATAGAAGCTCCAGCTTTTTCCGCCAGTAAAGCCTCCTGAGCCAGCTCCTCAGCACTAATGGGAAGATTGGGATTATCCTCTCTGCTTAACTCAGCTCCACAGTTAGCTGCTGTGATTATTAATTTTTCCATCATTACACCACCTTGCTCTGCTAATATCGTTGTTTTTCTACTGGTACGACACAAGTTCCACTAGCCCGACAGACAACTACCGGCTCTTGCAGTAATTCTGCTGCCGAGTCAAACTCTGCATCTGCAACGTTTGCAATTACCTTAGAGGCGAGAAACTCCATTTTGCGTGAACTATTACCCTTTTTAACAATTTTTCCAGTTGCCTCAATAAAATCTCCCGCATATACCGGAGCAGTAAATTCTACATTATCATATGCAACAAACAAGCCTTCATCACCATCACTTCTAATTAGCAACTCCGTAGCTACATCTCCAAAAATTTCTAAAAGCTTTGCCCCATCAACTAACTGACCTGCATAATGGGCGTCATGTGAACTCATTCTCATTCTAATTAAAACTTCTTCCATTATTAAACCCCCTCATTTAATTTCTTTTCTCATATAATGTCTGTGCAAGATAAGCTGCTACTTCTGTTGGTAAAGTTCCTGGACCAAAACCTGCATCAAAACCCAGCTCCAGTGCAAGCTCATGACTAATCCTTGGACCACCAATAACCAGTAAAAATCTATCCCGCAAATTTTCTGCTTCTAATAGCTCTACTAATTCAGTCAAATTCTGAATATGAACCTCTTTTTGCGTCACTATCTGTGATACTAACAGAGCATCTGCCCGCCTAGCAACCGCCTCTTTAATTAGTATTTCATTTGGCACTTGGCTCCCCAGATTAATAGTGTTGATTTGGGGATAACGCTCTAAACCATATTCACCAGCAAAACCTTTCATATTCAAAATAGCATCAAGTCCGACTGTATGAGCATCTGAACCTGTACATGCCCCTATAACAGTAATCTTACGCGACATTTTTTCCTTAATAAACTGATTAACTTGATAAAAATCCATAGCCTTAGTCTCAACTCTGGCCACAGCTATATCTGTGGTATCGATACTATAAGGACACTTTCCATAAAGGATAAAAAAACTAAATCCTTCCCCTAACTCATTCATATAGACAACCTCTACCTCTTCTAACCCCATTTTTGCCGCTAAGCGCCGGGCTGCTTCTTTAGCTTCAGGTGAAGCTGGAAGTGGTAGAGTAAAACTCAATTGAGTTTTACCATCACCAAGTGTATCACCATAAGGTTTTACTCTATTAAAATCTTGTTCCATAACTAGTTATCCCTTCTCTCAATAGTCTAAAAAATGGGTTATAATAATTTTCAGACCGTTTGATTACTCCCTGATAACCTTTGCCACCATTTTTATCCCGGCTTATACCAGCAAAAATACCTCTACTAATTGAATCCATTAATCCATTTGCAGCAATATCTTTTAACAAAGCTTCGGATTGCTGGAGCAACTCCTCAGCTCTTTGCTGAATAATTCCATCTCCATTAAAAGTAATTTCCTGGCCAAAGTGGGCCGCATTATTAAAAATATAATGAGCATTTTCAATGCTTAAGGCTCGGTCTTGCAAAAATGGAGTGTGAATAGCTTCAGTCAGCATTCCCAGTAATTGAATATCTTGACCAGTAATTATAGCAGCAAGATTAAATAGACCATCTTGTAGGTGGCCTTTAAATATATTAGCTGTCATATATTTAGTCGGTGGCATATATTTCAAATTTGCCTCAGGAAAGAGCTGCCTTGTTAACTGGGCCTGGGCAAGTTCGAGTAAAAATCCGTCTTCTAAATTTGGGTCAATTTCAAAAGCATGGCCTAGTCCCATCTGCCAGGACATCAATCCAGCCTGTTCTGCCAAAGCTTCATTGATAAAATTTGAAGCTAAAACAGTATGGCCTGCTTCAATCGCATCTGCAGTAGTTAAATAATTATCTTCACCAGTATTAATAATGACTCCAGCAAAAGCATTTATCATCCGTGAAAAATGTTGATCAATAAAGGTCCTATTCATATTAATATCTCTAAATAAAATACCATAAATCGCATCATTAAGCATCATGTCAAGACCCTCAGTTGCTCCCATAGCTGCAATTTCTGGCATACATAATCCAGAACAATAATTGACTAATTGGATATAACGGCCGATTTCATCACCAACTTCATCTAACGCCTCCCGCATAATGCGAAAGTTTTCCTGGGTAGCATAAGTGCCTCCAAAACCTTCTGTAGTTGCTCCATATGGTACATAATCAAGTAAACTCTGCGCTGTACTTCTAATAACTGCTATGATATCTGCACCCTGCTTAGCAGCAGCTCGTGCCTGTTTGACATCTTCATATATATTACCAGTTGCAACGATAACATATAACCACGGTTTTTTACCCAACCCCAACCGCTGCTGTCTTTTAAATCTTTTCTCTCTAATTTCTGCAATTTCATTTATTTTAGTTAAAGCTGTTTTTTCAATAAAATCTTTTACTTTATCCTCTGGTTGTTCTGATAATTCACTTAGATCAAGTTCATCTCTGGCCACACCTTCAGCAACCTCTTGTAAAGAAAGCCCTTTATTAAGTGCTGCATTACCTAAATAATAAGCTATACCCTGCTCTAATTTCCCCTTTTCTTTGATCTGCTCAACCACTATATTTGCTAAAGGTACATCGAATTGGTCAACTCCATCTACTCCGAGCAACCTGACAACAGTCCGTTCAATAGAAGTGGTTGTATACTCATGAAGCAAATCTTCTAGTCCAGTTGCTATCTGTGCAGCTGCATTTCGGCAGCTATTTACCCTGGCCTGATCTATTTTAAGTTTTTCAGACATTTAATCACCTCTTTCATACAATTGTTTTTTAAAGGATTGAAAATGCGTGTTTCTGGAAAATGCTTCTTTAGACCTTGAATAATTAAATCATCATCATAAACTCTCCCATCAGGTCTAAATGGATTTACAGTGATAGCCAATAACTGTACAGGCTTTTTAACTGTGATTTTAAAACCAGCTTTCTGCAATTGGGTTGACATTTGTCTAGAAAGGAAATTTTTCGTTCCATCTTGAATTACTATTTCTCTTGCAAGCGAGTGTTTAGGCGTTTTTATCTGACTAAGTATCTCTTTGGCCAGCAGGTCTGTCAAAGCTCCCTCTATTGAAATTTTTTCTAATTTACCATTACTATTCTGTCTAGCTAAACTTAATTTTTGTAGATAATTGCTAGTTTTCTTGATAACCTCTTTACAGTTTTGACCTGTTACGGCCCCAGTGGCCAGGATAAAACCGGCTGCTAGTTCTGGTCGAGCTGAACTTCTACGGTCAAGGGCTCCATCGAGTAATAATAAATCAACTTCTGAAGGTAAAAGTTGCTTAATTTTTTTTACTTTCGTAACTGAGTTAACACCAGCTAGTTCAATCTCTCCACTTTCAAGTGACTGAAATACCTTAACTTCACCCAGAAGTGTTTTAATACCAGTCTCAGCAATAACCTTAGACTGTAAACCAGACTCCTTTACTAAAGGGAATGTTGTCGCAAAAAATGCACCTTCTGGAACCAGGATCGGTGGTTTTTCTTTAAGTGTTACCGCATCTATTTTCTCTCCATCTCTACCATAAGAAACAAGAGCTAACTTTAAATTGGCTGTCACTGCTGCAGCTGACAATTTATTAAAGCTAACTGTTTTACCTGCATTTTTGGCCAGACCAATAATCGCGATACTCTGCACTAAACATCCCCCCATAGAAAAATGGTTCTCACAATTATAAATTGCAAAAACCATGCCAACTAGAACTAGATTATATTTTTATCAACAATGGTACTAAAATCGGTACTAAAGCTGATAATATTGCTCCACTTACAAAAGCAGGTATTACTACAGATTCTCCTGCTGACTCACGAATAACTGGTAATGTTACATCCATTGCCGTTGCTCCCCCCGGGGCTATAGCTGATGCCCTACCAAGATATTTAACAACAAGCGGTAAAATGAGCACTGTTATTAACTCGCGAAATACGTTTGCCAAAAAGGCTATTGATCCCAATTTCACACTATATATTTTCGCCAGCATAACACCAGAAAGACTATACCAGCCAAAACCTGCCCCAACTGCAGCAGATTCATTGATTCCCATCGAAAATAAATAGCCAATTACGATTGCGCCTATAATACTACCAATGGCAATCAGCACTGGTATAATTAACAATTTCCAACTTAATTCTTTAATCTCATAAAAAACTTCTTTATTAACGCCAAGGTCAATACCCACCCCAAATAAAAGTAATCCCAGGGCCAGACTGCTAACCCTGTCTAGTATTCCGAGTAATGTTGGTTCTAAAAAAAAGTAGCCAAGTAAGATGCCAGCAACTACTGACCCAAAGATAATATATGTCATGGTATGACTATCTTCATCTGTTTCTATACCTTCTTCAACCTGAGCAAATAATTGATCGATTTTAAAACTTATACTAAATATATAGACAAAAATCAAACTAAAAATAATACTACTTGCAGCCAGAAAAAATGCCTGTAACCCAATCTGGTCAATCTCTCTTAAAATAATTGGATTAGCGCCCAGGTTTGCTCCCATGGCAAGTAATAATATTATAAGTCCAAACTTCATTACCTTCGCGGAAATCCTAGCCATCATACTAGCTGGACCACTAATATAACCTGCTAAAACGCCTAATAATAAATATATTATTATATAAGTAAAACTCATTTTTTCCTCCTTAGATTACAGATTAAACTTTTTTGTCATACTTAAATTACAGATTATATTTTTTAAGCTTATATTGTAAAGACTGTCTTGAAATTGAAAGTAGTCGGGCTGCCTGGCTTATATTCCTCTCAGTTTCAAGCAAAGCCTTTTGCAAAATATCTTTTTCTACTTTTTCCAGATAAAAATCTAACTCTGGCAAAGATTCTTGTTCAACAATTGCTTCATTTGCAGCAGAAGGACTTTGCATTCTTTCCTGTAAATAATTTGGCAGATTGCTGATCTGAAGCTCTTCATCTGACTGGAGCAAATTAAAAGTTGCCTCAATAACATGTTGCAATTCCCTTACATTTCCTGGCCAATCATAATTAATAAATAAAGCTAATAAATTATTAGCTATGCCACTAACCTGTCTGCAAAATTGTTGATTATAATAATCAATAAAGTGATTAACTAATAAAGGAATATCTTTTCTCCTTTCTCTTAAAGGAGGAATTGCTAAATTAATAACACTTAAACGGTAATAGAGATCTTTGCGTAAATAATTATTCTCAATTGCCTCTTCTGGAGTCATATTAATCGTGGCAATAAAGCGAACATCTATCTCTTTTTCTTCTTTTCCCCCTATTCTTCTGACCATCTTTTCCTGCAGTACTCGTAATAGTTTAGCCTGAAGAGCTAAATCCATCGCATTAATTTCATCAAGTAAGACAGTGCCTCCGGCGGCTTGCTCGAAGAGACCAGCTCTAGACTTGGCCCCAGTAAAACCACCTTTTTCTGTACCAAAGAGCAGACCTTCCAGTAAATCACGCGGTAAGGCAGCACAGTTTTGTGCAATAAAAGGTCGCTTCTGTCTTTGACTTGCATTATGAATGCTCTGGGCAAATAATTCTTTACCTGTTCCCGTTTCACCGATTAATAAGACAGCTGAATTTGTTCTAGCTGCTTTAAGTGCATCACTAGTTACGCGTGTAAAATTATCTGCAGTCCCAATAATATCTTCAAATTGATAACGAGTATTATTTCTCCCGCAAGATTTTTGGCAGAGCTGTTTTTCAGTTGTTAATCCACTCTCTAATCCCTGAACATTATTTAGCAAACTTGCCAGTTCGGTTAGATTTTGTGAAATTTCCATTGCACCAATACTGCCATCTGCAAAACTTAGTGGTATGGTAGTATTAACAGTTGTAATTTTTTTGCCTTTTAGATTAATAAATGTTTGTTTAATACCAGAGACTGTCCTTTGTTTCCGCAATGCCTGCATGAGGGTACTACTTTCAGATGTCAGTGACGGATAAAAGCTAAATATGTTTTTACCAATAACCTCTTTTCTATTCAGGCCATCAATTTCAGCTGCTTTTTTATTATAATAAATGGTCTCTCCTGATTGATCAACAATATGAATACCTTCATCCAGTTTATCTAAAATTCTCTTAAAGTTAAGATCTGGCATCTTTTCCTTGTTATTAATCAATGATATTCTCCTTTCAGAGGATGCAAAATATTTTGCTATCTTGCAAATTATTTTGCATGATATTGCTTTGCTAGATAAGGTGATGTCATCGCGCGCAGCATTGCACTATAGTTGAGATAAAAGCGCATTTTATCTCCTACCTGGATTTCTTCAGCCAAATCAGTCACATCTACTAATAGATGGTCACTGCTGGCTCCAAGCACCTGTACTCCTGCCAGAACAGGAATTAAGCCTTCAATTTCAGTGTCTTGTCTACCTACGGCAAGAATTGCCCTTCTTCTTATTCCTTTATCTATAAATTCCGGTTGGTTCCCAAAAGCATCACAACCAATTTCACCTGTGGGAAGAGATGGTTTCTCTTTGAGCTCTATTATCTCTGCACTAAGCTGAAAATTATAACTGTTTAGGTAATCAATTTCTCTTTGGTGGGTAATATCTGTGCCTTGTAATAGTCCCTCACCAACCCGCAGATGATTTATGCCAGCAGGCAATTTGCCTTGCTCAATTAGTTTTGTTGTTGCCGTATTACCGCCTGATAGCATGGGAAGTTTAAGCTTGAATTCATTCTCTAATCTATCTTTAAGTTCAATAATTTTTTGCGTGTTTTTAACAGTAGGTAGAACACCACCATAACAACCCACGTTTGTGCCTAAGCCCTTTATTTCTAAACTTGGTAATTTAATAATCTCTGCAAAAAATTCAATTAACTCTTCTGGGAGCACACCCTCTCTGAGATCACCTACATCAACCATGACAATGATGCCAGCTTTTTTACCTATTTTTTGAGCCAAATCACTTAAATAACGACAAGTTTTCACTTCACTGACAAGGGAGATATCAACATATTTGATAACGTCATCTATTTCACTCAATGCTGGCAGACGAAGTAGAATAACTTCCTTTTCATAACCCATTTGGCGAAGGGCAATAATATTTTTTAACCTTGAATCACCGATACTTGTTAATCCTGCATCCATAAATGACTGCATAACTCTTTGATCTCCTGCTGCTCCTTTAACAACTCCTGTTAATTTAATATCATTTTTTTGACATATTTGTAGCATTTTTTTAACATTTTCTTCTATTTGATCAAGATAAATATCTATAGTTGGCATCTGCAATCTCCTCACTCCTTTTCCTTACATATTATTTATTTCTACAAAGAACTGCCTTCCTCCTTCACAAAAACTGGCATAATTAATGCATTTTACTTATATAAACAGATCATCTTAAGGAGGATATTGATAGATGAATGATTATAAAAAATTTGCTCTCTGGCAAGATGTAAAACCAGAAGAGTGGCATGATTGGCACTGGCAAGTTGCAAACCGCATTACCAACGTGGATCAGCTAGCTCGCATAATTGATCTCAGCTTAGCTGAGAAAGAAGAAATTTCTAAAGCACTAAAAAAATTACGCATGGCAATTACTCCATATTATGCAACTTTATTTGATGCCAAAAATAAGCTTTGCCCTATTAAACAACAGGCTATCCCAACAGCTCATGAATTGGACTTTGGCTCGGCTGATTTAAACGATCCGCTTCATGAAGATATTGATGCACCTGTTCCTGGCCTAACCCATCGCTATCCAGACCGCGTTCTACTTCTCATAACTGATCAGTGTTCCATGTATTGTCGCCATTGTACCAGAAGACGGTTTGCTGGTTCTACAGATAAGCCTTTAGCTCAAGAACAGATCGAATCAGCTATTAATTATATTGCCAACCACCAACAAATACGGGATGTATTGCTTTCTGGTGGTGACGCCCTTTTAATCGATAATAAAAGACTAGAACAAATAATTAAAAAAATTAGAGAAATTCCACATGTGGAAATCATTAGAATTGGCACCAGGACCCCAGTTGTTCTACCACAGAGAATCACTTCCAAACTAGTCAATATCTTAAAAAAATACCAGCCTATCTACCTTAACACTCACTTTAATCATCCATCAGAAATTACGCCTGCTTCCCAGGCAGCCTGTGCACGACTGGCTGATGCAGGGATTCCTCTTGCTAATCAGTCGGTACTTTTAAAAGGCATTAATGATCAACCCGCTATTATGAAAAAACTTGTGCAAAAACTACTACAGATTAGAGTCAGACCTTATTATTTATACCAGTGTGACTTATCCCAAGGTATTGAACACTTTCGAACACCTGTTAGTAGAGGTTTGGAAATTATGGAATCATTAAGACAACATACTAGTGGTTTAGCTGTTCCTACTTATGTAATAGATGCACCTGGTGGTGGTGGTAAAATTCCAGTCAGTCCCCAATATATGATATTGCAGGCAGATGGAAAAGTGATTTTAAGAAATTATGAGGGTAATATTTATGCTTATACAGAACCAGGTTATCAGGCTACTTCCCATCAACAACCAGAAGCTAATGAAGGTATTAGTCAATTAATAGCTAATGATAAATTTACACTTTAAAGAACAAAGCAGAACAGGCTGACCTGTTCTGCTTTTATTTTATTCAATTTTAATAAGTATAAAAACCTTCTCCAGATTTTCTGCCCAGTTGGCCTGCCCTAACTTTTTTTCTTAATAAAGGAGCTGGCCGATATTTGCTATCTGCAAAATCTTGATAAAGTGTTTCCATGATAGCTAAACAAACATCTAAGCCTATTAAATCTCCCAGAGCTAATGGACCGATGGGATGATTAGCCCCCAATTTCATGGCTGAGTCAATATCTTCAGCCAACGCAATCTTTTCTCCCAATAAAAAGGCAGCTTCATTAATCATTGGTATTAAAAGACGGTTAACAATAAATCCGGGTGATTCATTAACTTCAACTGGCTTTTTGCTTATTTTTTCAATAAAAACTTTAACTTCTGCAAAAACTTCTTCAGAAGTAGTCAATCCTCTTATCAACTCGACTAACTTCATGATAGGTGCAGGATTAAAAAAGTGAACACCTAAGACTTTTTCAGGCCTAGATGTTACTGAAGCCAGTTCAGTAATGCTTAACGCAGATGTATTGCTAGCTAGAATAGTCTTCTTCTGACAAACTTCATCCAGTTGTCTGAAAATTTTCTTTTTCATTTCCATCTTTTCAGTCGCAGCTTCAATCACAAGATCCACATCTCTTATGGAGTCTATTTTTTTTGTAGTTGTTACGCGATCCAAAATATTATTTTTTTCATCTTCAGTTATTCTTTCTTTTTGGACCAGTCTGTTCAGACCTCCAGCTATTCTAGTCACTGCCTTATCCAACATTTCTTCTTCAATGTCTCTTAAAATAACTTCATAACCAGCTTCTGCAACTACCTGAGCAATGCCACTTCCCATGGTACCGGCGCCTATTACAGCAATTTTTTGCAAAATAAATCGCTCCCTCCAGATATATTTTCCATCTTCATACCAGTACCTTTTTATTAACTGTAACTTTATCATAATCAGGAATTTTTTTCAATTTAAGCTGCAATTTATTTGTGCTAAAATTTATTCTGCAAACTTCTTATCTAATAATTTTACATACAAAAAAACCTAGCTAGCTAACCACTAGGTTTTTTCTCGAATCTTTACTGAATTTCAATGCGTTGGGAAGGGTCAATCTCTTTCTCTAACTTGGGAAGACGCACATACAAAATACCATTAATATATTCTGCTCTGATAGCATCCTGATTTACATGTTCTAAATAAAAATCTCTACTAAAGCTCCCACTTCTTCTCTCTTTGCGAATGTAATTTTCTCCTTTTTCTTCGCTTGTTATTTCGTTTTTTGCAGAAATTATTAGATAATTATCTTTCAATTCAAGCTTGATATCCTCTTTCTTTACTCCAGGCATTTCTGCCTCAATAACATATTCCTCTTTTTTCTCTTTAATATCAATTTTAAAATCTTTTTCTGCAATATCTAGTACATCATTAAAGAAGCTGGAGACAAGTGAATTAATCGGAACATTTTGTGACATCATACCTTTCTTGTTGCGATTTCTAAAAGGAATCATATCAAACAATATCAACACCTCCATAGGACTAGTATTGCATACAACTATTTTCTCTATTCATCAGATAAAAAATCATTATTAACCAAGGCTACCTAGACTAATTTCCCGGATATATAGACTTGTTCAACTTGCATCTGCTCATTAAATAATACTAAGTCAGCTGCCAATCCTCTCTTGATACTGCCTGTATAAAGATCAATTCCTATCCTACGAGCAGGATTTAATGTAGCCATGCGTATAACTTCATCTAATCTAAGATCTGTCACAGATAAAACATTGCGAATAGCCTGATCTAAAGTTAATACACTTCCAGCTAGTGAGCCATTTTCCAGGCGAGCTGCACCATCTTTAACTATTACCTTCTGGCCGCCAAGTTCATATTTGCCTTCACTTAAACCACAAGCTTCCATTGCATCAGATACTAAAATAATTTTGTCAACACCTTTTGCTTTGATAGCCAGTCTGATGATAGCTGGATGAAGATGTATTAAATCAGTGATTAATTCAACTGTAAGGTCAGTGTCTAGAGCTCCACCAACAAGACCCGGTTGGCGATGGTGTAAACCACTCATTGCATTAAAAAGATGGGTAGCATGTGCTAAGCCTGTCTCACTTGCTATTAATAACTCTTCATAAGTAGCAGCTGAATGTCCAACTGAAGCTATGATATTATAACTTCTTAGTTTTCTAATTAAATCCCCTGCTCCATCTTCTTCTGGAGCCAAGGTCATTATTTTCACCAGATCATAAAATTCAGCCAATAATTCAGCATCTGCACTCAAAATATTATTACTATCCTGTGCTCCAATATATTTTTTGCTGATAAAAGGTCCTTCCGCATGAGCTCCGACTACTCTGGCCCCACTTGTTCCCTCTTGCATTGCTTGCCGCAGACTAGTAAGAGCCTTTTTAATAGCAGCTGGCGGCATTGTCATTGTGGTAGGTAGAAAAGAAGTTGTTCCATATTTAGCTAATGTAGAACTGATCACTTCAATTGATCTCAGTTCACCATCCATGGTATCTTTCCCTCCTGCTCCGTGAATATGAATATCTATCAGACCAGGAGTAAGAAAACCTGCTTTCCCATTAATCAATTTATCAACCCGATTACCCTCTATTGTATAAGGGAGAATTTGCTCAATTTTATTACTAAAAATAATTGAACCATTTTCCAATACTCTATCTGCTAAGACAATATTAATATTTGTTATACCATATTTTTGCATGATTAAACCTCCAATATATCTAATTAATTCAACAGTATTTAACTATTCTTTTTCAGTAATTGTTTCTTCCTCAGCATAACTTGTTAATAATTTACTTACTTTCTCATGAACTTCTGCGGCAGGTCGACTCATCATTATCTCAACTGCCTGATCAATATTTTCAATCTGATAGAGGTGGAATTTACCTTTTTCAATAGCTTCAACTACTTCTTTTTTCAAAATTAAATTATCTAGATTTCGGGTAGGAATAACTACACCCTGATTACCTGTTAAACCGCTTGCCTTACAGACTTGGAAAAATCCCTCTATTTTTTCATTTACTCCACCGATCGGTTGCACAATACCTTTTTGATTCATGGAACCAGTAATCGCCAGATCCTGTCTAATTGGAAGATCTGCCAGTGAAGATAACAGAGCAATTAATTCCGCGCAGGTTGCACTATCACCATCTATGCCACCATAGTTTTGTTCAAACGCAAGTGAAGCTGTCAGACTAAGTGGATCATCTTGCGCGTATTGGCCACCCAGATAACCAGTCATTATCATTACACCTTTACTATGGATACTTCCACTCATATCGACTTCGCGTTCAATATTAATGACACCTTCTTTTCCCAGATAAGTCCTAGCCGTAATTCTGCTCGGACTGCCAAAAGAATATTTTCCCGTAGAATAAATAGAAAGTCCATTAATCTGTCCCACTTCTTTGCCGACCACATCTATCATAATCTGACCTCTAATAATACTTTCTTGCACCTTTTCTTCCAAAAGATTAGATCTTTTTTCTTTTTCAGAGATCGCTTTTAAGAGATTAGGTAATACTACAATATCTTTACCTTCCATTTCAGCCCAGGTATCTGCTTCATAGATAATCTCAATAATTTCATTAAACCTGGTTGACATTTTTTGCCGGTCATCAGCCAGACGACTGCTGTAATCTATCATCGCTGCTACTGATCTATTTGTAAAATGTCTGATCCCATCTCGGTTACAAATAGTAGCTATAAAGGTAGCAAACTTATCTATATTTTGCTGGTTTCTATCCATTTCAGTATCAAAATCCGCCTTAATTTTAAAAAGTTCTTTAAATTCTTCATCAAAATCATATAACAAATAATATAGATAAGGTGTCCCAATTAAAATTATTTTTAGATCTAGTTTAACCGCCTCTGGTCGAAGCGTCATAATCGGAACTCTTCTATACTGTTCACCAATGTTCTCTACTTCAATATCTTGATTGATCAGCGTCCTTTTTAAAGTCTTCCAGGAAAAAGGATTTCTTAATACATCTTCAGCTTTTAAAATTAGATAACCACCATTTGCTTTATGAAAAGCCCCACTTCTAATCATTGTAAAATCTGTTGTAATCGTTCCGAACTTGGTTTTTCCCTCAACCTTACCAAATAAATTATAATAGGTAGGATTCTTTTCGAAAACTACCGGTGCCCCTTTTGTATCTTGATGGTCAATCAGCAAATTGATTTGATACCGAGTAAAAAATTCTTCTTCATTATCCTGACTAAAAGGAAATGGCATTTGTTGATCATTGTTTTTAGGTAAAAATTCCGCAATGTTTGCGCCAATATCTTTTTGCACAGCTGTTAGATACTCAACAATCTCCTGACATTCTTCATATTTTTGTTGCAAATGTTTAATAATTGGTTGAACCACAGAAATACCAATCTTCTTTTCTAAAGAAGAGAGTTCTTCCTGAGCAGATTCTTTAATTCCTCTAATTTGTTTCATAATCTGATCTAATTTAACCTTAATAGCCTGACTCTGTTCTCTAATCTCTTCTTTTTCTTCATCAGACATCTCATGAAAATCTTCTCGAACCAAAGGTTCACCATCTTCATCTATTGGAACTGGTACCAAACCCTGTGGCGTATTCTGTAATGTGAATCCCTTTTTGTGAATTTCCTCTTCAAATTCTTCCATTAGTTTTGTAGAACGAGGTTGGTAATGGTTCACGATTTCATTTTTTTCCTCTTCATATTCATCACTCTCAAAAGCACGCGGAATTTCTTCACGTAATTCTTTCATCATCTTTTCCATATCTTTTTTAAAAGAAGAACCAACCCCGGCAGGGACTTCAATTGCATTAGGCCTTTCCGAATCAGCAAAATTAAAAACATAAATAATATCCGGAGGAGTATCCTTAATAGCTGACTTCTTTGCAGCTAATTGTTCAGCATATGTTGATTTGCCTGTACCTGATTTACCGGACATAAAAATATTATAGCCTTCTTTTTTTACTCTCAGGCCAAAGTCAAGTGATTGAGCAGCTCTTTGCTGACCTATAATTTCATCTGTAAAATCTGCAAGCTCAGCTGTTGTTGTAAAGTCAAAATGGGCAGGGTCAAAATTTAACTTTAATTTTTCATTAGAAAGTTCATACTTATCCATATCTAAAACCTCCAAAAGATAATAATTTCACAATATTTATTTAAAACCCTTGATTATTCTTTCCATATCAATTAAAATGAGAGTAAGAAAGTTTGTTAATCTTTTAACAAATAGATAGGAGGAGGGAAAATCATGAGGAAAACACCTCCTGAAATACCTGACGTAATATTAAATAGGTTACCATTATATTATAAGCATTTAAAAAAAATAAAGAATAAAAATATCGAATATATATCATCAGAAGAACTAGCTAAACATACAGGTTTTAGTAGCTCTCTGATCCGCAAAGATCTTAATTATTTTGGAACATTCGGTAAAAAAAGTTATGGTTATGATGTTTCCTGTCTTTGCCGACAGATTCAACTAATCATGGGAATGCATATCAGTAAAACACTTATTATCATTGGAGCAGGAAACATGGGGCAAGCACTAGCTTTTAATTCAGGCCTTAATGAACGTGGTTATAAATTAAAGGCTTTATTTGACGTTAAAGTTGATTTAATCGGTAAATCAATCAATGGCAGCCCTATCTTATCGACTGAAGAATTAATCCCTTTTATTAAAAAAGAAGATATTGATATAGCTATCCTTACAGTCCCCAGTGAAGTTGCTCAAGAGATTACTGATATAATTATTAGAGCTAATATAAAAGGAATCTGGGATTTTACTGAAATACCTTTAAAAGTACCGGATCATGTTTTTTTAGAAGAACAACATATTAATGAAGGTCTCTGTAAATTGTCATATAAATTATTCCAAAATCATCCCTATTAGATAAATAGAGATGATCTATTACCTGGAACAAATTTTCCGTGCCCTTTTTTAACTTCAACGCTACCATCTTGCATAATGACTTCTCCTCGACTCATTGTCATGACTGGGTAACCTGTAACCGTTATTTCTTGAAAAGGACTATATCCTGCTGCTGAATGGAGATTTTCACCAGTTAATTTGACTTTTTTATCTGCATCAAAGATAACTAGATCTGCATCTGAACCAACTGCAACCTTTCCCTTTTGTGGATAAAGGCCAAAAATTCGGGCAGGATTATAAGCTAATAGCCTAACTAATTGAGAATAATCAAATCTTCCCTCATTAACACCGAAATGATGGATTAATGGTAACAGAGTTTCACTACCAGGTAAACCGGGAAAAATTGATAAACAGGATTGAGAGAGAAGTTTTTGCTCAAGACTAAAAGCACAATGATCAGTAGCGACTACCTGCAATTCCTCTTTACTAATTCCCTGCCACAATATTTCATTATCATATGGTGTCCTTAATGGTGGTGTCATAATATATCTCTGTGGATTTTCAGCTCTTAGTTTTCCTTCATCTAATAGTAAATAATGAGGGGTGGTTTCGCCAAAAATCCGACCACCTTCTTCACGGAGTTTCTTGATTGCTGCTAGACCATAACTTGAAGAAACATGTGCTATATAAATTGGTAGATCGACTTCCATAGCCGCCCTACCAATCTCTTCTACTGCTAACCCTTCCGAAATTGCTGGTCTCATGCGTGGATGCATATCAGGCCCCGTTAAACCACGGTCTTGATAGATCTTTTCTAATTCAACAATTAGCGGATCATCTTCTGCATGTACGGTAGGTAAAATATTTAATTCTTTTAGCCTGACTAAAGCTTCTTTTAATTTGTTAGCCTCAATCATATACCCTTCACTACGATAAGTAGTAAACAGTTTAATACTTGCTATCCCTAAATTTTTAATTAGTTCTAATTCCTGATCTACAACCTGATTATAATCTTGTAAAACTTGATGTAAGCTATAGTCTATAACAACTTTTCCTGCTGCTTCATTTTGCCGTCTTTTGACTGCTTCGACAAGCTTTCCATCTGTCGGATAATCAACATAATCAATAAAAGTTGTGACTCCACCACAGGCTGCCGAGCGAGATCCTGTATAAAAATCGTCAGCTGTAACAGTCCCTCGAGATTGAAGCTGATAATGAGTATGTGCATCTATGATACCTGGTAATATATATTTTCCTTCTACATCTATTGTTTCAAAATCATTACTAGAAAATGTACCTGGTTTTTTAATAGCAGAAATCACACCATCTTCAATTAATATCTCCGCTGCAAATAGATTCTCTTCTGTAACTACTATACCGCCTTTAATTAATTTTTTCAAAATAATCAACCTTCCTGGTTTTTTCTAATAATACTACTTTAACTATAAATTCTGTGAAAATAATGAAAATTCCTCTATTTAATTTTACACAAAAAAAAGTCCTTTTTAAAAAGGACTTTAAATCACATGAAAATTATTAGAATTATACTCGCGGGGACAGCCCTGATAAATCAATTTACCCTTATCTAAAGAGTTAATATGATTGGCCAGACGTTTAACTTGTGTTAAATCATGTGTAATCAACAAGACAGTCATCTCGTCAGTTACTAATTCCGAAAAATGCTGATTAAAAAAACTAATACTCTCTTTATCTAGACTATTTGTTGGTTCATCAACAAATATGATTTCTGGTTCAGTAATTAATGCTCTGGCAATAGAAACTTTTTGCTTTTCACCACCTGATATCTGATCATGTCGCTTAGATAATAACTCTGTTATAGCAAGTTTTTCAGCCATTTGCTTTACTTTATGATGGATAGACTTTTTATTAACTCCTCGTAATCGTAATGGCAGGCCAATATTATAGCTAACTGACCCTTTGTATAGATAGGGATTCTGCCATATTACCGAAAACTTTCTTCTTGATTTCAACAAATTATCCCGTTGGTAATCAATTGCCTCTCCTTTATAATAAAGTTCTCCTCTATAATCTTTATCAACCAGGCTTAGTATCTGCAAAAATGTTGTTTTCCCACTTCCATTTGGACCAATTAAAAAATTAAAGGCCCCTTTATATAAAGTAAAATTTTCAATATCTAAAACTTTTTGTTCCCCATAATATTTGACTATATTTCTAGCTTCTAAGATAACATTTTGTTTAGACACTACTCTCACCTGCCTGTAAGTAATAGACACCAAAGTTAACTAAAAAAGCAATTGTCAATAATATTAAGCCCAGGGCCAGGCCAAACCCAAACCGCCCTTTATTGGTTTCCATGGCCATTGCTGTCGTAATAGTCCTTGTCACACCTCTTATATTTCCACCCAACATCATCGAAACACCAATCTCACCAATCACTCTGCCAAAAGCAGCTATCAAAGCACCTGAGATACCATAACGAGCCTCAGCTAATAATAACTTGAACTGCTGCAACCTTGTTGCTCCCATTGAAATTGCTGTCTTATACATCTTATCATCAATATCATGAATTGCGTTTCTACTTAATGCAATAATAATTGGCAAAATCAAAATAATTTGTCCCAAAATTATCCCTCTAATTGAAAATAACATGTCTAATTCACCTAAGGGACCGCGTCGAGAAATAAGAGAATAAACAAACAACCCTACTACAACAGTAGGCAGACCCAGCAAGGTATTTAAAATTACGTTAATTACTTTTTTCCCACCAAAATTATTTCTACTAATAATGATACCCAATAAAATTCCAGGTAGAGCTGCTATTAAAGTAGATGTCACTGATAACCGCAAAGATGTTGTCACAACATCTAATAGTTCTCTATCTAGATTTATTATTAATTTAAATGCTTCAATTAAAGCTTCCTGCAAATAATTCACCCTGCTGGTCCTCCTTTTAGTTTTGCAATTTATTTATTTAATATTTTCTGGTAGAATCGCAGATGGATGAAATAATTGTTTCCCATATTTAGTATATTCATTAATTATTTTTTGACCTTGCTGTGAGGTAATATATCCTACCAAAGCCATAGCCATTTGGTAATTTAGATGTGAATACATAGCCGGATTAACTGGTATAATCCCATATGGATTAAAAAGGATTTCATCTCCACTAACAAGTATCTCAAGCTCGATATCCCCACTATAAGCAAGATAAGTACCTCTATCTGCCATGATATAAGCTTCTTTCTCATTAGCAACATTAATACTGGCACCCATACCTTGTCCTGTTTCTAGATACCAACTACCTTCTGGCCTAATAGCCGCCTTTGTCCAAATCGACAATTCTTTTTTATTTGTTCCAGAATCATCACCACGGGAAATAAATTCACTCTTGCTTTCGGCTATCTTTTTATAAGCAGCAATTGCATCTTTCATCCCAGCTATGTCAGCTGGATCATCTTTTGGTCCTAAAATTACGAAATCATTAAACATTACATCACGACGATTAACACCATAACCCTCTTCAACAAACTTATCTTCTGCTGGTCTCGCATGGACTAAGATAACATCAGCATCACCATTTTGGGCTAAATTGATTGCTTTTCCAGTACCTACTGCCACTACATCTACTCTTACGTCAAATTTTTCTTCAAAAGGTGGCAGTAATTCTGCTAGAAGGCCAGAATTTTCGGTACTAGTAGTAGTGGCCATCACTAATCTTTCTTCTGCAGCTACTGGTATCACGCTTACCATTAAAAGCAAAGTCAAAATAAATAATAAAAATAATCCTTTTTTCATTTTAAATCCTCCATTTTTTTAATTCTTTTCAAGATTTTTTAGTCTCAATTTTTGCACAAAAAAACACTTTCCAGAAAGAAAGTGTTTTACATCACAAGATAAATTTAAAAAAATAATTTAAATTTTATCATTGAACACTCCTTTCCACTGGGAGGTAGTTTCGTTTCCTCTTCTACCCTATCGGCTATTTGTCCATAGATATTACTTCCACAGGACCAACAGCTCGGAGTCATTATTTAATTAAAAAGCCGGAGTGGAAACTCCGGCTTTAAAAATACTTTACATTCCACCACTCATATAATAGTTGACTAGTGCTTTACTCTTAATTTTGTCATATCCTTCAACATTAATTTCTTTTCTAGCATTTTTAACCTCATTGATTTTGTGCTTGATGAATTCTGTCATCACGGTATTCCCCCTTTAATTAGTTTAGTTTAAAGGGAACTTACTCGCTGCACAACTACTCTGTTCCATTTTCAGTATTACGAACCAACCTCGTTACTCATTTACTTCTCATTTGTTGATTCAATTATATTGTACTATAAATAAGACGAAATGACAACAGTTTTTAGCAATTATTTCAGATAATTTTCTTCAATCTTTATTTCCCACAAGCTGCCAGGTAAAAAGCAAATTCTTCTTCCCCATCAACTTTTATTAATTCATCTGCCAATTGTTGATCATAAGCGGCAATGGCACAGGTGCCTCCATTTACAGCTTCACTCGTAAGATAAAGGTTCTGACCAAGATGTCCTCCATCAATAGCAATCAATTTATGAGCTACATAATTATACTTCCATTCTGATCGATAAGGTATCGCTGCCCATATAAAAAGTAAGTTTGCTTGACCAACGAATTCTTGTCCCCTGGTTGCAGCAATCATCTTTTCTTTTAAGCCAGCAGGCTTATCAATCTCAATAAGCGCATGTCTTACTGGTAAATATCGATAAATACCTGAGTCAATACCAGTTACATTTTGAACTGCTAGATAGGTTTCAAAAGGATGACGCGCACCACCAGAAGGAACATTTCTGCGTACCAGTTTACCTTCTTTCATTCCCTGGGTCGCCCAGAGCATAAATGACAATTCAGCTTTGGAAAAAGGTTCACCCGAGTATGATCTTTTGCTTTTTCTCTCTTCAATAACTGTAAATAAATCTACTTTACCAAGACCATTATTTTTAAGTTCAGCAGGAGCTATTAAATTAATGATGTTTTCCGATTCTACTGCTGGTTTGACAGCTTCTGGTCTTTTGATTCCCCGCTCCATATCACTCTCTGCTGTATCTCGTTTTTTCCAAAGATCTGCTTTTAAGAACTCGCGATAATTTTTATATTCATCCATTTATTTTTCCTCCTTTAAATTTTAAAAAATATTTTAAATTTTACTCATTAAATATTATAATAGTAGTCGAGAGGAGTGTATTAAATGTATAGTAAAAAGATTAAAGTTTATCAAATAGGTAATATTTTATTTTTTCTGATAATGATAACTGTTAATTTTCTTTCAATTTATTTGCCATTGAATGGCCGTTCTACTAAAGAAATTTCAGATATCTACCATACCCCATTCACACCTGCTGGGTTTACGTTTTCCATCTGGGGGATAATTTATTTACTGCTACTTGGTTTTGTTATTTACCAGGCGCATGGCTTATTTAAGCAAGATAATACCAGACCTATTGTGAAAACTGTAGGACCTTATTTCATTTTTAGCTCATTGGCCAATAGTCTTTGGATTTTTGCCTGGCACTATGACTACATACCTCTAGCAATGGTTATCATGTTTATCCTTCTTAGTACGCTAATTATTATATATTTAAAAGTCAATAATCTAAAGATCAATAATTTTTGGACTAAAATACTAAGTGTCATTCCCTTTAGTGTTTACCTTGGTTGGGTTACAATTGCAACACTTGCTAATCTATCTAGTTTATTAATCTATTTTAATGATAATTGGTCTTCACAATTTCTGACCATTTGGGCTGTGTTAATGATCATTACTGGGCTTTTAATTACTATTCTGATGGTCAAAAAAAGAAACGATATCTACTTTGCAGCAGTCGCAGTGTGGGCCAATTATGGTATTCTCTCTGCCAGAATAAACGAATCACAATCAAATCAACCTGTAATAATTACAACTGGAGCTACTATATTATTAATTATTATTACTATCATTTTATTTTATAGAAAAAATTAAAATTCAAGGGATAAGTCGATAGATTAAAGATAGTTATCAGCTTATCCCCATTTATTATATTATAATGATAATTTAGCTATTTAATTTAAACCGGTCAACTTCTCGAGCAAGATCATCTGCTATATCTGCTAACTGTCTTGATGATGAAACAATTTCTTCAGTTGCAGCTAACTGTTCTTGACTAGAAGCAGCAACTTCTTCAGAACTACCAGCCGCTTCTTCACTAACTGCAGTTACATCTCTCACAGCTTTCTCGACATGGTCACTGTTCGTACGCATCATATTAACATTATTAGCTACTTTTTCAACCAGTTCCACAAGTGAATTTGCCACAGTTTCAATTTCTCTAAATTGATTACCTGTTTCATCAATTCTTGTTACACTAGCTTCAACTTGTTTTTCATTGGCAGCAACTTTTTCAACCGCAGTTTTAATATTATTTTGTATCTCTTTAATTAAACCTGCAATTTTCTCAGTCGCTCCACCAGTCTCTTCAGCTAATTCGCGTATCTCTTCAGCCACAACACTAAATCCACGCCCTGCTTCACCTGCTCTGGCAGCTTCAATCGCTGCATTTAAAGCAAGTAAATTCGTCTGGCCAGAAATATTATTGATCAATTCAACAATATCACCTATCTTATCTGATAGACTTCCAAGTCCATTAATTATTTCAGAAATCTCAGCTGTCTCATCTTTAACTTGATTAATTTGGCCAATAGAACTACTCAATGACTGATTACCTTGATCAATATTGCTCAGTACATTTTGGGCTGCCTCTGTCATTTCATTTGACATTCCATCTATATCGTCAATACTATCACTTAAATCTTCAACATAACGGGCTGTCTCATCCATCTGAGCAGACTGTTCTTCTGCACCAGAAGCAACATCTTGAATTGCATTACCCACCTGTTCAGCAGTCTCCCCTACTTGTTCACCTGATGCAACTAATTCTTCACTAGCTGCTGCTAGTTGTTCAGAGGTATTGGCAACCTGACTTATTATATTATTCAAATTAGCTTTCATATTATTGAGCGAAGTTGTTAATTCACCAATCTCATCATCCCTTTGATAAGAAATATCAGCTAATCTTAAATTACCCTGGGCAATCTCTCCGGCAAAATTAGATGCTTGTTTAATTGGATCAATAAATTTATTTGTCAAAATATAAATAATAATTGCTGCAACAAGTAGTGTAATTATGATAGTCAGCAGTATTCGAGAACGATAGTCATACAAAGCTTGCATAAATTCTGAAGTAGGCATTGAAGCTGCCATAATATAATTTTTATACTCTTTGAAATAATTTATTCTCTCTTCACCATCTAATGTGAATGTTATCTTGCCATTTTTTTGCTCAACAATCTGTTTGCCCCATTCATATTCAGATATATTTTTCCCAACCATCCCTGGGTCAGGATGTGAAATTACTTTTCCATTTGTATTTGTTATATAAATATATCCATTTTTCCCAAAATCCATGGATGATGCTATATTACTAATATCAATTTTATCGATTATTTCTTTTAGTTCTTCTGGTTTAACACCAATCTGTACAACTCCTGCTTTATCTGTTCTCGCTACTCCTACATACTGAAATAATGTATTATCAGTACCTCTAAGTTGAGGTTCCTGGGCTAGTTCAAAATCTTTGTTTTCTAAACCTGCTAAGAAAGGTTTGGTCTGTTCTGAACTGTTGAAATCAAATCCAACAAAGCCCGGAATATTTGACCATTGGATAACTCCATTTTCATCAATGACATGAATTTCTGAGATATTCAAATAATCAACCATTTCATTGATTTTAGCTGTTAACTGACTTTCTGGCACATCTTGAATGGACCAGGCAATTGTTTTAGTTATTTTTATTAAATAATTGCTCAATGCTTTTTCAGTCATTTCCGCGTTTTCTTGTCTTTCAGTAATGATCTTTTCAATCTCTGCTAGTTTAGTTTTTCCCATCTGATCAACTAATTCCAGCACCTCTTTTTTCTGTGTATTGTAACCTATAATGCCAGTAACTGCAGTAGCTATAATTAATATAATGACTGTTGGTAATAAAAACTTTGCTGCAATTGATTTCCAAAAACTAATTTTCTTCTTTTTCTTTTTCTTTTGCATAATTATTATGCTCCTTTCACTTTGGTGGTACTAATGCTTGTTGCTGATAACCAATCAAATCTTCTCTGCCTGCTTTTCGCAAAGCTTCTCTCACAATTGCATAATTGCACTTTTGATGGTATTGCAACAAAGCCCGTTGCATTTTCTTTTCTTTGCCACTTTTAGCAACATATACTTTTTTCATAGTTCGTGGATCATATTCGGAATAATACATTGTAGTTGAAAGAGTACCTGGTGTGGGATAAAAATCTTGAACTTGCTCTGGATGATGATTAATATCACGCAGATACTCTGCTAACTCAATTGCATCTTCCAGTCTACTCCCTGGATGACTTGATATAAAATAAGGAATTAAATATTGTTCCATTTCTAACTCTTCGTTAATGTGATAAAACTTTTTCCTAAACTCCTCAAATACTTCATTCTTTGGCTTCCCCATGTACGCTAAAACATTAGTAGAAACATGTTCAGGCGCTACTTTCAGTTGTCCACTAACGTGAAATTCACATAGTTCCTTAAAAAATGAATCATCTGTATCTGCCAAAACATAATCAAATCTGATCCCTGAGCGAATAAAAACCTTTTTAACCCCGGGTAAATTACGTAGTTTTCTTAATAAAGAAAGATAATCACCATGATCAACTTTTAATTTGGCACAAGGAGAAGGATAGAGACATTCTCTATTTTTACAGACTCCTTGATAGACTTGTTTTTCACAGCCTGTTTCTCGAAAGTTGGCAGTAGGTCCACCTATATCATGGATATAGCCCTTAAAATCCGGGTCATTAATAATTTTTTTTGCTTCTGCAATAATCGACTCATGACTACGTGCAGTTACTCTACGTCCTTGATGAAATGTAAGCGCACAAAAAGAACATCCACCAAAACATCCACGCGAACTAACAATACTGAATTTTACCTCTTTAATGGCTGGAATACCACCCAGCTCTTCATAGCTGGGATGATAAGTTCTTTGATAGGGTAAACCATAAACATGATCAAGTTCTGATTGGTCAAGTGGCTCAGTTGGTTGATTTTGAACCAAATAGCGATCACCGTGTTGCTGGACAAGCACCTCTCCTCGAACTGGATCCTGTTCGAGATATTGGGTTTTAAATGCTTTTGCATATTCTTTTTTACTATTGGTCACTGCTTGAAAACTAGGAATCTCTCTGGCACCATAAACGTCAGCTAAGTCATCCGCAACATAACAAGTACCTGGAATATGCTGGATATATTCAATATCCAGACCATTAGCCATATTTTCGGCAATTTCAACAATCTGCTTTTCGCCCATTCCGTAAACTAATAGATCTGCTCTACTATCAAATAATAGTGAACGCCTCACCTTATTATCCCAGTAATCGTAATAGGCAAACCTTCTCAAACTTGCCTCAATACCACCAATAATAATAGGTTTTTCAGAAATCTCTTTAATTCGATTACAATAAACTATTGTAGCTCTATCTGGACGATAACCTTTCTCTCCTCCAGGAGAATAATTATCATAATTACGTCTATGCTTACTCACTGTATAATGGTTAACCATGGAATCCATATTTCCTGCTGTTACCAAAAAAGCATATTTAGGTTGGCCAAGTTTTATAAAATCTTGCTTACTCCGCCAATCTGGTTGGGCAATTATTCCAACTTTGAAACCTAAATTTTCTAATAGACGTCCAATAATTGCAGTCCCAAAAGCAGGATGATCTACATAGGCGTCTCCTGAAACAATAATAAAGTCAAGTTCTGTCCAACCTCTTGCATCCATATCTTCTCTACTAGCAACTAAAAATTTACCTTTTTTAGATATTTTTTTACTTTTAATGATAAATCTTCTCCTTATTTTACTAAAAGTTAATTTATTATACCAGAATTACTGGCTTGAATAAAGAAAAAAGACCCTAATCATATCAGATTAGAGTCTTTCTACTTAATTATTTATAGTTTTATCTTATTTTACTGTACTTATTCTTCCCATCTTTTCAGGAGAAACTGGTGAGTTATTAGAGATATATTCCATAACAATCTCTTCTAAGCCGCCTGCTTCTGTAACTATTGGAGCAGAAGCGAACATTGTATATCCATCTCCACCTGCTGCCATAAAATCATTAGTAGCAACTACATATTCTTGATCCATCTCTACCGGCTCACCGTTGACTGTAACTTTTACAACTCGTTCTCCAACAGGTTGCTCAGGGTTAAAAGTGAATTTAACACCGGAAACCTGTGGGAAAAGACCTTCATGAGCAGGATATTTAGAAACAGCATGTTCTAGTGCAGCCACTAATGTTTCACCATTAATTCTAATACTCATGGCTGTATTACCAAATGGTAAAACAGTAATTACTTCACCTTTTGTTACTTTACCTTGATCAATAGAAGCTCTAATTCCACCACCATTTGTAATAGCAAGATCTGCAGCTAGTTTTTCTTTAATTGCATCTGCAATCATACTACCTAGATTCGTTTCACCTGTTCTAACATCTTCCCTTGCACCATTAAGCTCTACTGCAGTCTCACCTACTACCTGAGAAGTAATTTGTTCATTTGCACTGCTTATACTATTTATTACTTTAGCTATAACGGGATCAGCTTCAACATCGGCAGCCATTTCTTTAGTAATTAAACGCGCTGATTTATTAGTTAGCTGACCATTCTCTACCGTAAATTCAACTACACCTAAATTCTTATCATACTCGCCAGCCATTGCAATCAATGTTCCATTAACCATGCGTCCATTTTCCAGAGCATCATGACTATGGCCATCTATGATAATATCTATTCCTGCAACCTCTTGGGCAACTCTTGCACTTGTATATTCAGTACCTGCGCTAAGTCCCAAGTGAGTTAAGCCAATAATAACATCAACCTTATTTTCTAACTCAGCTACCATATCTCTTGCTACCTCTACTGGACTAGCAAATACTAATCCTTCCACATTTTTAGGATGTGTTTTATAAGCAGTTTCAGGTGAGGCAAGACCAAAGATACCTACCTTTACTCCATCCATCTCTTTAATTAGATAATTCTCTGCTAGTTTGCTATCTGTGCCATCAGCATTTTTGAGATTTGCTGCTAAAAATGGATAACTAGCAATTGTATCTAGTTTTTTAAGTTGATTCTGACCATAATTAAAATCATGATTACCTAAAGTTTGAGCATCTAATCCCATCACATTCATCAAATGAGCTATTGCTTCACCCTGATTAATATTAGCTATAACCTGACCGTGCAGAGTATCACCGGCATCCAAATATAAAACATTTTCAACTTCCTTTTCTCCCTGATCAATCAAAGATTTTACCTTAGCAAAACCAAGATTACCAGCATAACCATCCTCTACGACTCTTGCATGCGTATCATTAGTATGATAAATTCTAAAATTAACTTCCTCTGCCATGACCATTACAGATAATGACAATACCATAATTAGTGTTAAAGTAACCGTTAATATCTTTCTTCTACACACAAAACCCACCTCCATAATTAATTTTCTTCCTTACATTATTTATTAGTTAATTATTTAAAATTTCCTGCTTTAAAACATGGATTTTTTCTGTTATTTTTTAGTGATAAAAAAACAGGATTTTTTGCGTAATCCATTGAATATGTTAAATATATGACTGAAAATAAAAGGAGTGACACAATGAAAGAAGATATTACGGCAATAGCTGGTATTAAAGTTGGACATGCCAGCAATCAAGAAGCAGGAACTGGTTGTTCTGTAATTATTTGTGAAAGAGAATTTATGACTGGAATTGATGTTAGAGGTGGTGGTCCAGGTACTAGAGAAACAGACCTTTTATCTCCACTGGCTGGTATGCAAAGAATTGATGCCTTACTTTTTACAGGCGGGAGTGCTTATGGACTTGATGCGGCAAGTGGGGTCATGGAATATTTAGAAGAAAATAATAAAGGATATGATGTGAATTTTGCCAAAGTACCAATAGTGCCAGCTGCTGTGATCTTTGACCTGGGCTATAAAAGTGCAAAAATTAGACCAGATAAAGGGATGGGTTATCTTGCCTGTCAAAATGCTAATCATGCTACTCAACCGTCGGGAAGTATTGGAGCAGGAACAGGTGCAACTGTTGGTAAAATAATGGGCATGGAAAATGCAACAAAATCTGGGATTGGTCATAGCCTAATCCAGCTTGGTGACCTCCTAGTTGGAGCAATGGTCGTTGTAAATGCTTTTGGTGACATCTATGATTATCAGACCGGCCAAATTATTGCTGGGGCTAAAGATGATGCTAATAATTTTGTTTCTACTAAGAATATTTTTACCACTACACCAGACTTAAAAACTGGATTTAATAGAGAAAATACGACTATTGGAGCTGTTGTAACAAATGCCAGAATAGATAAAGCAGGTGCAGCCAAAGTCGCAGGTATGGCACAGGATGGCCTAGCTCGCACAATTAATCCTGTCCACACCATGTTAGATGGAGACTCTATTTTCACCCTGGCTGCAGGTGATATTGATGCTGATATTAATCAACTCGGCATTCTCGCAGCGGAAGCTGTTGCAATTGCAATAATTAATGCTGTACAATAATTGTTAATTTTCTTCTGCTAAACTATACAAAGTTCCTGCCAACAATGTTGCTCTTTCAGTCAAGGTTGCCACTTCTGCATATTCTTTCAAACTATGTGAATTACCACCAACTGGACCAAGGGCATCAATTGTTGGCACGCCCAGACCGCTTACATAATTGCCATCTGATGCACCACCGGTCTTTTTTTCACCTGGTTTACTAAGATTCATTCTTGCAGCTGTCTGACAAAATTTTGCATATAACTGTTCACTTGCTTTTGTCTTAGCTAATGGCATCCGATTTAACCCACCTCTAATAGTTCCACTAGTACCAACAACCTGGCAACTATTAGCTACACTTCTAATCTTCTCATCCATAACTTTACCATCAATTTTTGTTTCAAAACGAAGATCAACTTTTGCCACTGCCTGATCAGCAATAATATTTGACCTTTCCCCTCCAGATATTACACCGACATTGACAGTAATCCCTTTTGCTAAATCAGTCAAATTGTGTAATGCCAATATTTTATGGGCCAGTTCCTCAATCGCACTACTACCTTTTTCAGGATCAGCACCTGAATGGGAGGCAACACCCTCAACAGTCAGTTCATAATCACCAACACCTTTGCGTTGGGTGACAACTGAACCATCAGATCTGCCCGGTTCTAGCACAAAACAATAATCAGCTACTGCCCCTTCTCTTTCTATGATTGCTCTTGAGCTATGTGTCCCGATTTCTTCATCACCATTTAAAATAACTGTTAAGTTTGGTAGTTCAACTTCCAAATTGATAAGAGAGGCCAGAGTATGATATAAGATTACAATCCCACCTTTCATATCAGAAACACCAGGGCCATAGGCTCTGTCACCTTTAATTGTAAAAGGGCGCTCAGCAGCTGTCCCAGCAGCAAAGACAGTATCCAAATGACCTAGAAACAAAAAATTACCTTCCTTTTCACCTTTATATTTAGCAATTAGGTTATTCCCATACTCATCCTGCTCATCAACTTCTATTTGAAAACCTAGTTCACTATATTTATCAGCATAATAATCAACCAGCTTATCAATTCCATTTTTATAATATGAGCCACTATCTGTATTTACTAGAAACTCAAGTTCTTCCAACATTTCAGCCTGTTTATTTCCTAAACAACTTTTTAACTTTTGGTACAACTACTCCACTCCTATCCTATTTTAAAGCCAATTTATAAATATTTACTACATCCTCACTACTTAATTTGACAAAATTGCCTACTGGTCCCTGAGCTGTACATTTATCTGCCATTTCTTTTAAGCGGTCTGCTGGAATATCTAACTCAGCTAAAGTAACCGGTAAACCTATTGAAGCAAAAAATTCCCTTGTTTTTTTAATTCCTTGGCGAGCTGTCCATTCTAAATCTTTAAAATCTGGATCTAGATCCCAAACCCTGACTGCAAACTGAGCAAATCTCTCTAGATCATGTTGATAAACATATTCCATCCAGGCGGGAAAAACAACTGCTAAACCTGCACCATGGGCAACATCATATATCCCACTAAGTTCATGTTCTATCAAATGTGAAGACCAATCCTCTTCTCTCCCGGTGCCTAATAAACCATTATGAGCTATTGTACTTGCCCACATTACTTCTGCTCGAGCAGCGTAATTCTCATTTTCTTTAATTGCGAGAGGTGTATTTTTAATTACTGTCTTTAGTGTTGACTCTGCTAATCGATCTGTTAAATCTACATTTTCTGTATTAGTAAAATACCTTTCCATGACATGTGCCATAATATCTGCTGCTCCACAGGCAGTCTGATAATTAGGCAGAGTTGTAGTTAATTCTGGATTTAATATAGCAAATTTGGGTCTGATCAGACTACTACCAATACTTCTTTTGAGCTGACCGTCCATCTTTGTAACAACTGCACCAGAACTTGATTCACTTCCAGCTGCCGGAATAGTTAATACAACTCCAACTGGAACTGCTTTGCTTATCTTTTCTTTTCCCAGGAAAAAGTCCCAGACATCACCTGCATAAGGGACTCCCACAGCAATTGATTTAGCAGAATCTATTACACTGCCACCACCTACAGCCAGTATTAAATCAATATCTTCTTTACGGCATATCTCAATACCTTCTTTAATCAAACCTAGGCGTGGGTTAGGTTTGACTCCCCCCAATTCTACTACTTCAACTCCAGCCTCTTTTAATGAGTTTATAATGCCGTCATATGTACCAAATCTTTTTATACTGCCACCACCATAGTGTAATAAAACTTTATCAGCATATTTTTTTACTTCTTTACCTACTTTACTTTCTTGCTCTTTCCCAAAAATAATTTTAGTTTCATTCTGAAAATTAAAATTCAACATAAAATTTCCTCCTTTTTAAACAAAAAAGGACCATCGGAAAAAGATGGCCCTTCAAGTTTAATTATAATTAATATTTAACTCTTTTTCCGGTTGTAATGAAGATTGTCTCTTCACCAATATTTGTGGCATGATCGCCAACTCTTTCCAGAGATTTTGCTACATTAATAAACTGAAAAACCTGGTTTGTTTTTTTCTTTCCTTCTTTTTTAGAAACTAATTTAATACCTCTATGATAGATTTGATCATAAATATTATCTGCTTTTTCGTCCATACGACAAGCAGCTTCTGCCATATCCGCATTCCTAGTTGTAAAAGACTCTAATACTACATCAAGCATATCTGTAACAATATCAGCAAGTTCAGGGATCATGACAAGTGGTTCTAAAATCTTTTCTTTATTTAATTCTAAAATTATTTCTGCAATATTTGTAGCATGATCACCAATTCTTTCTAAGTCATTGGCAATCTTGACTAGGGAAAGTCCAAACCATGTATCACTGGCAAGCGGCTTTTCCATGGTAAACAAACGTGAAACCTCTTCCTCAATAGTAACCTGATAATTATCAAGCAAATCGTCTTGACCAATAATATCTCTGGCAGTATCTATATCTTTCTTTTCAAGAGCTTTAATAACTTTGTGCAACATCTCTTCTGCGATTTCACTCATGTCACTTATGTCGTTTAACAGCTGTTCACGTTTTTTTTCATAAACCTGACCCATATGGATTATTCACTCTCCCCTTTAAGAATTTAATCTTACTTAAATTATTCTTTACCAAGAAGAAAAATCCTGCATAAATCGTTCAAAAATCAAAATATCTTTTGTTGCTAATGTTTAAAATGTCTTATTCCGGTAAAGACCATACTTATTCCTGACTCATCACAGGCTGCAATAACCTGATCATCTCGAATGGAACCTCCTGGTTGTACAATTGCTTTAATTCCTGCCTGGGCTGCTTTTTCGATTGCATCTGGAAATGGAAAAAATGCATCAGAGGCCACAACACCGCCTTCTGCTCTAATGCCTGCTTTGTGACTTGCAATTTCCATTGCATCTACCCTACTCATCTGACCTGCCCCCACTCCAATCAACATTTTTTCTTTAGCCATTACAATTGCATTAGATTTTACATGCTTAACTGTTTTCCAGGCAAAGAGCAAGTCTGCCAACTCTTCTGGGGATGGTCTCCGATCAGTAACTACTTCCAGATCAAAAACATCTATATTTGCTAAGTCTTTGGACTGGACTAATAAACCACCAGCTACCTTTTTAAAGTTATATTTAGCCTTTCCAGGTTTTTCAAATAAATCAGCAATTTCCAACAATCTTATATTTCGCCAGCGTTTTTTTAAAATATCCAGAGCCTGATTGTGAAAAGATGTTGCGATCACAACTTCAATAAACTTGTTATCAGCAACCATTTCCCGGGCAGTATTTTCATCTACCTCTCTATTGAAAGCAATGATACTACCAAATGCTGATAATGGATCTCCTGCATGTGCTCTTAGAAAAGCTTCTCTTAGATTATCTCCCTCTGCTAAACCACATGGGTTAGCGTGTTTCATAACTACCGCTGCAGGACGATCAGGGAAATCTTTAATGATTTCAAGCGCAGCATTTGCATCATTAATATTATTAAATGATAACTCCTTACCAGCTAGCTGTACCGCTGTTGTAATTGATGACTCTTTTTTACCTTTTTCCTGATAAAAGGCAGCCTTCTGATGTGGATTCTCACCATATCTTAAATCCATTTTTTTCTCGTAATTTATTAAAAAAGTTTCTGGAAAACTTTGCTCTTGCTCAATATTTTCACTCAAATATTCTTGAATAATAAAATCATAATCTGCCGTATGCCGAAAAGCCTTGTAAGCAAGCCTTCTTTTAAACTCAGCACTCAATGCTTCCCCAGCTTTAACTTTTGTTGCCAGATCATTATAATCAGTTGGATCTACCACTACTGCTACATCTTGATGGTTTTTTGCTGCAGCTCTAATCATGGTCGGCCCACCAATATCAATATTTTCCATTGCCTCTGCCCTGCTTACTCCTGCTTGCGCAATAGTCTCTGCAAATGGATATAAGTTAGCAATTACCAGGTCAATCGTCTTTATATCATACTTTTTGAGTTCTGCTTGGTGTTCTGGATTTTTCCTTAAAGCCAATAACCCGGCCTGGATCACAGGATGAAGTGTTTTAACACTGCCATCCAACATTTCAGGATAACCTGTTAATTCACTGACTTTTGTGACTTGAAGACCAGCTTGACTAATTTTTTGAGCAGTTCCACCTGTCGAGATTATTTCCACACCTGCTGCTTCTAAACTTTTTGCCAATTCTATAATTCCTGTTTTATCTGATACACTTATAAGTGCTCTTTTAATTATTGTCATTTAGCAAAAACACTCCTTTAACTAATTATTTAATGAAAACTTTACGTCCTTTTATCTCAATCCTATCTTCGGCAATTATTTTTATTATCTCTGGTAACAATTTATGTTCTTCTTTTAAAATTCTCTCACTTAGACTGGCAGGTGTATCATTTACCTTTACAGGTACCACTCTTTGGCTAATAATTGGCCCTGAATCAACCTCTTGATTAACAAAATGAACTGTACAACCACTATATTTCACTCCATAATCAACTGCCTGTTTTTGGGCATTAAGGCCTGGAAAAGCAGGTAATAAGGATGGGTGAATATTAATAATTTTAGCTGGATAATTTTTAATAAAATTTGGACTTAAAATTCGCATGAAACCAGCTAAGACAATTAATTCAATATTTTTTTCTTTTAAAAGTTCAAATATTTTTTTCTCGAAAGTGCCCTGGTCAGCAAATGCTTCTCTTTGCACAATATGATCTTCTAAACCATGTTTTTTGGCTCTCTGCAAGGCTTTAGCCTCTGGTTGGTCACTTATTACTAATTCTATCTTTGCAGGTAATTTACCTGCTTCAATCTTATTAATAATCGCCTGAAGGTTACTTCCCCTACCAGAAACCAGGACAGCTAGCTTTAGTTCATTTATCAAGAAAATTCAACTCCTTTTTGACCAGCTTGAACTTCCCCAATTGAGCAAGCTTCTTCCCCAGATTCTTTAAGGAATTTAATGACCTGCTCGGCTGAATTTGCTTTCACTATCAATACAAGTCCAATTCCCATATTAAATGTTTTATACATTTCTTCTTTTGCTATTTGCCCAGCTTCTGCAATAAGTTTAAAAATTGGTAATTTAGGCCAACTCTTTTCAAAAAGAACTACTTTCTTTTTCTCTGGCAATATTCTTGGTATGTTTTCTACTAAACCTCCACCTGTAATATGAGCTATTCCACGCACTTTCTTATCTGAATATCTAGCTAATAAATTTAAGACTGATTTCACATAAATACGAGTTGGTCTAAGCAACTCTTCTCCCAATTTACAGCCTAACTCATTTATTTGCGTATCTAATTGGTAGTTATTTTCTGCAAGTAATGCCTTTCTAACTAAAGAATAGCCATTACTGTGAATACCGGACGAAGAAAGTCCAATTACTTTGTCTCCAACTTCTATCTCATTACCTGTAATTAATTTACTTTTATCTACAATGCCAACCGCAAAGCCGGCTAATTCATACTCTTCCTCTGCATAAAAATCTGGCATTTCTGCTGTTTCACCACCGATTAAAGCTGCCCCTGCTAATTTACAGCCGGCGGTAATTCCTTTAAGCAATTGACTATGTTTTGCTGGATTTAATTTACCTGTTGCCAAATAATCAAGAAAAAATAATGGTTTTGCTCCTTGGGCCAGAATATCATTAACACACATTGCCACCAGATCAATTCCAATTGTATGATGTTTATCTAACATAAATGCAATTTTTAATTTTGTACCAACTCCATCAGTCCCAGATACTAGAACAGGCTCTTTAATACCAGAGAGATCCGGTTGAAAAAGACTACCAAAACTACCCAGTCCGGTTAATACACCAGGCGTAAAAGTAGAAGCTGCATCAGACTTTATTTTTTCAATAAAATTATTTCCTGCTTTAATATCTACTCCAGCATCCTTATAGCTGAGCCCCATCTTCTTTTCCTCCTTTTTCTTCTTTAGTCTCATCTAACTCACCTTCTCCATTAACAAGTTCTTTTCCGACAGGATATTGACTATCAAAACAGGCTGTACAAAACCCGGTTTTTTCAAGTCCAACTGCTTTTAAAAGACCTTCTTTACTAAGATAGTGGAGTGAATCAGCCCCAATATATGATGCAATATCAGAAATTTCCATCTGTCGTGCAATTAATTCCTGTCTCTTTGATGTATCTAAACCATAATAGCAGGAATCAGTTACTGGTGGAGAAGAAATTGCCATATGCACTTCTTTGGCACCCGCCGCCCAGACACGATTAATAATCTGCTTACTAGTAGTTCCCCTTACAATTGAATCATCAATTAAGATAACTCTTTTCCCCGCAATGATCTGCCTAATAGGTGTTAATTTCAATCTTACACTCAAATCTCTAATTTTTTGTGTTGGCTGAATAAAAGTCCTGCCTACATATCTATTCCGCATAATTCCTCTAGCATATTTGATGCCTGACTCTTCCGCAAAACCTAGCGCTGCTCCCAGACCTGATTCAGGAACAGGAATAACAAGATCAGCTTCGATATTTGTTTCCTGAGCTAACATTCTCCCCATTGCTTCTCTAGTAAGTTGGACGTTTTTTCCGGCCATTACACTGTCTGGTCTCGCAAAATAGATAAATTCAAATACACAAAAACTTTCTTTGCGCTGACTAGCATAGTGGAAACTTTTTACTCCTTCATCATTAATTACAACTAACTCGCCAGGTTCAATCTCTCTCACAAATTCAGCATCCATTAATTCAAAGGCTGCTGTTTCACTAGATAAAACCCAGCCGCCTTCCATTTTACCCAGAACAAGTGGTCTAAAACCATGTGGATCTCTTGCACCAACCACCCCATTTTCTGTTAGGGCAACCAGACTGAAGGCACCACGCAATTGATGTAAACTCTGGACTAATGCATCTATCAAATTATCTTCAAATGAGCGAGCAACAAGATGAGCAATTACCTCTGTGTCAAGTGTAGAATGAAAGATAGAACCGTGACTTTCAAGATTATGGCGAAGCTCTTCGCCATTTATTAAATTTCCATTATGGGCCAGAGCCAGATCTCCTTTAATGGAATTAATGAGCAATGGTTGTGCATTTACCGGTAAACTTGAACCTGTTGTTGAATAGCGAACATGTCCAATAGCTGACTCACCTTTTAATTGCTTCAATAATTCAGCTGAAAAAACACTGTCAACCAAACCCATTCTTTTATGCAATTTAAATTCGCCCTGCTGATTAATACAAATACCTGCACTTTCCTGACCTCTATGCTGTAATGCTAACAAGCCGAAATATGTCAAAGTTGCTACATCATGCCCCTGCTCACTGAAGACAGCAAAAACTCCACACTCTTCTTCCATTTTGTCTAGCTTTCCATTTCTGCAGGAATCGCATTCTGCCATTGCTTTTTCATCTCCTCAAGGTCAAGCTTAATTAATCCATCTATTATAAATAACTTTTCTGGAATTACTGTTCCCAGAACTGTCATTGCTATCTCATTTTTGCAAGCAATATTTTGAATGTTATCCAAATTCTCTTTTTCTGTAGTAATGATTATTCTACTTTGTGTTTCACCAAATAATTCAGCTACTTTACTTATATCTGAGTCTGGAAGGTTAATCTTAATACCCAGTTCTTTTCTAAAAGTTGATTCTGCTAAGGCGACTGCCAGTCCACCTTCGGAACAATCATGAGCTGATTTGACAAAACCTTTTCTTATTGCAGTCAAACAAGTCTGCTGAACTCTTTTTTCATATTTAAGATTAATTTCAGGTATAGAGCCTTTTTCTTCACCCAAAATTTCTTTTAAATATTCTGTACCACCTAATTCTTCTTTAGTTTCACCAAGCAAAATAATTTGATCTCCAGCATCTTTAAAATCATGGGTTGTAACATCTTGCAAATCACGGATCAAACCCACCATCCCAATAATAGGAGTAGGGTAAATAGCTCCATCAGGGCTTTCATTATAAAAACTTACATTACCACCTGTAACAGGTGTTTCAAGCTCTAAACAAGCTTCACTAATACCCTGGGCCGCTTCTTCAAATTGCCAAAATACTTCTGGATCCATTGGATTACCAAAATTAAGGCCATCTGTAATTGCTAACGGTTCTCCTCCACTACAAACAATATTTCTCGCCGCTTCCGCAACAGCTATTCTTCCCCCAACTTTGGGATTTAAATAACAGTAGCGACCGTTACAATCTGTAGTAAGCGCTAAACCCTTGTTTTTGCCTTTAATTCTTAAGACAGCTGCATCAGAACCTGGCAATACCAGAGTATTGTTCTGTACCTGTTGATCATATTGCTCATAGACCCATTTTTTACTAGCGATATTCGCAGAAGCTAATAATTTTAACAACACTTGATTGTAGTTTTTAGCTGCTGGATTAGCTTCAATCAACTTATTTATATCTAATTTTTCTATTTCAGTAAGGTAAGCTGGTCTACTTGAATCTCTTTGATAGACTGGTGCATCATCAGCAAGTGCTTTAGCTGGAACTTCAGCTATTATTTCTCCATCATGCAGAACTCTAATCATACCATCAGCTGTCACCTTACCAATGACTGCTGCATGCAAACCATATTTAGCAAATATTTTTTCTACTAATTTTTCTTTACCTTTGCGAGGGACAACAAGCATTCTTTCTTGTGATTCTGATAAAAGCATCTCATAAGGAGTCATCCCTTCTTCTCGACAAGGAACTTTACTCATCTCCATTTCAATGCCTGCTCCACCGCGACCGGCCATCTCCGAAGAAGAACTAATTAAACCTGCTGCCCCCATGTCTTGGATCCCAACCAATACGCCACTCTTTATTAACTCCAAACTTGCTTCTAGCAGGAGTTTTTCCATAAAAGGGTCTCCAACCTGTACAGCAGGTCTATCCTCTGCAGATTCATCTGTCAATTCATCTGAAGCAAAACTAGCTCCCTGAATACCATCCCTACCTGTTGCAGCTCCAACTACCATTACTGGATTTCCTTTTCCACTGGCAGTTCCTGTTGCAATATCATCATGTTCCATTAAGCCAACTGACATTGCATTGACTAAAGGATTACCTTGATAAGCTGCCGCAAAATTGACTTCACCACCCACAGTTGGAATTCCAATACTATTTCCATAACCGGCGATGCCAGCAACTACCTCTTTAAAAAGATATTTAACATGATTGTTATTCAAATTGCCAAAACGCAAAGAATTCAGCGAAGCTATTGGCCTGGCCCCCATGGTAAAAATATCCCTAATAATTCCACCGACACCTGTCGCTGCACCCTGATATGGCTCAATTGCTGAAGGGTGATTATGACTCTCTATTTTAAATGAAATAGCTTGATTATCCCCAATGTCAATTATGCCTGCATTTTCACCTGGTCCTTGCAGTACTCTTTTACCTTCAGTAGGAAATTTTTTTAAAATAAGCTTTGAATTTTTATAGCTGCAATGTTCTGACCACATTACTCCAAACATGCCAAGTTCAGTATAATTTGGCTTTCTTCCTAATCTAGCAACAATCATTTGATATTCTTCTGCTGTAAGTCCTTCTTTTTCCCAGACAGTTTCCTGATTATGCGCCAATTTTTCCACCTCTACTTTGCAAAAAATTAATGATTGAATCAAATATTTTTTTGCCATCTACATTTCCAAGTATTTCTTCAGCAGCCCGTTCGGGATGGGGCATTAGACCAAACACATTACCGGCTTTATTGGTTATTCCAGCAATATTATCAATTGATCCATTTGGATTTTCAATCTCATCTTTATAGCGCAATACAATCTGATTATTTTTTTTAAGTTCTGCCAAACCCTTTTTATCAATAAAATAGTTTCCTTCTTGATGGGCAACAGGGATTCTTAAAATTTCAGCTTTTTTTGTCTGGTTAGTAAAAGGAGTCTCTGCATTTACAATTTCCAGCTCAACTGTTTTACAGATAAACTTAAGCGAATTATTCACTTTCATCGCACCTGCTAAGAGGCCTGCTTCAAGTAAAATTTGAAAGCCATTACAGATTCCGACTACAAGTCCACCTGCCTCTGCATAGTTAACTACTTCACCCATCATAGGTGCAAAACGTGCAATTGCTCCAGAGCGCAAGTAATCACCGTAAGAAAAACCACCTGGTAAAAATATACAATCATATTTGCTCAAATCTTGTTTGGTATTATGCCAGAGCATATCTGTCTCGATATTATAGACTGAATTTGTTACCTGAAATATATCTTGATCACAATTTGAACCTGGAAAAGTTATCACAGCAAACTTCATCACTATCCCACCTCACTAATATCAAAACTATATTCTTCAATAACAGGATTTGCTAATAAACGTTCACACATTTCTGTAACCTGTTCTGCTACTGCATCTTTTCCCTGTTCAGTCTCTATCTCTAATTCTAAATATTTACCAATACTTAGTTTTGACACATTTTGATAGCCAAGACTCTGCAGACCATCTTCAACAGCTTGTCCCTGTGGATCCAGAATACTTTCTTTTAATTTAATTTCAATTTTTGTTTTCCATTTCATTTATTTATTGTCACCATCCTGAATTCTTTTTAGTATCTCTTGATAAGCTGCTGTAACATTACCAAGATCTCTTCTAAATCTATCTTTATCAAGTTTTTCGCCTGTTTCAAGATCCCAGAAACGACAGGTATCTGGTGAAATCTCATCCCCAAGAATAACTTTTCCCGCCTTATTTTTACCAAATTCCAATTTGAAATCTATCAAGTCTATCTCTTTTTCCTGCAAAAAATCATATAAAATCTCATTAATTTGAAAAGCCAACCAACTCATTTCTTCCAATTCATCAACAGTAGCAAGCTCCAGTGAATCTATATGAAACTGATTGATCATTGGGTCACCCAATTCATCATTTTTATAATAAAATTCTAAAATAGGCTTCTTAAGCATTGTACCCTCTTTTAATCCAATTCTTTCTGCCAGACTTCCAGCTACTTTATTCCTCATTACAACTTCGACTGGAATAATTTCTAGCTTTTCAACTAACACCTCTTTAGCACTTATTCTTTTAATCTGATGATGGGGAATTTGATGTTTGGCTAACAGATCAAAAAAGATGATTGATATTTCATTATTTAAGACGCCTTTTTTATTAATCTCACCTTTCTTTTGACCATTAAATGCTGTTGCATCATCTTTAAATTCAACTATTAACTGTTCTGTAATATCTGTAGTAAAAATTTTTTTTGCTTTTCCTTCATAAATCAACTCTAATTTTTTCATTTTATCCTCCCTAAATTGAGCTTCTCCTGCCAGCTAACTACAACATCTTCTGTTCTTTCCACTGCCTGTCCAATATATTTACCTGGTTCTCTTAAAATAGCACGTTGTTTTTTAGTGAACTTATCAAAATAACAATTAAGCTTATCATCATTTTCAGCAAGACTCTGTACTGATTTACCTGTTTTTTCTGCTTGCAAGGTAAGCTTTCTTACTGTTTCATGAGCAGCCGGATGCCCATAAGATGCCAGCAGGATATATAAAGGTTCCGCCAGAATTAAGTTTTTATTTATATTTAAATTTTTTTCTATCTGCTGATGATTAACTGCAAATTTAGCAAAAACACGATTTAATCTACTAGTAGAAAGATATAGTCCGATTATTATATCTGGTAAAAATCTGGCTGAAGCTGAATTTGTTAAATCTCGTTGGTGTTCTGATAGTTGATCTAAATAGACTGTTGTCATCCGAGGCATAATAGCCTTCCAGAGACTTTTTACGTTTTCATAATTTATGGGATTTCTTTTATGAGGCATTGTGGATGAACCAACTTGACCTTCCTCAAAATACTCACCCACTTCTGCAATTTCTGTTCTCTGCAAATGACGCATGTCATCACTTAATGAAGCCAATACACTAAAAGTAGAGACCAAACTATGCATAAAATCAGTTAAAAACTCTGGTTCAACTATCTGGGTTGAATGAGTAGCTGGACTAAGTCCTAGCTCTGCTAGAACTTCTTTTTCAAAATCGGCTGGATTAGAAAAAAACAAGCTGCTAGCATTATATGCTCCTACTGCTCCTGAAAACTTGCCCCGTAGCTGATTGGTGGCTTCTTTGACTGCTAAGATTCTTCCACCTAGCCTACTTACATATTCTGCTAAAGCAAAACCTAACGTGATTGGTACTGCATGCTGACCATGTGTTCTGCCAATCTGAATAGTCTTTTTCTCTGCTAAAGAAATTTGCATTAGTTTTTTTTCAAATTCAATTAATTCTGGTAGAACAACTTCTTCGGTTACTTTTTTAAATCGCAGCATATTTGCAGTGTCTACAATATCAAAAGAAGTGGCAGTTAAATGCACAAATGGTTTCACTTCAGGAGAAACTTTACGCTGAATTACATTGACCAGAGCTCGAATATTATGTCTGGTCTTTTTTTCTTCACAATATATTTCTTCTGAAGTTAACTCTGCTACTGCATACTCCACTTCTTTTAGATAATGATTTGGGCAAATTCCTCTATCCACAAGAACCTTTATTAAAGCTACCTCTACCCGAGCCTGATATTTTATTTTTGCCTTTTCTGATAAGAATTTTTCTAATTTATCATACTCATTTTCTCGTAATGAATAGCGGTGATCAAAAGGGCTAAGATTAGAAAAAATATCTCTAGAAATCAATTACTAGACCTCCTGTCAGCTAAATACTTATTATAACCTTTCTCCTCTAATTCCGCTGCTGTTTTCTGTACTTTACGAGCCATATTTGTTTTATACTCTGCCAATTGTTCTCTGAGCTCTGGTTCTGCAAGAGCCAACATTTGCACAGCCAAAATAGCAGCATTTTTAGCTCCATCAAGTGCTACTGTAGCCACTGGTACTCCGGCAGGCATCTGTACTACAGAATATAGAGAATCTGCGCCGCCCAGAGAAGAAGTTTTAATTGGTACTCCAATTACAGGTAGAGTTGTATAGGCTGCTAATATTCCCGCTAAGTGGGCTGCCTTTCCTGCTCCTGCAATAATAACTTGATACCCATCTCCAACTGCATTTTTTGCAAAATTTTCCGCAACACCTGGTGTTCTATGCGCAGAAATAACTGTCAACCGATATTCTACTGCAAACTCCTCTAATACTTCTGCCGTTTCTTTCATAATCATTAAATCTGAATCACTTCCCATTACAATAGCAACTTTTTTCAAAATTTAACATCTCCTTAATAATATAATGTGTCTAAATTTTATTTCATATAAATAAAAAAACCCAGGTCGGAGAGACTCTACTTTGAGTAGAACCTCCCCGCCTGGGCTTTTATCCCTTCGGTGTAATACTAATATCTAATATCTGTACCGCTTGGACCTGCCAGCTAAAAATGAGCTGCGGAAACCTAGGTACACTTCCCCCATAGTCAGGTCATTTACGGTAACCTGGTAGAGACTTGTGGGCCATATTCCCACCGTTATATGAGGTCAATCTTTTTATATTTATTTGTCGAATTCAATTCATATAATACCAGAAGAGATTTTTAAAGTCAAATACTATTTACTTGGTAATCTAAATAAAATATTCTTTAATTTATAAAAATATATAGAAACAATTAATAAATCTGCTGAACCACCTGGACTTAATTTATTTTCTTCCATATATTCTATCAACTTATTATAATTGCATTTTCCTTTTTCAGTCTTAAATCCTCCCAAATCAAGAGTTTTTCGGGCTAAAGCTTTAATTTTTTTCAATTTGGAAATATTTCCTCTATATAAAATATTAGTGTCATCTATTTTACTCATTAAAACTAATAATGTTTCAAGATAAGCTTTTTCCAAATTTTTATATTTATAAACCGCTTTCTTAAGTGCAGGTAAACCATATTGAATAACTGAAGGGAAACCTGCTTCAGCTTCACCACGCGCACCATAAACTTTATAGCTCTTAAATACTTCTTCACCATGAGTATTTTCCAGTTTGCAAATTGACTTATTCTCTAATTCATTTTTTGTAATACCATTTAACCAATTAGCTGCAATCTCAGCAATATTATTGCTCAATAATTCCTCTCTTCCTTTTGGTTTAACAAAGAAATATCCTGTAGCAGCTGTAATAATTCCTAATGAAAAGATAACCCCCCGATGGGTGTTTACTCCTCCTGTAGATAAAAACATTTCTTCCTCTGCTTTTAGCCCTATCCCCTTCAATAATTCCATTGCCTGTTCGTTATTTGTATTGTTTTTAGCAATATACATTCCCTGTTTAGCAAACATCGAAAAAAAATTCTTTATTGCCTTTGCACTTTTTTTCATCATTAAATAATCCATGTCCTTATGGCTACCATTATTTAACTTATCAATTAACCCCGGTTTTGGAGATGCTGATAATTCTTCCATTAATGCTTCATAAGCAATAATTTCAATTGATTTAATAAAATTTTCTTCAACAATTTTTTGCTTTTTTTGATAATTTTCCATTTGCTTCTTCACATAATATTTCAACTCTTCATAAGAATGTTTCTGAAGTCTTCTACATAAATTTGCGTTAAGTTCACACAAATAGCATTTGCGCGCACTTAAACCTACTTTTTTTCTTGTAAGTGCTTCTCCCTTATAGTTGTATATATCTAAATCAAAAAATCGACCTAAATAATGATTTTCTTCAATATTAACTGTAATTTTTTTCAAGTTTTGTGGATCTATTCTTGCTGCAATAAACTTTACAGGGCCGACTGAATTTTTGATCTTAATTTCCTTCAAACTAATAATATTATTTTTGAAAAAATTTATTTTTAATGCTCTAATTGATTCTTCAAATATTAATTTTACTATATTTCCATTTTTATTAGGACCAGGGTAATTAATTGTTATTGTTAAAAACGTAATATTACTTGCATCATATTTTGTTTCATTTAGCACATCATTGATAAATTTTTTTCTAAATATGATTCTTTCTTCTTTCTCTTTTAATAACTTCTGTATTATTTCATTCATTTATAATTCTTCTCCATAAATTACATCTATTAAAGAACCATCACGATATTCAACAAGACCTACAACTTTACCAGTATGGTTAACCTCTTCGGGTTTACCAGTTAGTTCAATGACTTCATCATAAATTCTATTAATTTTTTTCAAATTTATTTTTGAATTTGTTTTTAATTGATCTAACAAATCTTTTCGTGCTGGATTAACTGCTACACCTCTTTCAGTAACTAATATATCTATTGTATGGCCCGGAGTGACTATTGTTTTTACCTGCTCTGTAATACTTGGAATTCTACCTCTGTATGATGGAGCTGTTACAATGCTTACTTTCGCTCCTGCTGCAGTATCACTATGTCCACCTATTGCTCCATAGAAATCACCATTAGCTGCTGTTAGAACATTTACATTAAAATTTAAATCGATTTCCAAAGCACTTAATACGACAAAATCAAGATAATTAACTAAAGCCCTTTTATTGAAAGGACTTGCATATGTAACTGCATCTATTTCCTGATGATGAACATTATTTTTTAGGGATTCAATAGCATCTGGATGAAATGTTTGTGTATCATAAATTTTATTAAATAAACCCTTTTTTAACATATTCACATGATCAGCTGTTACTCCACCAAGTAAAAAATTCCCCTTTATTTTTTTATTTATCATAAAATTTTCAATAAATGAATTAACACCTAAAGATATACTACCAGAACCTGTCTGCAATGAATAACCATCTTTAAAGTTTTCTAAACTTATAATAACCTCAGCTACTTGTCGTGCAATACTTAAGTCTCTCGTATTACTCTGTTGGCGTAATGAACCAGTAGCTATCTTATTTGACTCACCTATTTTATCAATTTGAACAATGTAATCAACATGTTTCTGTGGTATAGAAACAATTTCTAAAGGTCTTGAAGCTATTTTTTCCACTACAGCAATTACTGTTTTAGCATAAGTTGCATCAACCTTTGCATATCCCAGTGAACCACAGATGGATTTACCTAAAACACCATTAATATTTCCAAATTGATCCGCAATAGAAGCTGCAATAAATGCTATATCAACTTTTATTCTACCGCTTGCAATTGCTGCCGCTCTACCACCATGAGAATAAAATACCACTGGATGATCCATTATACCTTTTTTAATTAATTTACCTAATTTTCCCCTCAAACCTGTTGTATAAATTTTATTTATTACACCATTTTTTATATGGTTTCCAAGTTTATGATGATTTCTTAAAGAAGTTACAACTAAAATTAAATCTTTTAATCCTTTTTCTGCTAGAAGATCCATAACCATATTTAAAAGCAAATCACCATCACGATAATGATGGTGAAAAGATATTGTCATACCATCCTTTATTTCAGATCTTTCGATTGCTTCAGAGAGGTTTTTAAAAATAATTGACTCTTGGTTTTTTAGAATATCTTTTTTTTGGAAGAGATTATACCCATAATTATGCATTATTACTTAATAACCTCCCTTTTTTCATATTTATTAATAATTTCTTTTGCCCTATTTAAAATTGGTAAATCAACCATTTTTCCTTTTACTGCAATTACACCTTTACCAAACTCTTCAGCTTGACTAGCTTGCCTAACAATTTCCTTAGCATCTTCAATCTCTTCTTGCGATGGTGTGAAGACATGATTTACAATATCAACTTGCCGCGGATGAATTACTGCTTTGCCTGTAAATCCGAGTTCTTTACTTTGTAGTGTTTCTTTCTTTAAACCGTTCAAATCATTAAAATCACTAAAAACAGTATCTATTGCATTTATTTTATATGCTGCTGCCACAAGAGCGATTTTGGATCTAGTTAAAAACAACTCTCTGCCTAAAGATGTTCTTTTTATTCCCATATCTGTTGTCAAATCTTCAGCTCCAAGTGTCAAGGCAGAAAGACGTTCAGAAGAAGCCACTATCTTTTCAAGATTGAGGACACCTTTTGCTGTCTCTATCATAGCCATGATTTCAATAAAACCTGGTTGCAAATTAGCTTTGCGTTCTAATTTAGTAATTAACTTGTCTATTTTTATAATTTGTTCTTTAGTTTCTATTTTTGGAATTCTAATTATATCTGGACCAATGGGGACAATTGACTTCAAATCTTTTAAGCCAAATTTAGAATCCAAAGAATTTATTCGAACGGCAATTTCAGTATTATTAAAATTTAAAGAATTTAAAGCTTCAATCAATAGCTCCCGTGCAGCATCTTTTTCAGAAATAGCTATTGAATCCTCTAAATCAAATAAGATAGTGTCAGCTCCATAAATAAAAGCATCTTGTATCATAGCAGGGTTATTTGCAGGTATATAGAGCATTGATCTTCTTAACTTGTTATTCATTTAGAGAACACTCCTTAAGTGCCCGCAATATTGCTGTTTTAGTTCTTGCTCTAATTGCATAATCGAGTGCACCTTTATCATTAGCCATTACCTTTATATTTTCAATTTCAAACTCTTTAATTGTATCTCTAATTACTTTTTTAATCTTGCTTCCAAATAATTCTTCTACATCGCTTACTAGTTCAATTATAATTCCTTTTTCTTTAGCCGGACTTACAGTAATCATAATATCAGATGATTCCATTGAGCCTGAACTTGCTGTTTTATTTATCTTCATTCTGATCACTCCAAAACTTTAAATAATCCCAAGTTGTTCTGGATACTAAGCTCTTAATTTGATCTAATTTATCTTCTTTTAATAACTTTCTTACTCTTGAGGCACTTATAGGAATACCTTTCATTTCAATTCGTTGAATTTCAATCAGATCGACTCCATATTGAGGTAAAATATTTTTTAACTGTTGATTATAAATTGCAGTGACAACTGAATTTGGTTCAGTTCCTACATATCTTCGCTTAATACCCAAACTTCTAGCAAAATATTTACCAAATAAATGAGCGTCCAATTGAGCATACAACCTTATGCTTTCTTTCTCTTGATCTTCAGATAAAAAATATTTTGGAAATGTAGAATATGAAAGTATATAATTACCACTTGGTACTACAATAACATTGTCTTTACCGGCAACCACTTTTTGAAGTAAGTTGCGCCTCTCTTTTGCAGAAAATAAAGATTTATCCTCAGAAAGTATAAAAATTATTACTAATTGATTATTTCTACTTGCTTTTTCTATTAAATAACTATGACCTTTAGTTACAGGATTACAGTTCATTACTAACGAAGCAATTTTTCCTTGTTCATACTTTTTCTTTGCATTAAATGATGTAATCTTGCTATTTATTATGTTTATGTAATCTTCTATTTTAGATATACCATCTTCCAACAAAACTGGATATTTACCAACACCAACTAATTCATTAAATCCTAGATTTTCTAATAAAGGAACCTGATTTCGATGTGCATAAACAAAATAATTTTTTCTTTCACGCCTTATCAGAAATGCCTTTAAACGTGAGATAACAATACTCATTAATCCTTGTTTTTGATAATTTGGATCAACTGCAAGACATTTTATAATATTTCCATCTAATGAACCAGTAGCAACTAGTTTATTTTGTTCTTTAACTAGTAAAGTAATATCTAAATTTTTTTCTGGTTTGAGTCCAACTTTTCTTAATAAAGCTTTCCAACTGTAATCATTATAATTAGGTTTAATAAAATTAATCTTAATATTCCACAACATTTTAACCACCTGATTTTGTTATCTAGATTAAAACAGATAAGTCTTTTGCTACTTCAATTAAATCTAAACTAGACGTAAATTCCAAACATGTACCAGTTGGAAACCTTGTTTTTTCCTTCCATCTTTCCGGTATTTTGTCCGCACCATTAATGGCTCCATTTAGAGCGCCCACTACTGCACCAATTGTATCTGCATCACGACCAAAATTACCCGCATATATTACACCTTTTTTAAAGTTTCCTTTCGACAATTTGAATAAAGCAAAAGCCTGAGAAATAGCTTCTGGTACTGCAGCCTTGTATTTAGTCCAAAGTTCTGTATGTAAAGGTGTCCAAGCACTTTCAAGAGAATCTGACTCTTCAACAATATTAAGAGCTTTTTCAAATGTATATCTAAACCAAGAATCCTCTGGAATAACCTGGCGTGCTGCATCAATTATTTCTTCAACACTACCATTCACCATTGCAATAGATACTGCTGCCGCTACTGCCTGTGCACCCCAAATACCATCTCTCCAATGACTGATGGATGCATCTATCTTTGCCAGTTCAGCAGCTCTTGCCGGGTCTCCAGCACAAATAATTCCAACTGGTGCGATTCTCATAGCGGCACCATCACTCATATAATGTGAATTATATTTTCCTGTCAAAGGAGGAGTTAAACCTCTTTTTAAATTCATAGCTGCTTCAATTTCACTAGCTCCTCCCCTATAATATTCATCCTGTGGAACTACATATTCTAGCCAAGCTTTTTTCACAGCCTCATTAGTAAGCAAACCCTTATTTTCAATTAATGTTAATGCTGTTAACAAACTAAATTCTGTGTCATCTGTACTCCAAGAATCATTTTCATCAAAATCCATTGTTATTCCGTATCTCTTATGATTTTTATCTGTACGAGAAGCATCTCCAAAAGAATCTCCAATTGCTTGCCCAATTAAAGCTCCCAAAGATTTATCCAATTTAAGCTCTTTATTATTTTTAATATCTTCTTGAGTTATCAATTATTACACCTCATTTAAATGTCTTTAAATTAAGTTAATAGTTCTTTGCGCCAGTTCATCTATGTTCATGTTATCAAAACCTTTCAAACTACTTCTAACTCGATTTTGTAATGGGTCTATCCATTTTTTATTTATTTTGTCATAACCTAACAAAGTACCCATTATGGCACCTACAGTAGCACCATTACAATCGGTGTCCCATCCCCCCATAACTACATTAGTTATCGCTTTACTATAATCATTATTTGAATAAATAATAGCTGCTACTAGTAGTGCTGCATTATTAATCGTATGTACCCAATTATAATCTCCATACTTATTATGCAATAAGTTAACGGCCTCTTCCCAGATAGAAGTCTTATTGGGTAAATCCAAAGAAAACCTGATTGCTTCTGCAAGTTTGCTTTCTTGCGGAATTCTTGATAAGCCTATTTTTATAGCCTCTAAGGGATCATTTACCACAAAAGAGGAAGCTAAAACGGCGGCCACAAATAATGCACCATAAACTCCATTATTGCGATGTGTAAAAATTGCATCACGCCAAGCTAGTTCAACAGCCCTATCAGGATCTCCAGGTGACACCCATCCCCAAAGATCTGCTCTAATTTGTGCCCCAATCCATTCTTTATAAGGATTATAATATTCTCCAGCTTTTTCAACTGGTACAGAATTAAGAACATTTAAATAAGCCACTCTTTCAGCAGTAAAAAGCGACAAAACTGGCAAGCTCTCTAACCAACTTGTAGCTAACTCATCTAGGGTAAAATCAAACCCATATTTTTCGATAATATATAAGTTTAACATAGTGAAATTTATATCGTCATCTTCTGGCATAGCAATTATATTTTCCTTTAAACTTTCTTTACCTCCATATTTATTCCAAGGATATTTTTTTAAAAATTTTGACGGTACATTTCTACCTGTAAAATAATCATTCAAAGGCCAACAATTATTATAATGAAGTAATTCATTGATGGCCTCCCGATTCATTTTTTCTACTGGTTTACCAAGTAAACAACCGGCGATTCTTCCATACCATCCTCCAAATATTTTGTTCTTTAATTCATCCTTATTTATGCTTTGATTTGGTGGTACATATGACCCTGTTATTTTTTTGAGCTTAGCTAATCCTACAGATGCTTCATAAGTAAAATCCTTTTTTATATTTATTTCATTTAATTCACTTAGAATTTCAAAGGCTTTTCTTCTTAACACAATTAAGTCTTTAGTTGAACTCTTAAATAACTCCCATTTATTTTCAAATAATTCAACATCTACTCCTAAATTTTTTAACTCTTTAAAAGCATAATCAATTTTATCTTCAGGATTAACATAAGTTACCTTCACTAGATTCACCTCCATTTTGAAAGGTGGTGTAATTATCTTCACCTAAAGAAGCAAGGTTGTTGATTAATTTGATATAATTTATATTTTTTAAATTAGGTATAGCAATACCCTTTAATTTTTCAACTTTGTTATACCAAATATTTGGAATTTCATTATCTCCCAGATATGCACCTAGAAGAGCTCCTACCATTGCTGGAACAGAATCTGCAGTTCTTGCAAGTGAAGCGGAAGCAAATAAGGTCTCTGAAAAATTTTCAGAACCAGCTTTAAATAAAGCTAGCGCAATAGGTAATGTTTCTGGTGCCGATGTTCCATAACTATATATATTTTCTATTAAATCATCTGCTAAAATAGGTACTAAAGAAAAAACATCAACATTAGATGCAATTTCCAAAGCTTTTATAGTATTTCGATGTAACCAACTTAACTCATCTATTTCTTTGAGCCCTACACTTATAGCTTCATCAATAGTTCCATCATCCACTAAAACTGAGATAATCGCTGCCAATGCTTTTGCTGCTTCCAATCCATCAAATGAATTTGTTACTTCTACTTCTTTTTGACAAGCTAAAGCAGCCTTTATGGGTTTTCCAGCTAATAATACACCATAAGGAATTGCGCGTGGACAACCAGAATCATCAAAATAATGTGGGTTGTCTTTACCTGTTATGGGTGGTACTTTCCCACTTTTTAGATTTTTTATGGCAGATCTAATACTTATACTTCCTTTAATGTTATCTTCATTTTTGACTAATTGTCTCCAATTGTCTAAGATAATATTTTTGTCAGGTTGCTTTTGACATGAAATTATTAATTGTGCACTAAAACTTGCCCATTCAGTATCATCTGCTGGACCAATTTTAAAAGAGGACTGAGATCTATTTAGTGAAAAAGGAACCGACGGTCTAATAATTTTATGAATTTCTGCTTCATCTTCAATCTCTCTACGTAGTCTCCTTGTCCAATCTGGTAATAAGTGTCCTCTCTGAAAAAGAGCTGGCCAACTTATTGCATCCCCAACAGCTAAACCCAACATACAGCCTAGTGCTTTACTTCTATTATAGACCATCATTATCCCCCTTTCGCTCCATTAATTTTTCTGTTATATCACCGATACTTAACCCCTTTACAGTCTTAATACAACTTCCCCGTGCAGGTGTAATTTTATCCTTCCAAGCAACAGGAATTTTCTCTATTCCTTGAAAAGCACCAGCTATAGCACCAGTAATAGCGGCGTTAGTATCAGTATCACGGCCAATATTTACGCCTCCTAATACCGAATCAACAAATGTGCATCTGGTAGATGCTAAGATTCCAAATGATAATCCCAAAGCTTCTGGAGCTAAATCTGCCCATGGATAACAATCGTATACTAATTCTTCGTAAAGTACAGGAAGTGCTTCTTTCATATTGCTAAATTGTTCACCAATTGAAATACCTTTTCTGACAGAACGATAAGTCCAGGAATCTTTTGAAATATGTTTTAGTGACTCAGTTAATATTTCTTGATAATCATTTGTTTTCATAGCTATAGAAATTGCTGCGGCTACAAGCCTTCCCCCCATAATCCCTTCTCCTGAGTGACTTACTTGACCGTCAATTTCAGCAATTTCAGCAGCCCTATCTGGATGACCCCAAAAATATATTCCAAATGGTGCTACTCTCATTGCTAACCCATCACTCCAACTGTGGATATGCTTGCCAGAAGATGGTGGACGCATGCCAGATCTTAAATTCTCTATTGTGGCCATTTCACTAAAACCTGCACCACTGAATCCTTCAGTTTGAACTGCAATTTTATCTAACCATTCTTTAGCAATTTTTTCTGATGTAATTTCTTTACCATATTTTAATAACAACCGTGCATTAAATAGTGCGTACTCTGTATCATCACTTACTGCCGCATCTTTTGAAATAAAGTCAGTAATATAACCATACTTATCTTGGATTTCATTATAAGTATTTCCTTCAACAGGCTGGCCGAGGGCATCGCCCACGGCCAATCCTATAAAAGCACCTAATGCTTTATTTATTTCATCCATAATTTATTTTAAACTCCCCTTAATCATAATAGCGCTCTAGTACCCTATTTCCATCTCTCTCTAACTGTTCTGAAGCTCTTTTCAAATCAATTTCATCTTTAAGATATAGCTGGAATATTGGATTTCCTACTCTATTTTTCCATTCTGTAAAACCAGGAATACTCTGCCATGGTCCTGCAATAAGATTTTCTGCTGACTTCAACGCAACATCCCATCCGTTTCCGGCATTAGTAAATTCAGGTAATTCCATGGTAGATTTTCTAGTCGGCAACATCCAATCACCTTTAGCCAATCTTGCCATATTTTTAGTGCTTAAGAAGAATTCAATAAACTGCATTGCTTCTGGCTTATTTTTTGAATCAGATGGTATACTTAATGTCTGAGTTCCAACGCCTTGATCTTGAGTATCTGCTTTAATAGGTGGTATTACACCCCAATTGAAATCATCTGAAGCATTAACTACTACTTGCTGGCGAGCCCAAACTCCAACATTAGGAATCATAGCATATTTTCCTGCTAAAAATCCTGGTATCATACTACTTCCAGACTGTCCAATACCACTAATAGGTGCTGTCTTTTCATCATATAACATTGCCTTATGATGAATCATTAATCTTTTTTCTGGCTGATTGACTTTTACTACATAATTTCCAGAATCATTTTTTTCAAAAAACTTTCCGCCAAATCCAACTGACAGACGTAAGAACTTTTTAGCAGGACTTTTTAAGCCTAAACCTGCTCCCCACTGATCTATATTTCCATCACCGTTAGTATCTTTAGTTAATCGTACAGCAGCTTCTCTAAGTTCTCCCCAACTCCAAGGATCTGCAGGAGTTGCTGGCTGAATCCCCGCCTCTTTAAATAAATCTTTATTATACAGTGTGATTTGGGATTCCCACAAGAACGGTACACCGTAGACACCTTCTCCATTTGTTTTAGTGGTTTTCCATGCCTCTTCAACAATATCATTCTTTAGATCATCTGACATGTACTTGCTTAAATCAGTTAAGTATCCTTTCTGAGCGAAACCAACAATTTCAGCTGATTCAAAGTGAAATACATCAGGTACGGTTTCTGTTTCAAAGGCTGTAATCATATAATCATAGATAGAACCCCATGTACCTTGTATATATTCCACTTGAACGCCAGGATGTTCCTCATTCCATTCTTTTACAATTTCTTTATTTGCTTCGATAGATTGCTTCTGCCACGCCAAACTTACAAACTTAAGTTTAACAGGCTCTTCAGCACTCACAACACCAGCCGCCAATAATCCAAACAACAAACTCAAAAACACCATCATTGATAAAACTTTTCTCATTAACATGACCTCCTAGAATTTATTAGTATTTTACTGCTCCTTTGGTCAAACCTGATACAAGCCACTTTTGTAAGAAACCAAACAAAATTAAAGCTGGGATCGTAGCAATAAATGAAGCTGCTGCCAAAGGACCAAGTCTCACTACCCCTTCCATACCAGTAAATCTAGCTAGTTTAACTGGTAAAGTAAGAAGTTCGGGAGACTTAATTAAAACCAAAGCAAAGAAGAACTCATTCCATGCTGAAATAAATGCAAATAACGCGGTTGCAGATATTCCAGGTAATAAAAGAGGGAGTACAATTCTCCAAATTATTTGAAAACGACTAGCACCATCAACTGCTGCTGCTTCCTCTAACTCTATTGGAATACCTTGCACATAACCTTGTAACATCATTAATACAAATGGTAAGGTCCATACAATGTATAATAAAGATAAACCTAAATGTGAATCTATCATTCCCAAGCTTTTTAGAATAAGGAAAAGGGGAATTATAATTAGTATAGCTGGAAAAAGTTGTGAAACCAGCACCCAACCTATTACACCTTTATTAAGTTTTGTTCTATATCTTCCTAATGCATAAGCTGCTGGAACTGCAATCACAATTACGCCAACAGCAGCTATTAGGCCAACTTTAGTACTATTTAAAACACTCTCAAATATTTGCTGTTCTTGAAACGCATTTATGTAATGTTGAAACACAATTTTCTTCGGAAACATAGTAGGAACCAATGACCTTATTTCAGATATTGGTTTTAATGAAATAGAAAACATCCAGAAAAGCGGAAAAGCTAAAAATAATAAATATAGTAGCAACAAAAAGTGTCTTAATATTGAACCAATTATATTCCTTGAATTCATTAAAATCACCACCTTTATTAATAATTTTTCATTCTATTACGCAAGTATACAAACATAAATACTGCGACAACTAAAACCATTACATTACCTAACGCAGCAGCATAACCTAGGTTCCCATATCTAAAACCTTCTTCGTAAGCTAGCAGGGATGGTATTCTTGTTAAACCTGCAGGCCCACCTTGGGTCAATACATATACAAGACCAAAAGAGTTAAAATTCCATATAAATCGCAATATAGTTATTGCTGTAATAATTGGTGCTAATAAAGGCAATGTGATATAACGAAATGCTTGTAATTTACTAGTACCGTCTAAACTTCCAGCTTCATATAAATCTTCTGATATTGACTGTAACCCAGCCAATATAGTAATAGCTGCTTGAGGTAAGCCTCCCCATATACCTACAATAATTATGGAAGGAAGCACATAATCAAAACTAAACAAAAAATCAATTGGCTGATCAATAATATTTAACTTCATTAAAAAATAATTAATAGCTCCTGTATCCGGATGATACATAAACTTCCACATAATCCCTCTAATAACTGGAGGCATTGCCCAAGGAATTAAAACCAAAACTCTTGCCCACGACCTAAATAAAATTTTACCATTTAACAATAAAGCTAATCCCAGGCCCAATAAAACTTGCCCTCCCGTTACTGCTATTGTCCAAAGAAAACCCACTTTAAATGATTGCCAAAAATAACTATCCTGCATCATATATACATAATTTTCTATACCGTTAAAGTTAGCTTCAGTACCTAGGGTATAGTCTGTAAAACCCAAAAATATACCTCTCAAAAGTGGAAAAACAGAAAGAATCAATACAGGAATAAACGCAGGAAGAAGCAATTTAATTTGGTCAATTGTTTTATCGCCTACCATCCTATTTTCATACATTTTTACACCTCAAATTTTAAGTTAATAACATATTTTTTAGAAAATTCTTTTATATCTTTTAAGTTTGGAATAGAGCTTTGTGCACCAAATTTAGTCACAGAAAATGCTGCAGCCAAATTAGCAAATAATATTGCATTATTTAATTCATAACCTCTAGATAAAGCACTACAAAAAGCTCCAACAAATGTATCCCCAGCTGCAGTCGAATCTACAACTTTGACTTTTATTGCTTTATAACCTTCTACTTTATTTGAACTATAATATGTAACACCACCTGCGCCTTTCGTTAAAAGTATGTTTTTAACTCCTTTATTTAATAACCACTCTACTTGTTTATCTTCTGTTTCCAAATAACTTGGTGTTAAAAAATCGATTTCTAATTGATTTGGAACAATATAATCTATCTTTTCATATAAATGATAAGGTAATTTAACTGCAGGAGCTGGATCAAGGATAATTGTTAAATTATACTGTACTCCTAATTCAATAGCCCTTATTGTTGTTTCAAGAGGTATTTCAAGTTGCAACAACAGATAATCCGATTTTTTAAATAACTCTTTTGTGTTATTAATGATTTCTGGAGTTAGTTCGCTATTTGCCCCACTATTTATAATTATTCTATTTTCACCATCATCTTCAACTAAAATAATGGCTACTCCTGTACCAACTTTTTTTGTTTCTACAACGTCTAAATTTACACCATTTTTTAATAATTGCTCAGATAAAAGTTTACCATATTCATCTTTACCACATGCTCCAATAAAACTTACATTACTATCAAGTTTAGCAGCCGCAACGGCCTGATTTGCCCCTTTGCCTCCAGGATATTTATTAAATGACTTTCCTAATAATGTTTCACCTGCTAAAGGCATCCGTTCTGTTTCAACCACAAGATCCATATTCATGCTACCAACTACAAGTATGTTATTATTCATCACAAACCTCCAAACCTTAAAATCTCTTTACTGATTTTCTAATTATTAGATCTGCTTTTAATATTTTGTCACTCTTTAAAATTTTAGACTTCTCTTCAATCATCTGCACCAATAAATCAACTGCCATTTCACCTAAAACATATTTAGGCTGTTTAATCGTAGTTAATTCCGGTCTGATAACGGAAGCTACATCGATATCATCATGGCCAACCACAGAAATATCTTCTGGTATCTGATAATCAGCAGAAAAAGCAGCACTGTAAGCGCCAATTGCCATTAAATCATTCGCTGCAAATACTGCAGTCGGTTTTTTAGGTAATTGTAATAAATAATTCATTGCCTGCCAGCCACTATCCTTACTGTAATCACCATTTATTATTAATTTATCATTAACCTTTAAATCAGCCTTTTCTAAAGCTTGCTGATAACCCGCCAGACGGTCGCGAGCGGTTGCCGTATGAAGATCACCCGTGATATGAGCAATCCTTTGGTGACCTGCATTAATTAAATATTCGACTATTTCAAATGATGATTTTTTATTATCTATCATTACAGCTGGATAATCACTACCTGGTACAGAGCGGTCAATCTGAACTACAGGAAAATTTTTCTTTTGTAGCTTTTGCAAAAGTTCTCCATTACCCAGTGATAAAGAAACTATCAAACCATCAACCTGTTTACTACATAAAAGGTCAATTGCTTTTTTTTCATTTTCAGGATGATTATCTGTATTATAAAATATAACAGAATAACCTAATTTTTGTGCTTTATCTTCAATGGCACGGGCCACCTCTGGAAAAAACGGGTTACTAATATCTGGTATAATCAGACCCAGAGTAAAGGTTCGCTGCATAACCAATCCTCTAGCAACTCCATTGGGATTATAGCCTAATTCATCAATAATTTCTAGAATTTTATCTCTTGTTTTCGGACTTACATCTGGCTTATTATTCAGCACACGAGACACAGTAGTGACTGAAACACCAGCTTGTTTTGCGACATCTTTAATAGTAACTGCCATAATAAAACACCATTCCTCTATTTTCGTAATCGTTGCCGGAAACGTTTTCAGTAATTATATTATACAATATTCAAAATATTTAAGCAAGCTTTAAATCAAAAAAAATGCTGTTTGTTGTAGAAATCATAAATTCTTACAACAAACAGCTCTGTTTTATTTTTTTCTTTATTAAATTGTTATAGGTCTTCTCTATTCAATTAACTATTTTTGGATAATATTCTTTATTCCTTATCAAACAACAAGACTGAATCATTTCCATCTGTTTCAGCAAATTTGACCTTAACAACTTCTGATAAAGATGTAGGAATATTTTTTCCAACAAAATCCGCTCTTATCGGAAGTTCTCTATGACCTCTATCTATCATAATAGCAAGCTGAATCTGTTGTGGTCTACCTAGATCAATCAGCGCATCAAGTGCTGCTCTTACAGACCTACCTGTAAATAAAACATCATCAACAAGTACTACTTTTTTATCATTAATATCACATGGAATTTCGGTTCGATGAACAATAGGTTGCTCAGATTTTTTGGAAAGGTCATCTCGATAAAGTGTAATATCTAAGCTACCAGTCATTATCTCCACATTCTCAAATTCTTTTATTTTTGCAGCAATTCTTTCTGCCATAGGAATTCCTCTTGTTCTAATACCAACCAATAGCAAATCTTCAGTTCCCTTGTTCTTCTCCAAAATTTCATGGGCAATTCTAATGATAGCCCTTCTTATGCCATCTGCATCAATTACTTCTTTTTTAACTTTCATTTCTTCTTTCATATAATTAAATTTGCCTCCCTTTTCCTATAAATAATTTATGCTATATTTCTACTGCCAGGTTTTACTAGCGGAGTCCCTTTTGTGCAATAGGGACAGTCAGTTGCTTCGAAACTACTTATTATTAATTGAACTGCACTATAGATTGGGATACCAAGATCCACCTTCCCACCTGTTCTATCTACGATACAGCTCACACCGATAACATTAGCACCAGCTCTTTCAATTAAATTTTTAGTTTCCAGAACTGATTTGCCAGTAGTTATAACATCCTCGGTAATCAAAACACGATCTTCATTCCTTATTTCAAATCCTCTTCTAATCTTCAGTTGCTTGTCTTTTCTTTCCACAAAAATTGATTCCTTATTTAATTGTCGCCCCATCTCATAAGAGACGATAACTCCACCCATGGCCGGTCCAACTAAAAGATCTATCTCTAAATCTTTTAGTTGTTTAACTACATTTCTAAGAACTAATTCTGCATAATGAGGATAACGTAAGACCTGAGCACACTGGACATATCTATTACTATGTTTACCTGACGAGAGCAAAAAATGTCCTTCCAGCAATGCCCCTGATTCCTTTAAAATACCTAGAATATCTTCTCTATTCATCCTTGTAATCCTCTCCTTATATAATGCCTCTAATTTGGTTAATAGACTCTATTTTATTTTTTTCAAAATAATTATTAAGTCCCTTCAGTATTTCGAGTCCAGCCCTGGGGTTAATAAAATTGGCAGTACCAATCTGGACTAGACTGGCCCCAGCCATGATATATTCAACTGCATCCTGCCAGCTGCTTATTCCGCCTACCCCCATCACAGGAATCTCAACAGCCTGACAGACTTCATGAACCATCCTTAGTGCAATTGGCTTGATAGCAGGTCCGGATAGGCCAGCATAAATATTTTCAAAGACTGGTTTTTTTGCCTCAATATCAATTGCCATAGCTTTAAAAGTATTAACCAGAGATAGACCATCTGCCCCAGCTCCTTGACATGCAAGGGCAACTTCAGAAATATTTCTGGCCTGGGGTGATAATTTGACGACTAGTGGTAAGTCAGTAATCTTTCTAATTTCTCTGGTGATTTTAGCTGCAGTCTTTGCCTTGATACCAAAAGACATCCCACCTTTTTTTAAATTAGGACAGGAGATATTAAGTTCAATCATATCTACCTTTAGTTCTGAAACTATCTTAACAGTTTCTATATAATCTTCTAAAGTAGATCCACCAATATTTACGATATTAACCAGATCTATTTTTTCTAAAAAATCAAGTTCTTGCTCTATAAATTTTCTGATACCAGGGTTTTCTAAACCGATACTATTCATAATTCCAGCTGGAGTCTCCCAAATTCTAGTACCAACATTGCCAGACCTCTGCCTCAGAGTTAATCCTTTAGTACTTAACCCTCCCAGGAGTTCAATATTATAAACATCATTAAGCTCCTGACCAAAACCAGCTGTTCCTGATGAAAGGATAATTGGGTTTTTAAAATTAACCCCGGCAAAATCAACTCTTAATTGATCATTAAACTTATTCATCATAGATATCACTTCCTCGAAAAACTGGTCCATCTTTACAGACCTTGATATTACCTTTTCTACTTTTGCAGGTGCAAACTAAGCAAGTTCCCATCCCACAAGCCATCCTTTTTTCAATCGATAGATAAACCTTAGCTTTACTACCTTCTGTTTTACGGATTAATGCTTGCATCATCGCATCCGGCCCACAGGTCAAGATATAATCATACTGGTCAACCTCTATTCTTTCAGTTATTAATCCACCAATATCAATAACTAATCTATCGGCTATTTTATTAAACTCATTTTTTAAAAAGGCTCTTTTTTGAAAACCAAGGTAGATATCTAATTTTTCTAAACCTTTTTGCTGCTTTAAAGTCTGACCCGCCAGGTAAAGGGGGGCTGCGCCCATTCCTCCTCCAAGCAAAGCAACCCTTCCTTTTACTAAGGGAAAACCATTACCATAAGGCCCAACTAACTTAATTTCTTCCTTTGGATTTAACTTACTAAAAATAGTAGTCCCTTTTCCTTTTACCTGATAAAGAAAACTAATGCTGTTTTCTTCCAAACTGTAAATACTTAAGGGTCTTGAGAGCACAGGATCTTTATCCCAGGCTCTAATCATATAAAACTGGCCCATCTTCCCTTGGAATTGACCCCTTACTTTCATTAGATAGATACCACGACTAAGTTGAACATTAGAAATTATTTCAGCCATTGTAGTATATCTTCTTTCATCTTGAGAACCTGTTCTCTGCTTACTTGAGCAAAATTTTCACTTTCATCTACTCCCTGATGTGCTGTAATAATTCCTCGGGATGAATTAACAACTGCACAGATCTCATCCTGGAGAATCCGCGCGAGATCTTGACCGGTTCCACCCTGAGCACCATAACCAGGAATCAAGTAAAAAGTGTCAGCAGTATTATTTTTGATCTCCATGAATTCCTGGGGATAGGTTAATCCAACTACTCCACCAATTAAACTGTAACCTGCTTCACCTTTAAACTCCTGGCCCCATTCTTTAATTTTTCTGGCAACATGAAGATATAGGGGTTCATCCTCTACTATTAGATCCTGAAAATCTTCTGAGCCGGGATTTGAAGTTCGCATCAAGACAAATAAACCCTTTTCTCCCCTATTTAGGTATTTAAAATATGGTTTTATCGCATCTCTACCCAAATAGGGATTTACTGTGATAAAATCAGCCTCAAAATCACCTGAAAAATGAGCTTCGGCATATAGTTCTGCTGTTGAAGAAATATCTCCTCGTTTAATATCTGCTATTACTATTTTCCCATTTTTTCTAATATATTTTAGTGTTTTTGCATAAGCAATCAGACCTGCCAGGCCAAGTGCTTCATAACAGGCAATCTGTAATTTGTAACAGGCTACATCATCCAAAGTAGCATCAATAATCTTACGATTAAATTCAAATATCTTCTCTTCAAGCTTCAGATTAGCTTGTTTAATATATTCCGGCAAGTATTCTAAGCGTGTATCTAGACCGACACAAATAGGACCTTTTTTAACTGCTTCCTGATATAGTCTATCAATTATCAAGTGAATTCACTCCTTAGTTTAGATAGAGAATTTGGCCTGCACGAATTGTCATTTTGACCTTCCCCTGTACTATCTCTCCCGCAAAGGGGCTATTTTTACCTTTTGATAAAAAACCAGTTGGTCTAATCTCATATTTTTCTGTTGGGTCTACCAACACCACATCTCCCTTAAACCCCTCTTTAATTAGACCAGATTTGCGTCCCAATAGCTTGGCTGGATTATAGCTCATAACTCGACTCAAAAACTGTAAATCAAGTCCATAGTCTAAAAAAACTGTATTTACTAAAGAGAAAGCAATTTCAATTGAAGAAATCCCCGGTGCACCATGTTTTTTATCCAGCTCAGTATGTGGAGCATGATCAGTTGCTATAATATCAATATATCCACGTTTTAGCCCTACAATCAGTGCCTCTACATCCTCGGCAGTTCGGAAAGGAGGATTAACCTTGTAGTTTAATCCATAGGCATATAGGTGGTGTGGTGTTACTTCACCACTGAAGCAAAGCCCCTTATCCTTATATCTTTTAATTAACTGCAGTGTTTTAGCTTTACTAATATGGCAGATATGCAACTTTCCGCCGTTTTCTTTTAGTAGATTTAGATCTCTTTTTACAATCTCAACCTCTGGCTGAGAGTGAGTCATAATCATAAAGTCTTTTTCCTCAGAAAGACGTAAAGACTTTTCCATAAATTTTTCATCTAAAATAGTTTTGCCATCATCTGAAAAGAGCTTTGTAAAATTAAGCATCTCATCAATATTGACCGTTTCCTTCCCCCTTAAGCCTTTGCTCAGGCTAGAGATCTGATAGATATCACAGAGGTTCAATTTTTTGGACTTAGTTTGAATATACTCGATTATATCTTTACTATCACAGCAAGGAGAAGTATTTGCCATGGTGCATAAAGACGTATATCCCCCTTTAAGGGCAGCCCTCTGACCTGATACCAGATCTTCTTGCTGAGTATCGCCCGGATCTCGAAGATGGGTATGCATGTCTACAAAAGATGGCATTAATGTTAAGCCTTTCCCATCTATGATCTGAATGCTTTCTTTTATCAGTCTTTCTTCTAATCCAGGCGGAATTTTTCTTCCAGAGATTACATTTATAATATATCCATCTTTTATTAAGACATGACCCGCTGTCTTTTTCTCTGCATCAGTGATTTCAACATTTTTAATCAATAGATTAATTTTTAACCACTCCTTACAGGGTTGTCCAAGAGTCACAGAATTCACACTTATACTTCTTATTCCCTGAATCGACCAGAGTAAATTCAACATTTTCTATATTTTCAATTGTAGAAACACAAGCAGGGTTCTTACAGCTAAGTGTTCCTTTAACCTTATCAGGTAATGGAACAGCAATCTTTCTAACTATATTTCCCTCTTCGATAATATTGACAGTTGTATCTGGGGCAATAATTCCCAGAATATCCAGGTTTAAATCTATTTCATTTTCAATCTTAATTAAGTCTTTGCTATTCATTTTATCTGACATTACATTTTTGAGAAGGGCTACTGAATGTTCAGCCCGGTGTAATTTTAATTCCTTAAAAATCTTATAACCACTGCCTGCTTTAATATGATCAATAACTATTCCTTTTTTGATAATATTTACATTAAGCATCTATCTCTACCCCCAATAATTTCATTATTAGAGCCATTCTAACAAACATTCCATAACGGGCCTGATCAAAATAGACTGCCCTTGGGTCAGCATCAACCTCTTCGGAAATCTCACTCACTCTAGGCAAGGGATGCATAACTATCATCTCTTTTTTTGCTTTATTGAGTTTCTTTTTATCCAGTATATAGCTATCCCTTAAGCGTAAATATTCTTCTTCACTGATAAATCTTTCTCGCTGAACTCGGGTCATATAGAGAATATCAAGCTCTGGAAGCACTTCTGTTAATTCAGTGGTCTCAAAATATGATTTTTGCTCTAATTCAGCTTTGATATACTCAGGAATTAATAATTCAGGTGGGGAGATAAAATAGAATTCTACACCATGGTAACGCGACATAGCTTTAACTAAAGAGTGAACAGTTCTACCAAATTTAAGATCACCACATAATCCAATTTTGAGATTTAAAAAATTGTTTTTGAGCAGATAGATTGTTAAGAGATCAGTCAGGGTCTGAGTTGGGTGTTGGTGACCTCCATCTCCAGCATTAATAACAGGAAAGTTAGCATACTTGGAAGCGAGTTTTGGAGCTCCTTCTTTTGGATGGCGCATCACAGCGATATCTGCATAACAACCAATAGTCTTAATAGTATCACCAATACTCTCGCCTTTGGATACTGATGAACTACTGGCCTCTGAGAAGCCAATTACTTGTCCTCCCAATCTGTACATGGCTGCTTCAAAGCTAAGTCTAGTTCTGGTAGAGGGCTCATAAAATAATGAACCCAAAATTTTACCCTTACAGACTTCTTTAAAAGCAGCAGGTGTTTCAACAATTTCTTCACTTAATTCAAAAATCTCTTGCAATTCTTCCAGCGATAAATCACCTGGCTCAATTAAACTTCTTCCTTTTAACATCTTTTTTCCTCCCTTTTTAGCCTCTCTGGACCAAGATTAAAGGTAAAATAATTGTCTGGACAAAAAAATAACCTTTCCTACTAGAGAACGGAAAGGTTTAATTGCAAAGGTATGAGCTAGAAATAATTTTATCTAGCATTTTTTAATACCTTCCCGGTCTCTCAGTACCAGTTTAAAAGTATCTAAACTATTGCTATTATATACTTAAATTTTTATATTGTCAAAAATAATTAACTTAATCTTAATCATAAAGTGCGCCCAAATTATCACATGCTCTAAAATCTGCACCTTCTAAATCATTCGTGCCAAAAGCCTTCCAATAGTCAGGCCTATATATTCTATTATCTGAAATATTATGCATATTCACAGGAATTCTCAGCATTGAAGCTAGAGTTATCAATTTATCACCAATATGTCCATAACTTATAGCGCCATGATTCGCTCCCCAACTATTCATTACCGTATAGACATCTTTAAAACTCCCTTTACCAGTAAGGATTGGGGCAAACCAGGTGGTCGGCCAGGTTGGGTCTGTTCTTTGATCTAATACCCGATGCACTTCTTCCGGTAAAGTAATCGAATAACCTTCCGCTATTTGCAACACAGGACCCAGACCATCAATAATATTTATCCTTGACATTGTTAAAGGCATGCCACCTTCTGTAACAAACTGCGATGAGAATCCTCCACCCCTAAAATATTCTAAATTTGCAGGGCGCCAGGTAGTTGCTTTCAGGCAATCTTTAATATCTGTTTCAGTAAGTTCCCAGTATGGTTTCATAACTGGATTACCATCTTTTTTTTGCTGACCTGTACCATCCAGGGTTGCTGAACCAGAATTAATAAGATGAATTATTCCATGTTCTGCCCTACCATTCAATTCATAATTGGTGACCCTCTGAACAGCTTCTGGACTCCAGTAAGTACGAACATCTGCAAAAATCTGAGCAGTATTTGTTAATAGATGACCAAAAAGCATTGGTACAGCATTTAAACTGTCATTTTCAGTTGCCATAACAAATGGTTCTCTTTTTCCATTCCAATCAAATGAAGAATTTAAAATTGCCTCCATAAAATCTCCATTAGGAAAATGATCTGTCCACTGGCGCTGCCCCTGGAAACCTGCTGTGATAGCATTATGTCCCAACGCTTCCTCTCCTAAAATAGTTTTGCCAAATTTTTCGTTTCCAATCATTAGATCTCGAGCAATTAAAGTCATTTTAACGACAAATTCCCATTTTTTATCCTTTTCTTCTCTGCTTAGCTGTATTTTTTCGGGATTGTTATCTTTGCCTTCAATACAATTTTCTTTAACCCACTCTATTGCCTTTTGATATTCCTTTTCATCATAGATATTTTCATTAATTCTACGAGTTATTTCTGACATATCTACATATTCATTTCTCATGCCAAGGTATTTTTGAAAAAATCTCTCTTTTACCATCGACCCAGCAATTCCCATTGATACTGAACCAATTGATAAATAAGATTTATTTTTTATTGTAGCAACAGCTAATCCTGCTTTTGCAAATAATAATAGTTTTTCTTTTACATCTTCGGGAATTGTTTCATCTTCAAGATCCTGTACATCTCTTCCGTAGATGCCAAAGGCAGGTAAACCTTTCTGATTATGCGCAGCCAGTACTGCACTCAGATAAACGGCTCCTGGTCTTTCAGTTCCATTAAATCCCCAGATAGCTTTAGGAATATGAGGATCCATATCCATTGTTTCAGAACCATAACACCAACAGGGTGTAACAGTAAGGGAAACCCCTACACCTTCTTTAATAAATTTTTCTGCGGTCTGAGCTGCCTCGGCTACTCCACCGATACATCTATCTGCAATTACACATTTTAACGGTTCTCCACTGGCATGTCTTATATTTTTCTCTAAGAATTTTTTTGCTTTCCTGGCCATCTTCATTGTTTGAGCTTCCAGTGATTCTCTTATTCCTTTGCGTCGACCATCTATTGCTGGTCTTATACCTATTTTAGGCAACTCACCAACTAATCTGTTCCCCATTTTTTTACCCCCCTAAACGAAATATCATTTAAGTAAAATCATAGTTTTAATTGTTTCATTATTTAAGGCATTTTCAAAAGCTGTCTGTACATCCTTAAGCAGATATTCATCGAGTACAAAGTCACTATATTTAATGATATTATTTTCTATCAACTTTAAAGCCTCTGGATAGAATCTGTTAGGTATAGCATGAGTAGCCCTGATCTGTAATTTTTTAAAATGAATATCATTATAATTTAAAGTTACATTTTGACTTCCATCAAAACTAAAGCCAATATAAGTAATAATTCCCCCAAATCTAGTAATTTCAACTGCATCCTTGAGTGTATATGGTGGAGCAGTTATTAAAACTCTATCCAGTTGAAGTCCCTCATTCATACAAAATTCTACTACATCTTCATTATCAACCTCTATAATGCTGTCAACACCTATTTTTTGGGCCAGCGCAAATCTTTTTACACTATGGCTGTGTCCAGTAAGATAGATACTATTGACCCCTATATGTTCAGCAACTGCAGCAGCCATTAAACCAATTGGGCCTGGTCCAAAAATCATAATATCCTGCCCTTCTTTTACCTGGGCAGTCTCAAGCATTTCAAGAGCAACTGTAAGCGGCTCAGCTAATGCCGCTTCTTTATAGGAAAGCTCTTTAAAAGGATAGACACTTCTCGCCGGAACAGCAACATACTCCTGAAAACTTATTTTCTCTTCCATTAATAAATTGTACATATCCTGGCAGAACTCTGGTTGGCCATTTTTACAGAATCGACAGACTCCACAATTTGTTGCATTATCGATAACTACCTTATCTCCAACTTTTATATGGCCTGCTTTAGAATTATTTTCAACAACTTTCCCAGTTATTTCATGGCCTAAATAGTGGTCAAATGCTTCTTTTTTACTGAATATATGTAAATCTGTCCCACATATTCCACCTGCCATAATTTTTACTACCACTTCTCCTGCCTGGGGCTCCGGCTTTGCAATATTGACAAGTTCCAGTTTTTTTAGAGAAGTCATCCTCACAGCCTTCATAAACTTAAAACCTCCTTCTGATTAGCTTTTTAAATCAGCTTCAATACTCAAAGTATTGTATTCTCTTAACCAATCTTCTTCAAACATTTCAATAGCTTTATCAGTTAGAAAGTGGGTATGGGCTTGAACTAATATTTCAGGACTCAAAGTTATTGACTCAATACCCAACTTTAATAGTTCTTTGACCTGATTAGCATTTTTTATGCTTGCAGCAATAATTTTACTTGAATAACCTGCAGCATCAATAGTCTTCTTTATCTCTTCTACCAGTTTTACGCCGGATTGTTCGATTTTATCTAACCTGCTAACATAAGGAGCAATATATTTTGCTCCACACTTTGCTGCTGCCAGTGCTTGTGAAACTCCAAAAACAGCTGTTGCAGTAATATCTATTTCTTCTGTATCAATTTTTTTAATCGCTGCCAGTCCTACCTTACTAACAGGTATTTTTACTATTATTCTCTCAGAGAAAGAATGTAATTTTAATGTTTCTTCAATAATATCTTTTTCACTATTTGCTAGTACCTGTACATGGACTCTACCATCGCATACTGTAAGGATTTCTTCGATTAAACTAAACAATCTTTTTCTTTCTAATGATACTAAGGAAGGATTGATAGTAACTCCATCAATTGGAAGCCAGTTTATTAATTCTTTTATTTTTGTTAAATTCCCACTATCAATATAATACTCCATAATTATCCCCCATTTCTTTTAACGAATCCTATCCTTTATAGAACATATCTCTTCTCTCAGCATTTTCAATATCTTTAATTCTTTTTTTATAGAATTCGGGCATCTTTAAACCGTCCTTTTCAAACCAGGCATACGGATCAGTTCCTGCAACCAGAACGATGTTTCCCCAAGGGTTGTAGTCACCGGTTCTAATAATTGCTTTTGCCTCATATGCAATTTCGTTCATGATTCGCTCATGGGGTATTGCTTCAAGTTCAGAGTCCTTAAATATCTCCTGCAAATTTTTATATAATGGTTGATTGTTTGAAATGACATCTTCAGCAAACATCACTTTTTCACTGATAAACTCTTCTGTTATTATTTTTAAAACAGTCGGCAAGTCTGGTAAGCCTTTTTTTATAGCAAGGTCAACACAATCAGCATCCTCAGGTATTGGGAATCCTGCATCTGATACAATCAATTTCTGTCCATGACCCATACCTGCAATAATTCTGCTTATCTCACGGTTTAAAATTCCTTTTCGTTTCATAATGAATCCTCCTAAAATTATTCTAGATTTGTATGACGCTCATCCATCTCTTGATGAGAAGTTCCTTTAATAGATTGAAGATAGCCCGAAAAACTGTCTAATACAATGAGTAAAGACTGCTCAAATAAAGTTCCCCCATATTGAACAGTAAGACTGTTTGTTTTAGAAGTAGGAATTAATAAATACTCATCTGAAATTTTTACTAAATCTGAGTTTTTCTCAGCAGTAAATGCTATTACATCAGCTTTTACTTTTTGAGCTGTTTCACAATCCATTAATACTTTTCTTGTTTTTCCAGAACCAGAACAAGCTATTAAGAGATCATTCTCACCAATGGCTGGGGTTGTCGCATCCCCAACCACAAACGCAGTATAACCTAAATGGGTTAATCTCATGGCGAACATTTTTGCAACTAACCCTGAACGACCCTGACCTGTAATATAAATTTTTTCTGTAAAATTAATATAACTGCCAATCTTATTAAAATCATTCTCTGTCAATTTTTTAACAGCACTTTCGATCTCTTTTATTATTTCAACTGGAGAAAGGGGACTCATATCATTCACAACATCTTTTAATTAATTGATCAACTTCTGCTAATAACTCAGTATCTGGAGTCCAATCTAAAGTTGCCACATTTTCTCTTACTTCTTTTTCACTAATTGAAGAAGCAATGATAGTAGTAATTGCTTTTTGACTAATTAGCCAGTGCATTACAAGCTGCACCATAGGTTTTTTTGACCTGGCAGCTATATTACTTAATTCTTCCGCAAACTTAAGATTATTTTTGAGTTTCTTTCCACGAAGCTGCGGATTGGCACAACGCATATCTCCTCTTTCTACTTTTTCCATAGAAAAACCATCTGTTAATAATCCCTGACATAGAGGACTATAAGGAATCACCCCGATATTGTTTTCTTCACAATAGGGTAAGATTTCTGATTCTGTACGATATGTAAGAGGAAGTCCATGATAACTATCTGCATTTCTTTCAATCATATTAAATAAAACTTGATTACTTACTACTTCAACATATTTACTGGCTTCTTCCAATAAAGGAATCGAAAAATTACTTACACCTATATTCCTGATTTTTCCTTGTTCTTTTAATTCGGCTAAAGTTGTCATTGTCTCTTTAAGAGGAGTATTCGGATCTGGCCAGTGGATTTGATAGAGATCAACATAATCTGTATTTAATCTTGAAAGACTAATCTCGATCTCCTCTAAAATACTTTCACGGGTAAGATTACGCTTTATATTTTTCTCATCATCCCAGCGCAAACCACATTTTGTTGCAATAAAGACATCTTTCCGCTGCTGACCAAGCGCTTTTCCCAGTACTTTTTCTGCATGACCAAACCCATAGACAGGGGCAACATCAAAAAAATTTATACCACATTTAATGGCTTCTCTCATTGCCCTAATTGATTTTTCATCATTGGTTCCAGTCCAATCATTACCAGCTGCCCAACAGCCGAAGCCAATTACGGAAACATTCATCCCAGAATTGCCTAATTCTTTATAATTCATAACTTAATCCTCCTTTTATTGATAAGCACTAATAATCTTATTTATTTTTTTGATAGTATGGACGGGATCTTTACTGGTAGTAATTGCTGAACCTATCACTAAAATATCAACTCCATAACTCAAAATTAGAAGCAAATTGTTGGGATTTATTCCACCAGCCACTGCTACTTTAATATTAGAATCTATTAAGCTACGATCAACTAGTTCTCTATTTGCTTTACCAGTAAGATCACTGGGCCGATGCAGACATATTTGCTGACATCCTAATTTGTACAATTGTTTTACTCTCTGAACCTTATTTGGAACATCAATTAGATCTACCATTATTTTACCGCTATAATTACTTGTAGTTTGTTGGGCACCAATAAAAGTCTGGTCACTACAACCACCAAGTACTGTAATTATATCTGCTCCTTTTTCAAAAAAAACTTCTGCCTCCATTTGACCTGCATCAACTATTTTACTATCAGCAAGTATTTCTTTCTCTGCATATTTCTCTTTAAATCTTGTTATTATATCGGCTCCATGTCTCATTAATAATGGGGTACCCAGTTCTATTATATCTATATAATCACCTAATGACTTTAATAAGCAGTGGGCCTTGCCAATACTTATATCATCAAGAGCTAACTGAATTTTCATTTAACCTCTCCCCTCAAAGTTTTTAATTAAATTGAGCCAGTTTATCATAGATCTCTACAAGAGCATTATAGGTTTCTTTATATAATGGATAAAATTTTTCATATTTAGAAACATTTCCTAGATCCGGTTTCTGAACATCGATTACGGGATTTAATTTTTCCGCCACTTCGATATTTTTAAATATACCAACCCCTACACCACCAACAACTGCCGCACCTAAAGATGTAGCCTCTTCTAAAATTTTCGGCATTAAAACTTCTTTATTATAAATATCAGCCATAATTTTTCTCCAGAGAAGACCTTTTGCTCCTCCCCCAATAACTCTTATTTTAGAAAAGTTAATTTTATTATCAAAAGTCTCACTGATAATCTTGAGGTTATAGGTTACCCCTTCCAGAACTGATCTAATGATATCTTTGCGATTATGCCTTATGGTTAAACCTACAAACGCACCCTTAGCATTGGGATTCCAGTGAGGGCTTCTTTCACCTAATAAATAAGGCAAAAATATTAACTGCTTAGCAGTCGGCTCTGATCCACCTGCAGATAAATTCATTAATTCATAAGGACTGACATCAATTTTATTGGCAGCATTTTGTTCTGATAGACAGATGTTTTCTTTGAGCCAATTATAAGATGCCCCGGCAGCTTGCATTGTACCACAGGGCATAAACATATCAGGATGAACATGTATCCAGTTGAAAGTTTTTCTTTCAGGATCAAGAATTGGTTTTTTTGTGGCTAAAGCGATCCAGGAAGATGAGCCGATATAATTATACGCATTTCCTTCTCTGACAACACCTGCTCCCACACTTGCTGCAGGACCGTCTCCACAACCAATAACTACAGGTGTCCCCTCTTTGAGACCAATTTCATCAGCAACTTTTTTTGTTACCTCACCTACTATATCAAACGATTTATGGATCTCCGGCAATTTATCATAACTCAAACCAGCCACTTCCATAATTTCAGGTGCCCATTTTTTCTTTGTAATATCTAATAAATTCATTCCAGAAGCATCAGAATAATCAGTAACAAATTTCCCGGTTAGTTGATTAACAATATAATCTTTGGCATGAACAAACTTATAGGTGTTTTTATATATATCGGGTTCATTTTCTTTAATCCAAATTATTTTTTCAACTGAATAAGTTGGACTAATTTTATGCCCTGTAATTTGATATACTTTTTCTTCACCGAGCTCTTCCTTTAACTTTTCTGCCTGTTTTATACTTCTCTGATCAGCCCAGATAATTGATTTTCTAAGTGGTTTTCCTTTCTTATCTAGAGGTAAACAACCCATCATCTGACCACTAAAACTTATTACAGCTACTTCTTCCTTATTAATATTACTGCCGTTGATTAATTTTTGGGTAGATTCACATACAGCATCCCACCAATCATTTGGATTCTGCTCTGCCCAGTTAACTTCAGGGTAATACGTTTTATATCCAGAGAATTTACTATTTAATAATTTTCCTGTTTCAGCATAAAGTGTTGCTTTATTCCCAGTTGTTCCAAAATCATGGGCAATAATGTATTTTGCCACTCTTTTTCACCTCTCAATCACTTAACAAATTTAAATTATACTCTTTCCATATTCTTCTTTTGTATAGAACGATTTTTGTGTTCCCACGTTTAAGGTAGATAAAGCTGCATAACGATTTGCTGCTTTCATAGCTTCCTTAATATCATTTTTTTCAGCATAAAAAGTTGCAAAGCTACCGATAAAAGCATCTCCTGCTCCAGTAGTATCTTTTGGTTTAACTTTAAATGCTGGGATTAACTCTACTTCATTTTTAGTAACCAGAAAAGAACCTTTAGCTCCCATCGTTACAATTATAGTAGCTAATTCTTTGCTTAATAATGACTTTGCAGCTTCTTCTATTTCTTCAATTGTATTTACAGCCATACCAGTAATCGTTTGTAATTCAGTCTCATTGGGAATAAATACACTTGTCTTCTTTACATAGTTAAAATCTAATTCAGCTGCTGGAGCCGGGTTAAGTATTACTGGAACATTATTTTGATATCCAAACTCTATAGCATGATAGACGGTTTCTAACGGCACTTCTAATTGCAATAAAATAAAATCACTATCTTTAATTTTACTGGCAGCTTTATCTATATCCTCTGGTTTTAAATGACCGTTAGCACCTTTCACAATTAATATTCTGTTTTTTCCTTCCCTATCAACAAAGATTGGAGCTACACCACTAGTTGTGTCAGCTACTGTTTCTACAAAAGTAGTATCAATACCATAACTTGCAAAATTTTTCATAACCTCTCTTCCAAAAATGCCGTCACCAACTTTTGTTAACATAATTACATTAGCTCCCATTTTGTTTGCTGCTATAGCCTGATTTGCACCTTTCCCACCAAATCCAAGATCAAAATTTGGCGCCTCAATAGTCTCTCCCTCGCAGGGCATCCGTTCGATATTTGTAATAAGATCCATCATATTACTACCAATAACTGTAATTTTTGGTTTTCTCAATTGTAACACCCCATTATTTTTTGCGTATTTGATCAAATAGAACGGCAACTACTATTAATATGCCTGTAGCTATCCTTAACCAGAATGGGTCAACACCTAAAAGATTGCCCCCATTTCTAAGGGTTGCCATAATAAATGCACCTATAACAGTACCAATAATAGTACCTTCTGCACCACTTAGACTGGCACCACCAATAACAACTGCTGCAATTGCATCTAACTCATAACTTAATCCAGAAGTTGGAATACCAGAAGATAGGCGGGATGTAAGCATAATTCCTGCTACACCAGATAAGAAAGCATTTAACATATAGATTGCATAATAATTTAATCTCATATTGATTCCAGATAACCTTGCAACTTCATCACTACTACCAATTGTATAAATACTTCTACCAAAACGTGTTCTAGTCAAAATAAAGTGTGAGATAATCGCAACAACGATTAAGACAACAAATAAAACTGGTAAGCCAACTAATTCAAGTTGTGCAAATTGAATAAATGATGCCGGTAAACCAGTAATAATCTGACCTCCACTAAGCATCAAAGCTATCCCCCGGGCCACACTCATCATACCAAGAGTTGCAATAAAAGGGGGCACATTCCCTTCATATATAAATATCCCTGATACCAACCCCATACTTGCCGTAATTAACAATGTTAAAAGAACAGCAAGAAAAATCGGAACCCCATTAACCATAAGCAGACTGACAATTACCCCACTTACCCCAACAATCGAACCTACAGATAAGTCAATTCCAGCTGATATAATAACAAAAGTCATACCTGCAGCCACTACAGCTATAACTGCTGTTTGTCTTACTAAATTGAAAATATTATTATATGTCAAAAAATATGGACTCAAGAAAGTTAAAGCTCCCCACATCACAAATAAAACTATAAATAAAGTTGCTTTTGAGAAATTCTTTTTTATAATGTTTTTGATATTAAATTTTTCTGCAACTGTGTTATTCACTTTTAAAACACCCTCCTTTTACTATTAACTATACTATTTAAACAGTCGCTAATTGTAATAATTTTTCTTGTGTTGCTTCATTTCGGTCAAGAATTCCTGTAATTTTACCTTCAGAAATAACTGCTATACGATCACATACACCTAATAACTCTGGCAGATAAGATGAAATAAAAATTATTCCTTTTTTTTCTGCTAATAAACTGGCCATTAATCTATAAATTTCTTTTTTTGCTCCTATATCAATACCAACAGTTGATTCATCAAACAACAAAATATTTGCATGGATATTTAGCCATTTAGCTATTACTACCTTTTGCTGATTTCCTCCACTTAAATATTTCACCTGTTGATAACGAGAAGGTGTCTTAATATCTAGATCCTTAATATTTTGTTCAGTAAGTTTTGCTTCTGCCCTATTATTAAGAATGCCATATTTACTGCTATACTTCGAACTTACTAAAGTGCAATTATCCTGCACAGAAAGAGGTAGTGCCAACCCCTGGGTTTGACGGTCCTCAGGAATAAGTCCAACTCCTTTATTAATAGCATTTATTGGTGCTCTTAAATTAATAGTCTTATTTTTTATCTCTATTTTTCCAGAATCGATTCGGTCTGCTCCAAAAATAGTACGGACTAATTCAGTTCTCCCTGCTCCTACTAAACCAAAAAAACCTAAAATTTCTCCCTCTCGCAGTGTAAATGAAGCATTTTTGACCCGATTACCACTATTAAGATTTTCAACCTTTAGCAGAACCTCACCTTTTTCAAATTCTTCTTTATAATATAATTGACCCAATTCTCTCCCAACCATCATGTTAATAATTTCATCTTCGGTCACATTTTTTACATTTTTGGTATCAATATAGCTTCCATCTCTAAGTACTGTAACTCGATCACAAACTTCAAATACTTCATCGAGTCTATGGTTTACATAAATAATTGAAACATTTTTTTCTTTTAAATCTAACATAGTCTTGTGCAGCTCTTTTGTTTCTTCTTCAGCCAATAATGCAGTCGGCTCATCAAAAATTATTATTTTAGCATTTCTTGATAATGCTCTAGCAATTGCAACCATTTCCTGCTGAACTATTGTTAAATCGTCTACTCTAGCTCTGGGATCAATATTATTCAGATTTAAATTTTTTAAAATCTTTCTAGTCTCTTTAAACATTCTTTTCCAATCAACCATACCATGCTTAGTCGGTTGCTGACCCAAAAAGATATTTTCTCCAACAGTAAGTTCTTTAGCAAGCATCATATGTTGGTAAACAGCAGATAAACCATGGTTTTCAGCAACAATTGGATTTGTAATGTTGACCTTTTTACCATTTAAAAAAATATCTCCGCTTCCTTGATCTTTCTGGAGAACCCCCATCAGTATTTTAAGTAGAGTTGATTTACCTGCACCATTTTCTCCTACAAGCCCATGTATCTCTCCTCTTTTGATTTTTAAATTTACACTGCTTAAAGCTTGCACACCAGGAAATGTTTTATTTATATTTTCCATTTTTACTACAAAATCCGATTTATCCAATTCTATTCCTCCTTTCAAAAATATCTGTATTTTTATATTTCATTAACTATTTTCACTCCTGAACTTGAACCAATTCTGGTTGCACCTGCTTCTCTCATTTTTAAGTAATCTTCTAAAGTTCTTATTCCTCCTGATGCCTTGACACAGAGTCTATCTCCAACTGTTTGTTTCATTAATTTCACATCTTCAATTCTGGCTCCAGCAGGCCCAAACCCAGTTGATGTCTTAATATAATCTACTCCATCGATATCCATACAGATCTCTGCTAGCTTTACAATTTCATCGTTATTTAAATAACAGGTTTCAAAGATTACCTTACAGATCATCTTGTTAGTTTGTTCTGCTACTGCAGCAATATCTTTTTTTACATAGTCCCACCTGCCATCTTTAACAGCACTAACATTGACCATCATGTCAACCTCAGTTGCACCTTTATTAATAGCATCTTTTGTTTCTTCTACTTTAATTTTAGTAGTTGTATAACCTAGAGGAAATCCAATAGCAACATCAACTTTTATATCTGTATTTTTTAGCTCCTGAGAAGCTAATTCTACAAAATAGGGTGCAATGGCAACTGAAGCAAAGTTATATTCTTTAGCCTCTGCACACAACTTACGAATATCAGCTAGTCTGCCGTCTGAATTTAAAAAAGTATGGTCAATTGATTTTGCAATCTCTTCTTTGTTGTAACGCATAATTTTCCTCCCTATCCTTTTATAAATTACCGCCCCTCAAATTCTATATATTGAAGGGCGGTCATTAATAATATTTTATTTATTTTTTCTATTCAGCAAGAATAGCCTCTGCTCTTTTTTCTGGGAAGAGAAGTTGCTGAATCTCATCAGAATTCATATTTTCACGAGTAACAGCAGTAACACCAGTATCTACATAAGCTGGGAGTTCTTTCCCCTCAAGTGCATCAACTGCAGACATGACACCTTTATAACCCATACCAAATGGATCTTGGACTATCAGGGCGTCAATACTTCCTTCCTCTAGTGATCTTACTTCTTCTTCATCTGCATCAAAAGCTACTACAGGTAATGTTTCACTTAGATCCCTTTCGGAAATAGCTCTTGCTACACCATCACCAGTATGATTATTGTCTGCAAAAAATCCAACTAAGCCATCAGGATTACTTGTAATAATATCCTGAGCAGCTGCCAATGCTTCTGGAATGCGATTATTAACATATCTAGTTTCTAGAATCTCTAAACCAGGTGCATATTCTCCTATACCCTGCTTAAATCCTTCATCTCTATCTGTAAGAACCTGAACACCAGCCATTGCGCTAATTAATCCTACTTTTCCTGATTCCAGAGTCTCTCCATTAGCTTCAATAAACTCAACTAATTTTTTTGCAGCTAACTTTCCTCCTACTACGTTATCTGTTGCTAAATGTGAATGAACTTTGTCTGTATTAACTTTATTATCTATTGTAATAATTTTTATTCCCATATCATATGCTCTATTAATTGCAGGAACAGTAGCATCAGAACTTGTTGATGCAATTACAATTGCATCAGGCCTTCTGGTAATAACATTTTCCAAAATAGAAACCTGTTCAGCAATATCTGCTTCAGAGGTTGGACCATATTTTTTAATAGTTAAGTTATCAAACTTCTTATCAGCAGTTTCTGCACCAGTAAATACTTTCTGCCAAAAACCAGAGTCAGTTGCCTTAACAATTACCGCGATATCATAATTTTGTGCAAGTGCAACTGTACTAAGACAAACAGATAAAATTAAAACTAGACTAAGCACATAGAACATTTTCGTCTTAATCATCATAAATTTTTCCTCCTTTTATAGAACCTATTATACGCCAACAAAAACAACTAGCCTGTTTATCCCCCCTTTTACTAACTAATTTCACAGTACTCTAAAAATTAAAGAATACTGTAAAAGTAAATTTAATTAAAAACCCAAATATTTATAATAGAAGATATTTTCAAAAAATTTAAAAGAAACTTTGTCTATTATCCTAGTAAATTATTAGTTTTATCTTTCTATTTCAACGAATATTTTACCATAGTTACCCCTGAACCTGGACTCAAAAAAGTCAAAAGGCTCTTTTTCTTTTGATAATGAAATAGTCTCAATTATCTGGATAGGACTATTCTTTTTTTGTTCCAATAACTTACTGTCATACTCATCAGCTAAACCTGGATAAAACATTACTTTAGATTTACCAAGTTCAATATTGTATCTACCTGAAATAGTTTTATAAAGAGACTTGTCTTCTAAATCTATATTCTCAAGACCTGGAAATAATTTCTCTGGCAAATAATTAGTTATAATTACAATTGGATCCTGGTTAATAATTCTCAATCTCCTTATTTTAATTACTCTTTCCTCTCTGGATATATTTAAATTTTCACTAATTATCTTATTTGGTTCGATAATATCTACATTTAAAATTTTTGTTTTTGGAGTAAACCCTTTTTTAATGAGCCAGTCATAATATGTCACGATATCTTGAATTGAACCATAATTAAATTTTGGAGACTGCACAAAAGTTCCTTTTCCCTTAACCTTTTTTAGTACACCCTCATTGACTAATTCTCTTATTGCCTGGCGGATTGTAGTTCGACTTACATCAAAATATTCGCAGAGCTCTCTTTCTGAAAGTATTGGCTCACCCTGATCAAATAAATTATCATCTATTGCTTCTTTGAGACTAAGTTTAATTTGGTAATACAATGGAACAGGACTTTCTTTATCTATACTAAAGCTAATATCATTATATGTCATATGCATGGCAGCCTCCGATTATATGTAATCATGTAATGATGTAATTACCAGTTAATTTTATACTTCGTTATTGAACAAAAAAATCCTTTTATTTTTTTAAAAATTTTCAAAAAATTATAATTTTTAATTAATCGGTAGTTTATTAATAATATTTATCTTAATCTACTGGAGTTACACGTCTTGTCCATTCAGCTAACCATTTAATTGAAATATCTTCAAACCCAGGCAGATAGGTCTGCAATCTATCAGCAAATGGTTCTGTCCACTTGCTTGGAATAGCACTCGGGTTCATCACACCTATAATTGAACCGACTTCCCCAGCATTACAATCTACATCCATTCCACAATCTGCCAGAATACGCATTGCTTTCTCAAAACTATTATCACAATAATAAAGTGAATAGACTACCGCTACTAAATTCGGATAGGTATGTATCCAATTATATTTCTTTAACTGTTCTGCGGTAGCTTGCCAGGCAGTACGGTGGTCTTCCTCTTTAATCGCGTTTTCCATAGCCAACTGCATGAAATAGTAAAATTCACTATTTACAGGTAAGTATGCTGCTGATTTTTCTAAAATAGTTTTCGTATCTTGATAGACAAAAGCCAGAGCCGTCATTACAGCAGAATGGATCTCACCATAAACACCATTTTTCTCATGAGAAACGATCCCATCCAGATAGGCAAAACGAGCAGCTTGCATCGGTTTACCAGGAGCTACAAAACCACAAACCATACCTCTCATTTGTGCCCCAATCCACTCAGAAAAAAAGTTATCAAAATTACCAGAAAGTGGTGGATAAAGTCCTTTTTTGAAATTTTCAAGTGCTATATATTCTGCTGACCAACCAAAAGGAATCAGTTCTAACCATTTATCTGCAATTTCATCAGCGGTTAAGTCTTTTCCTCTTCCTTCAAGTGCAGCTAAAAATGCAATTTGAAAAGTAATATCATCATTATAGGTTTCTGGTTCTCTGACATAATAATTTAATTTATCTCCATATACTTCATTAATAGCCTCACCTGTATAACCTTCTAGAGCAGTTCCATATGCACCTCCTGCAATCTGGCCGTACCAGCCCCCTAATACTTTCCGTTCTAGATCTTTTGCGGATAACTTTGGCTCTGCAAATGGTTCCGGATATGGCATTGCAGCTTTGATCTCATTCCAGTTAACAGGATTATCATAACTCCAATAACTATGATTATCATTGATAGGGGCTTCTCTTAAAGCTTTTCTTAATCTAGCCGAAATTACTTCTAACCTGCGATAATTTTTATCTTTACAGGCTTGAATACCTCTCGGAATTAAAGCTTCTGCTTCTTGAACATTATATCCTCTATTTGACCAGGCCTGGACCATCTCAATATATAGTGATTCAGGCGCTCTGGAGCCAGGCACCTTGCTGTCCCATAGCATTGCTAGCATTTTATCTCTAGCTGCCTGCATTTCGTTAAAACCTGACCAATCACTCTCTTCTTCCTTAAAATCAACTGGTATCGCATTTCTTCTCTTTTCTTGTTCATACTGCCAAGCTTTCATTTGGTTTTTCCTCCTTCGGTCTTTTCTCTTTTGAATAAAAGTATAGAGCTACTAAAGTAGCAAGATAAGGCACCATCTGAGTAATCTGAGAGGGTATCATAGTACCCTGCAATGTTAGACCAAGCCCATCAAAGAATCCAAACAATAATGACATCATTAATAACCCAAGTGGACGACCCCTGGTTAAAATAATAACCGCTAGAGCAATCCAGCCTCTCCCATTTGACATATTTTCAGCAAATAAAGTTACATATCCTAAGGAAAGAAATACTCCACCCAGACCTGATAAAACCCCAGATAATATGATGGAGATACTTTTAATCTGATCAGAATTAATTCCAACAGAATCAACTGTCTGATCATCCTCACCTGTGGCTCGTAGACGTAGACCAAACTTTGTCTTATAAATATGAATCTCTACTAAAATAGCTAGCAACAATGCTAGATAAACAATAAATGGGTAGCCACTCAACAACTTACCCAGTACAGGAATTTGATCAATGATAGGAATCTCCCAGGAAGGAATGCCAATAATCTTGCTGGAAGTAAAAGCTCCTTTTACACTAAAAATTTGTCTTAACAGATAGGTTGTGCCACCCAAAGCAAACATATTGAGAGCAATACCCGTTACAAACTCATCTGTTTTCATATAAACTGCAAAAAAAACAAATATTAATGCTGCCAATAATCCCCCACCAACACCTGCCAGCAGACCAATAAGCCAGGAACCACTTAAGTAACTGCCTAATACAGCAAAAAAAGCACCAATTAACATCATGCCTTCCATAGCAATATTAAATATATTTGCATAATATGTATAGGTTCCACCTAGGCTGGCCAAAAGTATAGGTGTAGCTGCTAACATAGTTGATCTTATTAATTCAATTAGTAGTTTCATCAGCCTGCCCCTCCTCTTTTGATTTAATTCCCCGTAATTTAAAGTACATTTTCAAACGGTTAAATAATAGGTGGGCAGATTCACGACTAGCCACGACAAATAGTACTGTGATTGCCTGTAAAACCAATACAAATTCCAGCGGTACGGAAGTCTCTAGCTCCATACCCATCGCCCCAGTCTGTAACATGGCAAAAAAGAGCGCATAAAGTCCAGTTCCAATCACTCCATTATTTGCTACAACTGCAACCATAACTCCATCCCAACCATAATTTGCTCCTATACCTTTTAAAAATCTATGCTGGACTCCGCCCATAATCAACATTGCTCCCGCTAGAGATGCAAGTGCTCCACTAAGTAGCATAACTTTTAAATAATTACTATTAATTTTCACCCCACCAGTCCGAGCAAAAAGATCATTCTGACCCATCACTTTCCACTCATAACCCATTTTGGTATGGTTCCAAATGAAATATATAACAACAAGTATAATTAAAGCCAAAATGAAAGAAAAATCAAGCCCAGAAAAGTTTGGAAACCAAGCAGATCTATTGATCGCTTCTGTCATAGGTGAAAACATTTTCTTGTCCAGCAAAGGACCTGTAATTAAATATAATGTGAAGAATTGAGCAATAAAATTCAACATTAAAGTTGTAATAAACTCATCCATGCCAAACTTCAATTTCAAAAAAGCAGCAATTCCGGCATATAAGGCACCTGCCAGCAGAGCTATTAAAATCAGCGTTGGCAGCATAATAACTGGTGGTAAATTCAAAAAAAGACCAGCTACTGTTACACTAATCGCTCCTATCAAAAATTGTCCTACTTGACCTAGATTTACTGCCCCACTACCAAAAGCTATCGCCGCAGAAAGACCTGTTAAAATTAAAGGAGCAGCTTTATTTAATGTGCTAAAAAGAGAAAATCGAGAAAAAAGACTATAATTTAATAACTGCTTATAACTTTCTAAAGCCGGATAATTCTGTAACTTTAATATTATGAGACCAATCAAAAAAGCAATTAATATCCCGATTAAACTTGTAATAATCTGTTTTTTCATCTGATCTCATCCCTTCTAGCACCAAGCATATATTCCCCAATTTCTTCTTTATCAGTAGCTTCTGGCAACTTTTCAGCTGTAATTCGACCTTGATGAATTACAACCAGCCTATCAGCAAGACTGAATAATTCATCCAGATCAGCGGAAATCAAAAGTATTGCAGTACCCTGATCCCTACTTTTTATAATTTGTTGCTGAATAAATTCAATTGAACCTACATCTAATCCTCGCGTTGGATTATCGAGTAATATAAAATCTGTTGCCATCGCAAATTCTCGTCCAACAATCAATTTTTGCTGGTTTCCACCAGATAATGAAGAAATTTTAGCTGCTGGTCCAGAGCTTAGGACTTGATAATCATCAATAATCTCTCTAGTCAGATCCCGGGATGCTTTTTTGTTCAGCAAGTAATCAAACTTACCAGTTAATCTAGTATTGATCTGGTGATGAGTCATAATTGTATTTTCAATTAAACTGAGCGCCTGAGCACTACCTGTATTTTTTCTGTCCTGTGGTACATAAGCTAATAACTTTCTGCGTTCTAAAATAGATAATTTTTTCAAACTATTATTATTAATAATTATCTCACCTTGGTAATTATCAATTAAACCACTTATTACCTGAACAAGTTCAAATTGTCCATTCCCTTCTACGCCAGCAATACCAACTATTTCTCCTGCTCTAATAGTAAAATTCAACTTGTCTAAGCGTTTCTTTTTATGATTATCAATAAAACTTAAATCTTTTATCTGACAGATAATATCAGCCGGCTGTGCTGCTTCTTTCTCAATTGAAAACACAACATCCCGACCCACCATTGCTCTAGCTAGATCTGCTTTGCTTAAACCTTCATTTGTCATAGTTGCAACCTTTTTACCTTGTCGCATAACTGTAACACTATCCGCTAATTCAAGTACTTCATTAAGTTTATGACTAATAAAAATGATAGTTTTCCCTGCTTTTTTTAAACTTTTTAAACGGGCAAATAATTCTTCAATCTCCTGAGGCGTTAATACAGCTGTTGGCTCATCCAATATTAAGATATCCACATCTCTATAAAGTAGTTTCAATATCTCAACTTTCTGCCTTGCTGCTACAGAAATATCTTCTATTCGATCATCTGGATTAAGTTTAAGCTGATAATTGTCAATAATTTTCTGAACCCTTTTTTTAGACTCTTTTTGTTTTAAAAGTCCAAACTTAGCAGTTGGCTCGACACCCAGAATCACATTTTCATAGATTGTATATTTATGAATAAGCATAAATTCTTGATGAACCATCCCAATACCAGCTTGCACAGCCTCCCGGGGAGATTTAAAATCAATTTTTTTATTATCTAAATAAATAGAGCCACTATTAAATGGAATCATTCCATATAAAACTTTCATCAACGTCGATTTCCCGGCTCCATTCTCACCAATTAAAGCATGAATCTCACCTTCTTTGATAATAAGATCTACCTGGTTAACAGCTAAAGTTTCAGGTGGATAAATTTTCACTAAATTTTTTATTTCGATTAATTCTTTAGGCATAGCCAAGATACACCTCTTTTCAACTAATAAAAAGCAAAGAGGGGAAACCCCCTCTCTGTTATATTTATATTTAATTATACACTATTTACTCATAAGATTTAATTTCAATTTTACCAGCCATTACTTCTTCTCTAATCTTATTAACACGATCAAGTATTTCCTGGGAAAGGATTGCTCTAGTATGCTCATCAATAGCTAAACCAACGCCACCTTCTGCTAGACCATATCTTAATACTTCACCCTGCTTAAAGGAGCCTTCTACAATCGTTTGATAAACATTATATATTGCATCTCCCACATTTTTAAGATCAGAAGTAACTACATGGCCCGGTTGAATGCCATTTTGATTTGAGTCAACCCCAATAGCATAAAGATCATTTTCAGCCGCAGCTTCAAGAACACCTGCACCAGTTAAAGAAGCAATCTGGAAGACAATATCAGCACCCTGTGAATATAGCTGATTAGCTGCCTGTTTACCTTTTACAGGATCTGTCCAGGTCCCTGCATAAATAGTTTTAACTTCTATTTCAGGATCAATATATTTTGCACCTTGCTCATAGCCATAGATAAAAGCATTTACAACAGGATCTTCATCTCCACCAACAGCCCCAATAACCTTTTTAGCATTTACTCCAGGAATAGAGGTATTTTTAGTAACGATACCTGCAACGATACCTGACATAAAAGCTCCTTCTTCTTCAATAAAGTCTATACTTGTTATTGTTTCTTGACTATTTGTGACTACTGTATCAATATTAACAAATATTTTATCTGGATACATATCTGCATACTGTTTTAATAGATCTTCAAATCCATAAGAAATAACAAAAATTACATCAGCATTCCATTGAATTGCAGACTGTAAAGACTGCTGATATTTTGCTGGATCAAAATTACATTCGATTGTTGTTGTCTTGATGCCATACTCTTCCTCAATCTTTTCAATACCAGCCTGACCCGAATCATAAAATGACTGATCACCAAGTCCACCATTAATAATATAAGCTACTCGCTGCGGTGTAGCAGCCATAGCAACCATCGAAAAGGCTAACAAACCGACCAGTAGAGTTAAAATAAAAATACTTCTTTTCATTTAAACAACCCCTCTTGACTATTTTGATAATTTCTCAATCTTATTTTATCAAATAATCAAACAAATTGCATTTATAATTATTACTAAAATTTGTTTGTAAACTAATTTTAATTTTCTCTAATAGAAATATTTAAATCGAAATCTCCCATAGAAGTATGTAAAGGTACATACAGAACCTGATCTGTAGCTGTGGAGATAGTTTTACTAGCTCCAATAATAATTTGTGGTGGCACAATATCACAATCATAGTTATTTTCTGAAAAATTAGCCATCGCATTCCCGCTAATAATATTTGCCAACTCACCAATAGCTGATGTAACAAATTTGTCTAGTTCTTTCATCTCCATACCTGCCATTTCTTCCACCATTGCAAGCGCCATTTCTTCTGAAAAACTAAACAAAATAGTACCCTCTAATTCACCTGTAACTCCAATATTAATATTGGCCTTTTTGGTTGAAACAAAAGCTTCTCTAACTGCCAATTGACCTTTTTCCACATTAAGATTTAACATGCTTTTTAATACATTTGTGGTAGCCTGATAGATAGGGTTTAGATAATCTGCTTTCATTATTTATCATCCCCTTTTGTTATGTAATCAGCTAATTTCTGGTCCTCGCCTGTGACATGGCTAATCAACCAGGTCAATAATCTGCCGCTAAATTCCTGTAAAAGATCATCATCATTAGGATTTTTAGAAAATTCTTCTGCAAATTCTCCAACTTCTGTTTTAAACTCTTCATGTATTTGATGATGTTCTTTTCTTTTGGGGTAATTATATTTCTTCTGAATAGCCTCTTCTGAATCAAAATGTGTAACTACATATTCACCCATAAAGGTCAACGTTTTTTCAATCTCTTCCTGCCTGGTAGCCTTGTCGGCATCTCCTCTGACAACCTGCAAAAATTTATGTAACCTTTTAAACAATTCTTCATGTTGTCTGTCAACTGCTTCAACACCTAACTTATAACTGTCTTTCCACAGCATTTACATCATTCCCCTCTTCTTAAGATTATTAGTGCTTTTTAGTTGTTTTTTGCTAATATATTACATTATATCAGTAGTAGTAATCTTTATCAATAAATTTAAAAAAGAATACTCAATGATTAATAAGCAATTAGACATTTACTGTAGTAAATTGACAAATAGTAGGGTAAGTAATAAAATTAAATTATCAAATATTTCTAAAAGGAGGTTGCAGATGGATTTTGAAAAGATTAATTTAGATAATAGGATTGGACCTCTAAATTTTAAATTAAATCAACGTTCAAAAGGTAATACAAAAAAAAATAATTTTATGAATCACAAGAATAAAATTTCAGAACCTGAACTTAAAACAAGTAATCTCCTTTCTTCCGAATTAAAAAGTTTAATCAATAACTTAGATAAAAATGTAAGACAACAACTTCTAAAAATTTTATTACAGATGAAAGTACCATTAAATCAAGAGACCTTAGAAAAAGCTGTTGCTTTCTTGCACCGTCAGATTAACCAGACTAGCGAAAGTCAAATTGCAGAAAATGAATTAAAAGCCTTTGCCTTTTTAGCAAAAAACAAACTCCCCATTACCCCACAAATGATTACAAATCTAGTTATGAATATTTCTAAAGAAGAAAACTTGACTGAGCTTATTAAGAATAATTTAGCTAATAATCAAAAGCTCCAAAAATTAATTATTAACTTAGGCTCTCCTTCAATTAAACTTGCAGAAAACTTAAAAAAACAGCCCCTTGCAATAAAAAGTGTCTTAAATGAACTTAATATGCAAACACAAAAAACAGTTGATGAAGAAAAAATTATCAGATTTTTATCTGGACAACAATTAATAAATCAACAAGAACGTCCCGGTGAGTTACACAGACCATTACTTGCTTTAGAAATTCCATTAATATTTCCTGAAAACAAAGAAATTAATCCGCTTTATTTGCAACTTTGGGAAGAAAAAAAAGATCATCTAGCTAATAGAGAAGATGCTAATTTTAGGATTAGTTTTATGCTTGAATTTCCAAAATTAGGACTTATAATGGCAGATGTCCAAATGAAAGGTGAAGAGCTGCAGGCCAAATTTGGATCTAGCAAAGAAAAAACTCTCTCACTAATTGCAAACCAGCAAGAAAAATTAACTCACTCTCTTAAAAAATTAGGTTTTAATTTAAAGGTCACTAACTATTTTCATCTTAATAATCAAAAAAGTGAAGCTCAGCCTACAGCAAGTTTTTTATCACCAATTCTATATAATCAAGAGATTAGTGAAAGTAATTTAGAAAACAAACTACACATCGATTTTCGTGTTTAAGGAGTGAAAATATGACAGATGATAATAGAGACCAAATTAAAAAAGCGGTGGCTTTAAACTATAGCAAAGAGGATTCTGCACCCAAAATTACTGCCTCAGGTAAAGGCATAGTCGCTGAAAAAATAATTAATAAAGCCAATGAACTTGATATTCCCATCAAAAAAGACCAGGATTTAACACATATCCTGGCCGAACTTGATATTGGAGAAGAAATCCCAGCTGATCTTTATGAAGTTATTGCTGAGATACTAAGCTATTTTTATTCACTGGAAGAACTTATTTAAATATTTCTCCTGCAGTTTCAGTAATTTTTTCTAAAGCAAAATCAATGTCCTTTTGCCCAACATCGAGGTGAGTTACTGCTCGCAAATATCCGGCTAAACTACTAACTCTAACTCCCTTTTCTAATAATAGATTAGCAAATTCTTCTGTTAGATTATCTTTTACCTTAAATAAAACAATATTAGTCTCCACGTTATCCAGTTCAATCTCCAATCCAGCCAACTCAGAGATCCCCTCTGCTAACTTACGTGCATGCAAATGATCATCAGCAAGTCTTTCTACATTATTTTCCAATGCATAAACACCGCCTGCCGCAATAATACCTGCCTGCCTCATCGCACCACCTAATCTCTGTTTCCAGAAACGAGCTTCTTCAATAAATTCTGCTGAACCTGCTAAAACAGAACCTACCGGCGCGCCTAGCCCCTTACTTAAATCAAACCAGATTGAATCAAAATACTGACCATAAGTACGTGCAGGTACTCCCGAAGCTATCACTGCATTTAATAGGCGAGCTCCATCCATATGTGTTTTTAAGCCTTTCTCCCTTGCATATTTTGTAACTTCTTCTATTCTTTCTAGTGGCCAGACTCTGCCTCCACCTAGATTAGAAGTCTGCTCTACTGACACAACACGTGTCAAAGGATTATGATACTCTGTTTTGCGGACAGCCTGGACTAAGTCAGTCAGCGAAAAAATGCCATGTTCTCCTGGAACAGTCCTAATTGAGGCCCCAGCAATTACTGCTGTTGCGCCTCCTTCATAATGCACCGGATGTGCTGTTTTATCCATAATTATTTCATCACCTGGCTGACAGTGAACTGCATATGAAATCTGATTGGCCATTAATCCAGACGGCAAATATACTGCTTCCTCTTTACCTAGAAGATCAGCCGCCATACTACATAGCCTGTTAACTGTTGGATCTTCACCTAACTGCTCATCTCCTACTTCTGCTTCAGCCATAAATTGTCTCATCTCTTTGCTTGGCTTTGTACCTGTATCACTAAATAAATCGACCATAATATCCATAAATTTACCTCCTAAAGTTAATCTAATTGTCTTGGATCAAGTGCATCTCTTAATGCATCTCCTAGTAAATTAAAACTTAATACCGTAATTATAATAGCAAGCCCCGGAAAAATTGACATCCAAGGTGCCATGATTAAAAATTCCTGTCCTCTTTTGAGCATTGTGCCCCAGCTAGCGGCTGGTGGTTGGACTCCTAAACCCAGAAAACTCAAACCAGCCACAATTAGAATGGATATGCCAATCCGTAGGGTTCCCAGAACAATTAATGATGAGATTGAGTTTGGCAGCACATGTTTTGTTAAAATGCGAAAATCACTACTACCTAATGCTTTTGCAGCTTGCACATACTCTTTTTCTTTAATTTGCAAAACAACAGATCTTGTTACCCGAGCAAAGTTTATTAACCCTGTAACACCAACAGCTATAATAATATTTAGCATACCCTTACCTAAGGCAGAAATAATCGCTAAGGCAAGCAAAATAAAAGGAATCGAGTTCCAAATCTCAACCAATCTCATAACTATAAGATCAACTTTACCCCCATAATATCCAGAGATCAAACCAAGTGAAACTCCAAGAATAGCGTTCACAAAAACGGCAGCAAACCCAACTCCTAAAGCCATACGTGCACCATAAAACACACGTGCCAATATATCCCGTCCAAAATCATCTGTACCAAACCAATGTGCCCAGGAAGGAGCAGCATAGGTCATATTACTATAATCAATAGCAGTTGGAGAATAAGGTGAAATGAAAGGAGCCATAAATGCAATATAGATTATTATTAATAAAATAATTGCCGCTATTTTCCCACCAGTACTTTTATTAAATTCTTTCCATGTTTTTTGAGCAAGATCATTTCCTGCAAATAAATTAAATTTATCTGCTTTAAAAATAACCATTAATAAAAAGCAGATAATTAAAACTGAAAATACTGTAGCAAACTTGACATCAAGTGTATTCCAAAATCTATCTCTGCTAAACCAATTTTTGTGTATAATATAAAGTTGAATAATTAGCAAAAAAACTGCTATAATTTTTTTCTTCAAAAGAACCACCTCCTGACATTTCAATCATAACTGATACGAGGATTTATAAAAACATAGAGTAAATCAACCAACAAATTCACAACCACATAAATAAAGGAAAGTATTAAAATTGACCCAAATACTAGTGGCTGATCTCTATACTGAACTGCCTTAACGGCAAGCCTTCCGACACCTGGCCAGGCAAAAACTGTTTCTATCAATATCGCTCCACCGAACATCATAGCTACTTGATTACCTATATTTGTGATGATCGGAATCAAAGCATTACGAAAAGCATGTTTTAGAATAACCAGTTTTTCAGCAACACCTTTTGAGCGAGCAGTAACCAAATAGTCTTCTTTCATTATTTCCAACATTGCAGAACGAGTCAATCTACTTGTACTTGCTATCATAACGGTACTCAAAGCAAATGCAGGTAAAATTATATGTTCTAAACCCTGCCAAGTCCAAATTGGTCCCCCATAACCAGATGATGGAAAGACTTTAAAAAATACTGAAAATAAATAAATTAATATAAGACCTGTAAAAAAAGACGGGACAGAGATACCAATTGTTGCAAAAAACATACTAATTAAATCAAATATTGAATTTCTCTTTACGGCTGCAATTACTCCCGTAGGAATCGCAATCACAACTGAAATTAAAAGTGATAACACTCCTAACTCAATAGTTGCATGAAGCCTTTGCCCTATTATATCTATAACTTTTGCATGATAGTATATTGAATCAAGTTCACCAGTAAGAAAATTTTTCACCAGCAAAAAATAACGGATATAAAACGGTTTATTAAAACCAAATTTCTTATTTAATGCCTCAACTGTTTCTGGAGTAGCTTTTGTACCTAACATGATGGTGGCTGGATCACCAGGAACCAGTTGCATAATTCCAAAAAGGATTAATGATACACCAATCAAGACAGGTATCATCCAGAGAAGTCTCTTGATTATATAAGCAAACATCTATCCACCCCCAATATCAAAAAATAAGTATGCAAGCAGCTCTCACTGCTTGCATACTCACCTAATCAACATCATCTGAGTAACCTTTATTCCTTATAAACATTCGCTGTTGGTGTCACTAATGGAATCAGTAAAGAGTTGCCAGGTTCCAAACCCATTACATTATCCTGCATTACATAAATTTGATTTTTATGTGCCATTGTGTAAAAAACCATATCTTCAATAAGTGTCTGTTTTAACACCTTTTTATATAACTCTGCTCTTTCTTCTTGATCTGATGTAAGGCGAGCAGCTTCTAACCACTTATCAACCTCTTCATTTTCATAAAATGATTTGTTCAATGCACCATCAGATTTAAAGAAACGATAGAGCCAGTAATCCGGATCTGGGTCAGAAACAAAACTAAGCATGTAAATGCCTACTTCACCACGACCAAGTTTATCCCACATTGTGCCAAACTCCATAACTGCGGTTTCTGCTTTAAGACCGGCCTGAGTTAAAGCAGTAACCATTGCTTCTGCTACTTTAACCTGACTTGGACTCGAATTCGCAACATGCACTTCCGCAACGAAGTCATCTGGAATAACTCCATCATCTTTTAATTTTTCAAACATTTTTTGAGCTTCTTCAGGTGAAAATTTCGGAGTGTTTTCTTTTAAATATTCTCTATAATCGGGCCAGAGAGTTGGTGGTACAAAAGAATACGCTTTCTGTCCCAATAAACCATATATTTGCGGTATCATTTGCTCAAAAGGCACAGCTTTAATAATTGCTTCTCTAAATTTCCGGTTATCAAATGGTGCCATTTTATCGTTAAAACCAATAAAACTAATACCTGCACCAGGTGCAGATTTTAATTTGAAATCTTCATTTTTAGCAAAAGAATTAAGTTGCCCTACATCAAGGTTAACAGCTAAATCAATTCCCCCACTGCGCAGTTCCATTGCCTGTGTCGCAGGTTCTGGAATCGGTCTTATAATAACCTTTTTCAATTTGGGTACCTTATTCCAGTGATCATTAAATGCTGATAAAACTACTCTTGTACCAGAGACCCATTCTTCTAATTTAAATGGTCCAGCACCAATTGGTTTGCGAGAAAGTGTCTCAGAACCAACTTCTTCAACATAGTCTTTAGGAACAACACCAAAAGTCATACCTAATATAAATGGTACATATGGTTCACTTAAAGTAAATTTGATTGTATAATCGTCAATAACTTCCATACTTTCAATCTTGGACACTTTAGCTTTAAGGCCTGAACCAGCTTCAGGATCTAAGATTCTTTCATAAGTAAATTTAACATCCTCTGCAATTAATTCTTCACCATTATGAAACTTAACTCCTTTTCTTAATGAAAAAGTATATTCTAAACCATTCTCACTGATAGTCCATTCTTTTGCGATACCAGGAACTATTTTATTATTTTCTCCATATTCTACAAGTCCATCAAAAATCAAACTAGCTACCCGTTCATTCACAGATATAATGGTATTACCAGGATCGAGATCACTGATATCATCATCAATTCCCATCACAAATGTATCATTATCAGCTGCCTGCACTATACCTCCGAAAAGAGAAACTGCCATTAGAGAAACAAGTAATAACGCTAATAATCTTTTTTTCATTCTTTTCCTCCTCTTAATTGTCATTATTCTGAGCTGCAAAATCAACAAAATCTTTAAATATATTTAAATGTAAAGAATTAGTCGCAAACATCATTTCTGGATGCCACTGTACACCAAAAAAATATGGATATTTTTTATCTTCAATCGACTCAATTACCCCATCTGGAGAAACACCATTAACTGTCAAACCAGCCCCTAAGCGATTAATAGCTTGGTGGTGATAACTGTTGACAGTAATCTCAGACCGATCTGGAAATATTTTAGAAAGATTTGTACCATCTTTAATCGTAACTAAGTGAGTTGGATAATCTTTCGGCATCATCAAAGCCATATGGGGAATTTTACTCTTACTTTCACAGATATCTGCATGTAAGGAGCCTCCATAAAAAATGTTCATCAATTGAAAGCCTCGACAAATACCAAGTATTGGTTTACCCATTTCACTAGCGACTTGCATAAGTTTTAATTCCCATCTATCTCTTTTTGGCTCAACTCTACCAATTTTTTTTTCGGGATAGGCATTGTAAAGTGATGGGTCAGCATCATTCCCACCAGGGAAAATAACTCCGTCAAAATCTGCTAGTAACTCTTCCATAAATTGACAAGAGTCCTCTCTGACAGCTACATATGGCAAGACATATGGGTAACCACCCGCCGATGCAACTGCTTCCACATAGTCCTGTGAGAGTTGAGTAAAACTCATATTTTCTAGCTGATAAAGGCCTCCCATTCTTTCTGTAGGCACTTTGAATGATGTAATCAATATTTTCGGATGCATAGCCAACCTCCATTATTATAAATTGTTGTAAAATTTAAATAATTATATCAAATCAAGAGAAGCTTGTCAAAAATCAGCAACAACTTCAACAGCAACTTCCCGTCTTGTTTTTCAACAAGCCCCCATGACCTAATCCAGCAATATCTTCTCTGCTAATTTTGTCACCTGCTAATGTCCTGGGGAAAACCAGATCAAATACTGTTTGCTCATGAAAAATAACTGCCGCTGGCAAGCCAAGTATTGGTATCTGATCTAAATAAGCCACCATTAGTTTATTCCCAGGCAACACTGGTGCACCAAAGCTAACGATCTCTGCACCAGTCCCTTTTATACCAGTTGGAGTATTATCATCTGGGTCAACTGACATACCGCCACCAGTAATAATAATATCTACTCCTGCTTCTCTCAATTCTAAAATGGCAGCAGTTATTTGTTGATGATCATCTGGAACATAAATAGTTTTAATGAGATTACCCGCCCATTTTTTACACTTTTTTTCAATTGTTGGCTTGAATTTATCTTCAATACGGCCATGGTAAACTTCATTACCTGTTACTACAAGTCCAACAGTTAATTCTTGATAAGGAAGAATATTAAAAAAGGGTTTCCCTTCTGCAATTGACTCTAACTTTTCAATATATTTTTCAGCAATCAAAAGTGGATTAATTCTTACTCCAGCAATAATTTCATCTAGTTCGACTGCTTGATTACTCCGGGCAGAAGTAATCAAAATATCATCAATCATATTTGCGGCAAATAATCTTTCTTTATCTACTTTCAGAAGTCCTCTGCTAGCAGCTTTAAGATTAATTTTTCCTTCATGTGGTTCTGTTTGCGTAATATTTTCCCCTTTAATAGCCGCAACCATCCTTAATGCTGCTGCTTCTTCATGCAATTCACCTGCTTCAGGTTGATATATAAAGATAGATTCTTTACCCATATCTTTTAATATTACTATATCTTCTGCTTGAACTTTATGACCTTTTTTAAAGCGAGCACCCTTACTTTCCCCGGGGATTATCTGTGTCATATCATGTGCAATTGGCTTACCAACTGCTTCTTCCACAGGAATTTTTTTTAACATCAAATTATCCTCCCATTAATAATAATTATTTGTTAAGTTAGTCTACAGGTATTAGTTCTATAAATACATCAATAGCTCCACCACAGACCCAACCTATTTCTGCTGCTTCTTTCCTGGTTAAAGTTATACTTATCTTTTCATGCTTACCTTGCTCCATAAGTTCAAGTGCTTTTTTCATAATAATTGCTTCATCTCGTCCTCCTCCAATTGTTCCAGAAGTAGAACCATCAGGATAAATGATCATTTCAGTCCCTGTATTTCTAGGTGAAGAACTCTTTGCTTTTACAATAAAGGCCCTGGCTAAATAGTCTCCTTCTCCATTATATTCATTTATTGCACCTACAATGCCTTTACGCATTACTACCCCTCCTGACACTGATTAATTGTCCAGCAATAGCAACTGCTATTTCTTCTGGTGTTTCTGCCCCAATTTCCAAACCGATCGGTGCATGTACAGTTTCCAATAATTCTTCAGACAATTTATCAGTTTCTCTTAATTCGGTATAAACCTGATTAATTTTTCTTGAACTACCTATCATGCCAATATAGGCTGCCTGACTTTTAATTACATCACGTAATACCTGATAATCAAATTGATGGCCTCTGGTAACAATAACTAGGTAATCATTTTTCCGTACTTCCAATTCATCCGTAAAATCAGCAAAAGATTTGCATTCTAAATAATCAGCTGCAGGAAAACGATCTGCATTGATAAACTCATCGCGATCGTCTACTATAGTAATTTCGAAATTTATCATCTTGGCAATTTTTGCTAAAGGTTTTGCAATATGGCCTGCTCCAAATATTATTAAACGTGACTTTTCAAGTAGTGGTTCAAAAAATAACTCAATTTCACCCTCAGGTAATTCAACTTTCTTTGCTTGTGATTCTTCTAAGTAAAGATAATCAACTAAATCATCTATAAGTTCCTTTTTTGAAAATATTTTCTTTAAATCTTCACTGGAAAATTGGATTTCGTTATTCTCTTTAATAATTATTTTCTCACCAAAAACATTTTCCAAATTACTACCTTCCACTTCAGTAACTGTTGCTACAATAGCTTTTTGGGGACTATCGAAAGCCACTTTGATATCTTTATAAATATTTCTCAATTAAACCACCTCAATCATTATTTTTTTAAAGTAAATTTTATGGCGTTATGTTTAACCTAGTATAACACTTTCATTATAACAGAATCGTAGAAACTTTTCCAGGCAAAAATATAAAATGTTTGTACAGGAGCTTAATACGAAAGAATTAAAAATAGTATTTGTGACAAAACAATCATTAATACAGTTCTCTTTTTAATTTATTTTTAAACTCCTGATCAAAATATTTTTTTTCTAAATCTCCTAATTCTTGGCTAGCCTCTTTTCTAAAAGCAGAAAAAGTTTCTGTTAACAAACGGCCTTTTTTAGTTAATGTAGATCCTCCCCCAGTCTTGCCTCCCACTTGTTTTTCTAATAGTTTAAAACCCCATCTTTCTTCTAAACTTTTTATTAGTTTCCAGGCCTGACTGTAGGACATATTAATCTCAGCTGCTGCTTGTCTTAATGAACCCAGCCGATCAATTAACTTCAAAATATCACAGGGACCATCTCCAAATAGGCGATCTTCTTCTTCTAGCCACAATTTATAATTTAATTTCAATTGCTTCACTCCCCATCAATTTCTGGTTTATACCGATCATATTGTTTGGGATTATCAATATCTATGGTTATTTTCTGGTCAGATAAAGGAAAGTAATGGATCTTCTCTGGATAAATTTCAAACAAATGTCGCAATCCTCCCTCACCTTCTAACTCCATAATTTTTTCTATCAGTTCTTTTTTAATTATTACCGGATGTCCTTTTTTCCCTTGATAAATAGGCAAAATTATTGGCGGCTTTTTTGCAAGAAATTCTTCTATTATCTCTTCAACAATTTCAGTTGTTAATAAAGGCTTATCAGCTAGCACAAACATGATATATTGACAACTTTCCGGCAGAACTTTAAGACCTGTCTGGACACTTGACATCATACCTTGCTGATAATTAATGTTTTCTACTATTTTCACAGCTGCATAATTTTTTTCTATAAGATGTTTTTTCATTCGTTCTTTTTCTGCTCCAACCACTACCACTATTTGATCAACATATTTTGCTTTTCTGACTGTATCGATTACTGTATCCATGATTGTCTTATCACCCCAGGGTAACAATTGTTTTAGCTTACCCATCCGACTACCTTCCCCTGCAGCAAGAATAATTGCTGTAATCAAAATATTACCTCCTTAGAAAAAAACTGCTGCCCTAAACAGGACAGCAGCATTATTAACATTTATCCTGTATGTTTATTTTATACTGTAACGAAATAAAGTACAAATAAAACACCAAGAACATATACTAACCAGTGTACTTTTTTACCTTGACCTGTAAAAAGCTTAATTACTGGATAAACGATAAAGCCTAATGCGATACCATTTGAAATGGAATAAGTTAATGGCATGGCAAGTAAAGCTACAAACGCAGGTAAGATTTCAGTAAAATCATCCCAGTCAAGTTTAGTTATATTAGACATCATCATTGTACCTACAATAATTAATGCTGGAGCTGTTGCTGCTGAAGGAACAATCCCAATAAGTGGTCTAAAGAATAGTGATAAGAAAAATAAGATAGCTACAACTACTCCTGTTAACCCAGTTCGACCACCTTCTGCTACACCAGAAGCAGATTCAACATAAGTTGTTACAGTTGAAGTACCAAAAAGTGCACCACCAGTTGTACCAATAGCATCAGCTAAAAGTGCTTTACTGGCTTTGGGAAGGTCACCATTTTCATCTAAATAATCTGCCTGCTGACTAACACCAACAAGTGTCCCGGCTGTATCAAACATATCAACAAACAAGAATGACATTAAAACACCAATCATACCAACATTTAAAACTGACCTAAGATCAAGTTTAAATAAAACCTGTGACCAGTCTGAAAATTGAGGCATAGCAACTATACCAGAGAATGCTGGAGTTACTCCATTTGTCCAACCCAAAGCAGTAGAAATTAAAATACCCCAGAGTAATGCACCTTTGATTTTACGGGAATGTAAAATTCCAGTGATAATTAAACCAAGCAATGCAATTAAAGCAGGCCCAGAAAAAATTGAACCCATAGCAACTAGAGTAGCATCACTATTTACAACTATGCCAGCATTTTGCAGACCAATAAATGCAATAAAAAGACCAATACCCGCACTAATACCAGTTTTTAGGGCCATTGGAATTGAATTAACAATCATTTCTCTGACTGGTGTTACACTCAAAATTATAAAAATAATACCTTCAATAAAAACTAGTCCGAGTGCTGCCTGCCAGGTTACTCCCATACCAATGACTACAGAATAAGCAAAAAAGGCATTAAGACCCATCCCAGAAGCAAGGGCAAAAGGATAATTCGTCAGATAAGCCATAGCTAAAGTACCCAGCACAGCACCAAGAATTGTAGCAATAAACACACCATTGAAAGGCATACCAGCATCACTTAGTATAGCAGGGTTAACAAATATTATGTAGGCCATGGTCATAAAAGTAGTAAAACCAGCCACAACCTCAGTCTTTACATCTGTGTTGTTTTCTTGTAACTTAAACGTATTATTCAAAAAACTTTTCTCTTCCATCAGGTAATTTACCTCCTTGTTTTAGAGAGAACCGCCTGAACTCAACAATTACTTAGCAAAAATTATTCTCTACCTATCTCAAAAATCACCCCCTTCTAATTTAGTCGTCTAGTACTAAAGGTACGTGCTGAAAACTATCCACATTAAACAAACCTTCATCAGTTAGTTTCAAACTTGGTATTACAGGTAGAGCAAGAAAAGAAAGAGTCATAAATGGCCCTGACCTAGTCACTCCTAATGAGCTAAGTAAATTACGCATAATTTTTAATTTTTCAGCTACTTCCTTCATTGGTTTGGTTGCCATCAAACCACCAATAGGTAGTGCCAATTCTTCCTCAACTTTCCCATCAACTACAACTACAATACCACCCTTCATCTCTTTTATCCTATCTACAGCTAAATACATATCCTTTGCTTTCAATCCTGCCACAATAATATTATGTGAATCATGACCAATTGATGTTGCTACAGCCCCTTTGCGAAGTCCAAAACCATGCAGAAGTCCAATACCAATATTGCCGGTAGCTTGATGTCTTTCAACCACTGCCAATTTAACGAGATGATGGCCAATTAATTCAGGTAATAATGGTTCTCTAGGCACCTGTTCATCAGACCAATTCTTAGTATCATAAATACTTTCACCTGTAACAATTTGGTCTTCTTTCAATTCAATAACTCGATATTTTCTCCCAGCAGGAATTTTGAAGCTATCTGTAGAAATTTTTCCTATATTTATTGAATCAAAAATATTATTTTTACTCTTTTCATCTAATTCATCTTCTAACTTACTACTATTTTCACCATAACTAAGCAAATTTCCTGCATCGGCAACTAATTTTCCATCTTTATAAACTGATTCTATTGTTAAGTCAGCCAGATCATTAATAACTAAGAGATCTGCCTTAAGTCCAGGTGCAATTGCTCCTAAATCATTCTTCCCTAAAGCAAGAGCAGCATTCAAAGTAGCCATTCTAATCGCTCTTAAAGGTGAAAGACCATATCTTACTGCTTTTTTAATCACAAAATCAATATGTCCTTCTTGCAAAAGGTCACCAGGGTGACGGTCATCAGTTGCAAAAAGAAAACGACTACAATTACTATCATTAACTGCTGGCAGTAAGTTTTTAAGATCTCGTGTTACAGAACCTTCTCTAATCATCACATACATACCTTTTTGCACTTTTTCAAGCGCTTCATTTACAGTTGTACATTCATGATCAGCTGCAATTCCTGCTAAAAGATAAGCATTTAAATCTTTATCCTTTAAGCCAGGTGCATGACCATCTTTAAATCTGTCACCAATCATTTCGATTTTATCCCAAATTACTGGATTACCATCTATCACTGATGGATAATCCATTACCTCTCCCAAACCGAAAATTCCCTCTTCAGGCAATAATTTAAGCAGATCAGTAGCAGTCAAAGTCGCGCCAGAATTTTCGAACGAAGTAGCAGGTACACATGATGGTAACATTAAATGAAAATTCCAGGGTTGATTTAAACCACGTTTTAAAAAATATCTAATTCCAGCTAGTCCTGCCACATTAGCCAGTTCATGCGGATCAGCTACAATTGTTGTTGTTCCCCTCGGAATAATCACTCGTGCAAATTCTGAAACTTCTGTCATCGCACTTTCTAAATGAAGATGAGCATCAATAAACCCTGGGGAAATGATCTTTCCTTGCAAATCTATTTCAACTTCACCTTCATATTTGCCACTACCTAGAATAATACCATCCGAGATAGCTAAATCTTCTTCAATTAATTTCTCATTAAAAACATCAATCAATAATCCATTCTTAAAAACTAAATCAGCCTTTTCAATTCCACGTGCTTTTTTTAATAATTCTTGATTAAGCAGAAAATCCCCCCCTTTCTTGATAAAGATTTTCTCTCAATAATAATTATAAACAGCTTATAAACTCAATGCAGCAAAATTACAACGAGTTACACAGAGTCCACAACCTTCACATTTATCAGAATCAATGACAATTTTATTATCTTCGTCCAGATGATTAGCATCATAAACACAACTAATAATACATAGCCTACAACCAGTACAATTTTCTCTGGTTATTACTGGAGTTTTTGTCTCAAAGTTAGCTTCAGTTGGCATAGCTTTCTGTGCCATACCGCGAATTTCATCTAAATTATTATAGCCATTTTCTTCTAAAAAATCATCAATTTCTTGCGCAATCTTACCATATATATGAGGGCCTTTTACAATTGCTTCAGTACAAACCTGTACCGCTTGGGCGCCGGCCATAATCATTTTTACAGCATCAATTCCGTTAGAGATACCACCTACACCTAATACAGGAATATCAACTGTTTTTACTGCCTCATAAACAGCACGCAAAGCTAATGGGAAAATTGCTTTACCTGAAAGCCATCCATAACCATTTTCACTTCCCATTAATGGCCTACCAGTTTTTACATCAATATCTATTGTTGGTCCAAATGAATTGATTAATACCAGACCATCTGCCCCTGCATCTTCTGCAGCTTTTGCAAATTTAGGAATATCGATTTGTGGACTGAGTTTAACCATCACTGGTAGATCAGAAGCTTCTTTAGCAGCCTTAATACTTTCAATTACTGGTGTTGGGTCATCACCAAGATAATGGGTAGATAGTTCAAGGGCATGACCAAATGGTTCTACTTGGGCTGCTAGTTTACTAATTTCCTCTGAAGTATAACCTAGACCAATAATCACGGGAAGACCTGTTTCTTTAACTTTTGGATATTCTTTTTCTAACCATCTTTCTGGTGGGTATTCAGACCATAATTCAGTATTCATAAATCCACCGCGAACTTCAGCCATATTAGGTCTTGGTACTTTTGCTGCCTTAACTGAAATTGTTTTTGTAACGATAGCTCCTGTACCACCTTCTTTTGCTCTATGAGCCATTTCACCATCTTTAATTGGTGGACCCGCCGCTGGCATAACAGGATTCTTTAACTCCATATCAAATAACTTAACAGATAAATCTGCCATCAAAACCACTTCCTTTTCTTAGTATATTTTTATAATTATTTTTTTTCTTCCAGTGCTTGCTTGATTTTTGCAGGTGTAATAGGTAGTTCAAAAAATCTAATCCCAATTGCATCATAAATTGCATTTGCTACTGCTGGTGAAGCGCCAATTAATGTTGGCTCTCCAACACCTTTAGCTCCAAATGGGCCTTCTGAATCTTCATCTTCAATTAGAACATGATTAAAGTCTGGTACATCCATCGTGGTCGGCACTAAATAATCAGTCATACCAGCGTTTCTAGTCACACCTTTATCGATCACTTGATCTTCCATAAGTGCCATACCCAAACCTTGCGTTGTGCCTCCCTCTATCTGTCCTTCTACATTAACTGGATTGATAGCCTTACCAAGATCTATTGCTGTATCAACATTTAATACATCAACAATACCTGTATCGGTATCTACTTCCACCTCAATAATCTGGGTCATAAATGTGTATGCTACATAAACCTTATCTGCTTGACCTGTTTCTGAATCGGGTTCATAAGTAACAGGAAAAAAGGAAGCTTCTGCTCTTAATGAATCACCCTGTTCCTTCACTCTATCTGCAAGTTCCCAGTAGGTTAAATAATCATCAGGATTGTCAAACATAAAGACCTTACCATCTTGAATACCCATTTCTGGGTGGTTACTTCTAAATTCCAGACTACCATAATGATAAAGCTTAGCCAAAAGAGTTTCCGCTGCTTTTTTGACTGCATTTCCTGTAAAATATGTTTGTCTGGTCGCTGAAGTAGAACCTGAGTTTTTTGTAAGATGCGTATCTCCCTGTATTACATCAATAAAATCAGGACTAATACGCAATATTTCTGCCGCTATCTGAATTACGGTAGTGATAACACCCTGGCCCACATCTGCTGCGGCAGTCCGAATTAATATTCTTTCATCTTCTACAACTTCTACTGAAGCAACTGAATGATCAGGAAATCCCTCTCCATAACCAAAGCCAAACATGATAGTCGACATTCCTTTTCCACGTTTTTTCATTATTTATTACCCCCTTTCCAGCCATTCAAATTAACAGCTGCATCAATCGTCTTAACCGTATTGACGCTATGTGTTAATATCTGACCGTTAGGAGTTGAAGAACCGGGTCGATAAGCATTTTTTCTGCGAAATTCTGCAGGGTCTAATTTTAATTTTTCAGCCAAAATATCCATTTGTGACTCATAGGCAAAGGCCATTTGCGCTGTACCAAATCCTCTCATTGCTCCAGCATAAGTGTTATTGGTATAAACTGCATGTGAAATACCACTTATATTTTCACAGCTATAAGGGCCAGTACAATGATACATTCCTTTGTGTACAACTGCTGGACCACTCGAAGCATAAGCTCCTGTATCGCCAACAAGTTCTACCTCCCAGGCTTTTAGATAACCATCTTTACTAACACCAGTTTTTGCTTTAATTGTTATAGGATGTCGTTTGGATTGGGTGATCATCGACTCCTCCCGGGTGTAAGTAAATTTAACTGGTCTACCTGTTCGCATCGCTGCCAGAGCAAGATGAATCTGTACAGAAACATCTTCTTTTTTTCCAAAAGCTCCGCCAATTGTAGCATTAATAATTCTTACCTGATCTTTAGCTAATCTTAATGATTGAGCTACATCCGCTTGAGTATCATGCAGCCATTGTGAAGCTGTCCAAATATTGATAACACCTTTATTTTCATCAAAATAGGCCATACCAGACTCATTTTGCATAGGTAGCTGATCAATAAATTGGGTCTGATATTTGTTTTCTACAATAAATTTTGACTCAGCAAAACCTTGCTTACTATTTCCTTTTTTTAATTTATGAGAAATTAATATATTTCCATCTTTGTGGATCAGAGGAGCATCATCTTCCATAGCACGAAAAGGATCAGATATTACTTCAAGTTCCTCTACCTTTACTTCAATCATATCACGTGCTTTTAGAGCAGTTTCTTTATCTTCAGCAATCACAATTGCCAAAGCATCTCCTAAATACCTCATTTTTTCATTTATTCCAATCAGTACTGGTTGATCTCTAATAATAAGTCCATATTCCCTAACCTGTGGAATATCTTCAGCAGTTATAATATCAACTACTCCTGGTAATTTGAGCGCCTTATTAATATTAATATCTTTTAAAATTGCATGAGGATGAGTTGCTCTCTTTACTTTAAGAAAAAGCATATCTTCAAATTGAATGTCATCTGGATAAATTGCTTCTCCAGTTGCTTTACCCCAGGCATCTGCTTTTAAAATATTTCTACCAATATATCGTTTACTATTTTTGGTACCAACTACAGTACATCTGGTTGAATGTTTACAATGATAATCTTTTGCTCTATATTTACCACTCATCACTATTCCTCCCCTTTACCAGCAATTTTTTCGGACGCACTCTGTACAGCAGTAAAGATTTTACTATATCCTGTACATCGACAAATATTACCTGAAAGACCTTTTTTGATTGCATCTATATCTGGATGAGGGTTATCATCAAGTAACTTCTTGCTAGCAATAATCATGCCCGGAATACAGTAACCACATTGTACGGCCCCAGCTTCAACAAAAGCTTCTTGAATAGGATGAATTTCAGCTGAACTACCAAGTCCTTCAATTGTTAGCACTTCAGCACCTGCAGCCTGTGGAGCAGGCACTAAACAGGATGCCACTAATTCACCATTCAGCAAGACTGTACAAGCACCACATTCACCCTTGCCACAGCCTTCTTTTGTACCAGTAAGGCCAAGGTCTTCCCTAATCAAATCAAGTAATCTTGCAGAAGGCTTAGTCTCTACTTCACGTTTCACACCATTAACAATAAGACTTATCTTCATCAAAGGTCACCTCCGGTCCTCTTCGATTTTTTCCAGAGCATTAATCATAATATCGCGAGCCACATCTTTCCGATAGGCTTTTGTTCCGCGCAAATCATCAATTGGAGAAATAGTATTTCTAACTTGTTCAGCTATTTTAGTATAATTAAGCTCAGCCATTTTCTTGCTTACTAATTCCTTTTCTACAGATTCCAATTTAAAAGGCACTGGGGCAACCGATCCCATGGCCAAACCTGCCTTTTTAATCCTATTTTCTAGATCAAACTCCACGACAAAAGCTAGAGAAATTGAAGAAATAACTAAAGCTTTCCTCCGACCAAGTTTTTTCCAAAAACTATAAGTTTCTGCAGAAGGACGTGGAATCTCAATTGCTATTAACAACTCATTATTTTTTAAAACACTTTTTTTAGGACCAGTAAAAAATTCAGTTGCCAGAACCTCTCTTTTACCCTCTTTTGAAGCCAATATAAACTTGGCACCATAAGCAACCAACGGTGGCAAGATATCACCTGCTGGTGATGCTGTGCAGATATTCCCACCGATTGTTCCTCGACTTCTAATTTGTGGTGAGCCAACCTCTTCCGCAGCTTCTGAAAGTGCTGGCAAAATATCTCTCAACTCCGTAGAATTGGCTAATCTTTGATGTGTCACCATTGCACCAATCACAATATTTTTATCATTAATATCAATATTTTTTAAAATAGGAATCTTAGTTAAATCAAGCCAACTCTCTATTTCAAATAACTTTTCATAATATGCAACAAGCAGATCCGTTCCACCTGCTAAAACAGTTAACTCAGACCCATAATCATCTTTTAATTCCAGAGCCTTTTCCAAACTTTCCGGCCTAAAAAACTGTTTAGAATCTTCTCCAGAAATCTGTGGCTTGTTCTCTAACTTCTTGGTAGATTCTTTCATCATCAAGGATCTTCACCTCCTGATTCTCCATCAAAACATTTCCTCCAACAATTGTGGTTTCAACCATCCCACCATTTATACCAAACAATAAATGAGCATAAACGTTTTCTGGTAGTATCTCGGTCGGTGCATCATAATCAACTACAATAATATCTGCTGCAGCCCCTTCTTTGAGAACACCCAGATCAACACCAAAACTCTGACTAGCAATCTTTCTATTATTTGCAAACGCCATGGCTGGAATCTCTTCCCAACCTGGTCTTGGATCTTGATTACCATGTTTTATTAAAAGATGTGCAACCTTTATACTCTCAAACATATCTGTAGTATAACCATCAGTACCAAGTCCAACATTTAAGCCCTTCGCAAACGCCTCTTTAACAGGAGATAAACCAACCGCATTACTCATATTTGATTCTGGATTATGAATTAAAGAACAACTATTTTCTTTGAGAATCTCCAGTTCACCTTCTTGAAGATGTACACCATGAATAGCAATTGTACCTGGCCGCCAGATATTATAATTAGCAAGCCTTTCTACAACCCCATGATAGCCTTGCAAATGACTATGCTCAACATCAGCTCTTCCTTCAGCGACATGGATATGAAAACCTACATCTAATTGATCAGCCAAAGCTGATACTTTCTGTAGAGTTTCATCTCCCAAAGTAAAAGAAGCATGCAGGCCAATTTTACCCGCAAAATATTTTTGGTCATAATGGCTAAGGTTTTTTATATATCTTTCATTTTCTTCAATAGCAAGGTCAGCTTCTTTTCTTCCATGCCGGTCAGATATTTCATAAGAAAGATCTGCTCTAATGCCTGCTTCTTTGACAGCTTCAGCTATTACAGACAGACTTCCTTCGGTCATTCCATAACTTGCATGATGATCGATAATACTTGTTGTCCCCTGGCGGATCCCAATTAGCAGTGGATAAATTGCGCTATAGTAGATATCATCTTCATTCATTTTTCCATCCAGGCGCCACCATAATTTTTCTAAAATTTCAACAAAATTTCTAGCTGGTTGCTCTGTTTTCAAATCCATCCCTCGAGCAAAAGTACTATAAAGATGCATATGTGTGTTTATCATACCTGGCATAATTACCTTGCCATTTACATCTTTAAATTCTGCTTCTGGATAATTATTCTTTAACTCATTGGTATCACCAATTGCTTTAATAGTTTCATCTTCTATTAGTACTGCACCATCATTGATTACACGTGATTTTTGATCAAAGGTCAGCACTTTTCCGTGTCCCAGTAGTAGCATTTTAAATCCTCCTACCTATCTATTCTCAAACATTTTTTTAGCTATTTTATTTGCTTTTCGGATAGTTTCTTGTTCATCAACCTTCACAAGTTCTCCATCTTTTACGACAACTTCACCATTTACAATAGTAAAATCAACAATCTGTGTAATACCTGTATTAACTATTGCAGAAACAGGGTCATACTGTCCACCAGCAAAACCGAGCCTCTCTGAACTAACCATAAACATATCAGCTGCTTTGCCTTCAGCAAGACTCCCTATTTCCGGTTGATTCAAAATATCTCTACTACCATTTGTAGCTAGATATAGAACATCTTCAGCTGTAATAGAATCAATACCATGCACAAGTCGATGCATTAAAAAAGCTAGTTTCATTTCCAGGATCATATTTGAAGCATCATTACTCGCACTTCCGTCAACTGCCAGCCCAACTGGCACACCTTTTTCCAACATTTTTGGCACAGGTGCTGCACCTGAAGCTAATTTCTGATTTGAAGCTGGGCAATGAGCAACTCCGGTACCAGTTTCAGCCATTCTATCAAGTTCACTATCACTTAAATGTACCCCATGTGCATACCAGACATCATCACCTATCCAACCTAATTTTTCCATATAGGCAAGTGGTCTCATGCCAAAATTATCAATCACATATTGTTCTTCATCTTTTGTTTCTGCCAAATGAGTATGGCTCTGCACCCCATATTCCCGGGCCAGTTTTATGGACTCAACCATTAACTCTTCAGATACAGAAAATGGTGAACAAGGTGATAAGACAACCCGCTGCATAGCAAAAGGCTTGTGATCATGATACTTCTCAATAACTCTGCGTGAATCTTGCAAAATTTCTGCATCTGTTTGGACAACACTATCAGGTGGAAGTCCACCATCCTTTTCACTTAATGACATACTACCTCGACTAGCATGAAATCTAATACCTATTTCACTAGCTGCATCAAACTGATAATCCAATAAATTCGCAGGTTGATTCTTGGGAAAAACATAAAAATGATCACTAGCGGTTGTACAACCCGTTTTTAAAAGTTCACCTGCAGCAATCTGAGTACTATAATAGACTGCATCTGGGGTTAAATTGGCCCAGATAGGATAAAGATATTTTAACCAATTAAATAATTCTACATTTTGAGCAGCAGGTAAGTTTCTGGTCAGTGTCTGATAAAAATGATGATGTGTATTTATTAGTCCAGGAAAAAGGAAATATTTACTACCATCTATTACCTGATCTACCCCTTCTTCTTTAATTTCTTTTGCCAGCTTAGCAATCTTATTATCTTTGATGAGAAGGCTGAAATTCTTCAGCCTTCTCTTTTCTTCATCCATAGTAATTATCTCTTTAACATTTTTAAGCAAAATGCTAGACATTAACTGTCACGTCCCTGTTGAATTACATCTTCTACTGCTTCAATGATTTGCTCATAGCCAGTACAGCGACACAGATTACCTTCCAAAGTAGTTTTAATCTGATCGCGATCGGGATAAGCATCTTTATTTAGCAAAGCTACTGCTGACATCAACATACCTGGTGTGCAAAATCCACACTGTACTGCTTGGTGATCAATAAATGCCTGCTGTAAAGGATGTAAGTTACCATTTTTTTCTAAGCCTTCTACGGTTAATATTTCAGATCCTGCTACTTGAGCGGTCAATACCATACATGAATTAACTGCATCCCCGTCCAATATAACTGTACAGGCACCGCACTCTCCTACACCACAACCTTCTTTAGTTCCAATCAACTTTAATTGATTTCTCAATGTATCAAGTAGTCTCTCTTCCGGACCAACCTTGAGTTGATGATCTATACCATTTATATTAATCTTTACATCTACTTTATTCATCTAAGCCTGCCTCCTTTTTCATTAATTCAATAGCTCTTCTGGCAAGCGTTGTCAGAGCAGGTCTCTTATAAGGAGTTGACCATCTTTCTCCTGTAATTGAAACCATTTCCTCAGCAGCCATTTCACCTATTTGCTGAGGTTCAAGTTCTGCTATCTTTTTACCAGTTAAAAAAGCATTTACATTATTAAATGGTGTTGGAGTTGGAGTCGCTGCACCAGGCACCAAATTAGCTTCTCTCAATTCGCCATTTTCAACTACTGCCAGAAAACCCATACATAATCTTGATATATTCAACGCTTTACGGCGTCCAATTTTCTGGAAGTTACAGTAATACTCTCCTTCTGGTAAAGCAAATCGAATTGATTTTAAAAGTTCATTTTCTTTAAGATCAGTTCGGTATGGACCTGTAATAAACTCTGTCATGGGAAGTTCTCTTTCCCCATCTTTTGAAAGCAGAATCACATTGGCTGAAAGTGCCAACAAAGGAGGAAATAAATCTGCTGCAGGTGAAGCATTACAAACATTCCCACCAATTGTAGCTCTATTCCTAATCTGAGTCGAACCAATTGTACGTGCTGCCTCTGCCAAAAAAGGAATTTTATCATTAAATAACTCATCATTACATAGTTGGTTATGAGTAACAAGACTACCAATTTCAACTTGCTTTCCTATAACATTAATCTTTTTTAACTCTTTCAGACTTGAAATATCAAGCAAGTAATCAATCTCAGCAAATTCAGGATCACCCTCATGTAATCCAACTAATACATCTGTTCCACCAGCAATTAATTTAACATTTTCTTTTTCATTTAATAATTGAATAGCTTCATCTACTGAATTAGCTTTTAGAAAATCATATGCATACATTATTATTTACCCCCCTTACTTAGAGATCTACCGATTAGTACTCGTTCTAGATTAAGAGGAAGTGATCTAATTCTTTTACCAGTTGCCTGGGCAACCGCATTAGCTATGGCGGCACTTCCGAGTTCCAAGGTAGGCTCACCAATTGATTTTGCCCCATATGGTCCATTAGAATCAGGATTTTCTACAATAATTGGTTCAATTTCTGGCATATCTTTAATCGTTGGAATTAAATAATCATTAAAATTAGTGTTTTTAATGCGTCCTTGGTCTACCTCTAATTCTTCCATAATACCGTAACCTAAACCCATCAATACACCACCATAAATCTGGCCTTTTACATTATCCGGATTAATTGCTCGACCAACATCATGAGCTGCGGTCATATTCATTACTGTTAGTTCACCTGTACCAGTATCAACTTCGACTTCCGCTACCTGGCAACCATAAACATATGTGAAATAAGGATTTCCGTGACCATTCTCTTCATCCCAGGAAATTGCAGGCCCTTTATACCAACCATAAGCTGACATGATAACACCATTGTTGCCCATCTCTCCAACAAGATCATCAAAGGTAGCAAGTCTATTACCCTGATCATCATAAATGAAATTATCTTTAATATCAATTTTAGCTAATTCCAAATTAAATTTATCTGCCGCATAACTTTCTATAGAAGACCTTAATTTACTGGCTGCATCTTTAACCGCATTCCCACCAATTAAAGTACTTCTTGAGGCAACAGTTGAACCACTATCTGGAGTAAAAGTTGTATCAATCTCCATATAATGGATATGATTCATATCCACACCCAGACCTTCTGCTGCTATCTGAGCAAAAACCGTTTTTAAACCCTGACCATTTTCAGCCAAACCACTATATACGGCTACACTGCCATCTTTATTTATCTGAACAATTGCTGCAGCTGCATCAACTGCTTCTGCGCCTAAACTACATCCACGAAAACTTATAGCAAGACCAATACCTCTTTTTTTATCACCAGGTTGTTCTTGACTATATTGAGCATATTTTTCTTTAAAGTTACTCTTTTCCATTGCTTTTGTTAAAACTTCATTTAAGCTAACCTCATGGTTATCAAGGACCTGACCACTTGCCGTTACTGAACCATTTTCATACATATTTTTTAGTCGTAATTCTATGGGATCCATCCCAAGTTCCTCTGCAAGCTCATCCATTAATGATTCTTGCGAAAAGATTATCTGAGGAGATCCATAACCACGCATGGCTCCAGTATAAGGATTATTTGTGTAATAACCATAAGTATCTGTCTTGACATTTGCTACTTCATATGGTCCTGTCGCTTGCACAACTGATCTCCATGTTACAAAAGGAGTCTGGCAAGCATAACCACCACTTTCTGCTACTGCTTCTATTTCCATTGCAGTTAATTTTCCCTCTTTTGTGGCACCTACTTTATACTTTAAATGATAAGGATGTCTTTTATAACTTTCAATTATTGACTCTTCCCGTGTATTAACCATTTTAATAGGGCGATCTGTTTTTAAAGCCAGTACAGAGGCTCTGGCAGCCATCGCTGAAACAACTTCATCCTTTCCACCAAAAGAACCACCAATATGATTTTGAATAACTCTAACTTTACTTAAATCTGCTTTTAATACTGTTGCTACTGCTGTTCTAGTCGCATAAGGATTTTGTATTGCCCCGTAGACAGTTACCAGATGATTATTATCATGAGGAACTACCACAACTGCTTCCGGTTCAATGTAACTGTGTTCTATATATTGGGTTGTATATTCTCTTTCTAAAACAATGTCTGCTTCAGCAAAACCTTGCTTAACATCACCTTTGCGTAGAGGATGATGAACAACCTGATTATCTTCCTTTTCTGGATATAGTTTTTGGGAATTTTCTTTTCTTGCTTCCAATACATCATAAATCCCAGGTAATTCTTCATATTCAACTTCAATTAGTTTAACTGCTTTAGCTGCTGTTTCTTCATCATCAGCCGCAACCATAGCAATTCCATCTCCATTTAATACTGCTTTTTTATCAGCCAATACTTGTTGGTCCTGAATAATAACTCCAAATAAATTATTGGGAATATCTTGAGCAGTTAGGACTGCCTTTACACCTGCCAATTCTTCAGCTTTTTGCGTATCAATATTGAGTATACGAGCATGTGGATAGTCAGTTCTCAATACTTTGGCATAAAGCATATTGGCAAATTCAATATCAGCACCATATTTAGCTTTACCTGTTACTTTTTCATATGCATCAACACGTTCAACAGGTTTATTGACATGTTTAAATACCATATCTACACCTCCATAGTCTATTACCGGAGCCGTCAGACGACTATCAGCTCCGGTTAATTTAATTATATAACAAATATTTTACAATTAACAGATTTTCTTTTCATTATGTGGCAAAAATAAGTTGAGCGCAATCGCTATAATCGCACCAACAGTAATTCCAGAAGATAAAACTGTTGATAACCAGTTAGGTAGTTGAGCAACTACTTCTGGTCTAAAAGTAACACCAAGTCCAAAACTAAGTGCAATAGAAAGAATAAATATTTTTCTGTCAGAAAGTCCGCCACGTGCGACAATCTTCATACCTGAAGTTGCAACCATACCAAATAGAGCAATTGTTGCTCCACCTAATACAGGGGCCGGCATCACACTAACGAGTGCTCCAATCTTAGGTACAAGACCTAACAAGAATAATATAGAAGCAGTCGCTACCCCAACAACTCTACTACCAACTTTTGTTAATTGAATAACACCAATATTCTGACTAAAAGTTGAATTAGCTAGTGAGTTAAATACAGCTGCAAAAGCACTACCAATTCCATCTGCTAGAATACCACCACTTAATCTTTTAGTATGAAGCTCTCCTTCAATTGGCTCACCAGAAACTTCTGCTACAGCAGTCAGATCACCAATTGACTCAACAGTAGTAATAATGTAAGCCATAATCCAGGGTAATAAATGACTGAATCTAAATGACATACCATATTTAAAAGGAACTGGAACAGTTAACCAACCTGCATCTACTATTGGTTGCATATTGATTAAACCTAGTGGTATTGCTACCAGATAACCAGCAATTAAGCCCATAGCAATTGCTCCTACTTTGACTAAACCTTTGCCAAACCTATTAGCAAATATAATAATCATCAGAACAAAGGAACCTAATAAAAGATTCTGTACACTACCATAGTCCTGGGCTCCTGCTCCCCCACCAAAATCAGTAATACCAACTTCCATCAGTCCAAGACCAATTAACATTACAACTGTTCCAGTAACAACAGGTGGAAACAACTTTTTAGTCTGACGGATAAATCTACTTAAAATCAGTTCCACTGGAGATGTTGCAAGAGTCATACCTAAAACCAGAGGTAAGCCACCTTCACTAGCTGCGGCTATCGCCATTGGCACAAATGTAAAGCTTGTACCTTGTACCCCTAATAACCCAGAACCGACTGGACCAAGTTTAGTACATTGAATATAAGTTGTAACACCCGAAACCATTAAAGCCATACTAACAAAAAAACCAGTCTCTGCCGCACTCAAACCGGCTACACCAGCTATAATTAACGGTGGTGTAATAATTCCTACAAACATAGATAACATATGTTGTAATCCTAATAAAAGCGTCTCCGGAATTGGTGGACGATCCTCTAATTTATAATCTGCCTCTTCTGTAATAACAAACTCACTTTTAGCCTCTTGCACTTCTGCCACAATATTCAGCTCCTTTTAGTTTTTAAATTTAATAATTAAATTTAGTTTTTTTCCTTATCAATAGCTAAATATCCTGATTTAATGAAATTGCAAATTTTTTGATTTTTATTGCTATATTAAAATTATGGCTAGGGTAGAATACTACCCCAGCTGATAAAAAATACTTATTTGCTTCCCATAGTTACTGACATAACAGCTTTAGCAGTATGCAGTCTATTTTCAGCTTCATCAAAAACAATAGAATGTGGTCCATCAATCACTGAATCTTCAACTTCGTTTCCACGGTCAGCAGGTAATGCATGCATATACATTACATCGTCTTTTGCAAGTGACATCAATTCTTCTGTACATTTCCAATATTTATTGGCTTCTAAAAGATCATCAATTACATCATCACTTTTATTAGATACCCAGCTACCCCAATTTTTCGGAATAACTATATCTGCATCACGATAGGCTTCTTCCTGGTCATGAGTAATTGTTAATTTCCCATTATTCTTTTTAGCATTTTCTCTTGCTTGTTCGATGACCCAATCAGGTAGTTCATAACCTTTAGGATAAGCAAGTGTTACATCCATACCATAACGAGGGAACAGTAATACCTGAGTAAGTGGTACAGAAATAGGCTTTTTATGACTAGTTGCATAAGCCCAGATAACTGAAACTTTAAGATTTCTTGTATCTTTTTTCTTTTCTTGAATAGTCATTAAATCTGCTAATCCCTGCATTGGATGATAAAGATCACACTGTAAGTTCATTACTGGTACTTTAGCATGCTTAGCTAAATTACGAATATAATCATTACCTATTTCCCAGAAACAATTTCTACAGGCAATACCATGGCCATAGCTACCTAAAATAACACCAGTATCTTTAGCCACCTCACCATGAGAAACCTGCATTGTTGATGTATCTAAGAAGTTTGCATGTCCACCCAGTTGAGCTAAACCAGCTTCCATTGAATTTCTAGTTCTAGTTGACTGTTCAAAAAACATCAAAAATGCTGTTTTTCTTAATAAATATGGAGTATCTACTCCCATTGCAAACTTACGCTTTAAATCAAAGGAAACATCTAAAAGTGTATCAATTTCGTCATTATTCCATTCCTGTAAAGTAATAAAATCTTTGCCCTTCATTTGTGTTTGCATTAATTTTCCTCCTTGAGTTTATTTAACTAAATTATCTGTTTTTTCTGGCATTTGATCTGCGTGATTATTAACAAAAACTTTAGGTATTACAGCATAAATCGCTGCCGCTTTTACCAACTCTGATTTCCAAGTCTTTTCATTTGGCGCATGTGCTTGATCTTCATGACCAGGGCCAAAACCAATACATGGAATACCATGACGGCCCATAATTGTCACACCATTTGTGGAAAATGTCCACTTATCAACAAGTGGGTCTTCTCCAAAAACACCTTGATAACTTTCAACAGTGGCCTGACAGACTGGGTGGTCTTCTTCAATCAACCAGGTAGGGAAATATGATTCTATAGGATAGATAAGCCCTGTATAAGAAGGCCTCTCATACTCATACATCTCTACTGTAGCCCCTGCCGCCTGCACAGCAGGTAGATTTTTAATCTGCTCTAATGCAAACTCCCAGGTTTCACCTGCTGTTAATCTTCTGTCAATTGAAATACTACATCCATCTGCTACTGCACAACGAGAAGGAGAGCTAAAAAATATTTCTGAGACAGCAAGACTACCTTTTCCTAAAAAATCATGCTCTGTTAAATTAGGATGCAGTGCCTTTAACTCATTAATAATTGGAGCCATTTTATAAATTGCATTTTCTCCTCTTTCAGGAGCAGAGCCGTGACAACTTACACCATGAGTAGTTACTTTAATCTCCATTCTTCCCCTATGACCACGATATATATTACAGGATGTTGGTTCTGTAATTACGACAAACTCTGGTTTAATATCGTCTTCATTAATAATATACTGCCAACAGAGTCCATCACAATCTTCTTCCTGTACTGTCCCTGTAATTACGAGTGTATAGTCATCTTCTAGGCCAAGATCTTTAATGATCTTACCTGCATAAACCATGGAAGCCATACCACCTTCTTGATCACTCGCACCTCTTCCCAGGATTATTTCATCATCTTCATAGCCTTCATATGGATCATAATCCCAAAGATCAGGATCACCCACACCGACTGTGTCAATATGCGCATCCATTGCTATGACATGGCTGCCATGACCAATAAATCCTAAAACATTTCCCATTGGGTCGATTTCTACTTTATCAAAACCTACCCGTTCCATCTCTTCTTTGATTCTTAATACAACTTTTTTTTCATCACAGCTTTCACTGGGAAGACGTATCATATCCCGTAAAAACTTACTCATTTCTGGCTTATATTGTTCTGCTTTTTCTAAAACTTTTGAAAAATCAAGCTGCAATATAGTCACCTCCTAAGATATTTTTAGAAATTAGGTGGAGTAATCGCTGATATAAATATCAGGTCAGTATCTCCAATACTAATTAATTTGTGAGGAATACTAGCTTTATAATAAACACTGTCTCCAGGGTCTAAAACATACACTTCTTCCCCAATTTCCATCCTCATCTTACCCTCTAAAACCAAAGTACATTCTTCGCCGTTATGGGATAAAGGTGTATCAAGTGTTGCTGCACCAGGTTCTAATCTTGCCTGAATTATTTCCATTTCGTGTTTAAGATCAGGAGATATCAGTTCAAAAGTCAAATGAGAACCTGGAAACTTTAATACTTTTCTTTCTTCTTTGCGGACAACCGCATTATGACTCTCGTTTTCTACTAAAAAGAAAAATATTGGTACCTCAAGAGCTTTAGCAATTTCCCGTAGCGCAGTAATTGAAGGTTCAGCCAGACCTCTCTCGACTTGACTTAAATAACTTGAGGTTTTACCTATTTTATCGGCAAGTTTCGCCAGACTCAAGCTTTGAGACAATCTCATTTTTCTAATTTTTGCTCCTAATCTTTCATTCTCAGTCACTTTATTTTGTCACTCCTAGCTCCTTAAATAATTCTACCAATTGATCCATATCTGGTTTTACTTTTAAAGGATCACCTGCTGCTTTTCGTGCATTAGCTACATCTTTTAACCCATTCCCAGTAATAACCGTTACTACCTTAGCATCAGTACTAATAATTCCTTCTGCTATTGCTTTTTTAAGACCAGCCAGACCTGTAACACCTGCCGGTTCACCAAAAACACCAGTAGTACGCCCTGTAATTTTCATCATCTCTAAAATTTCCTCGTCACTAACATTAATCATATCACCATTAGAAGCTTTAACTGCTCTAACCGCTTTTATCCAATTACGAGGCTTACCCACTGCAATACTATCTGCAAGTGTATTCTCAGATTCTACTTCAAGCGGGTTGCCTGTTTTAAATGATTTAGTAATTGGAGCACAACCTTCTGCTTGAACACCTAAAAATTTTGGCATTTTGTCTATAAAACCAATCTGTTGCAGATCATATAAACCTTTCCAGGCACCAGCAATTGTACAACCATCACCCACTGAATAAACAACCCAGTCGGGCATCAACCAATTTAACTGCTCGGCGATCTCTAAAGAGATCGTCTTTTTGCCCTCAACTAAATAAGGATTGATTGCAGCATTCCGGTTATACCAACCCCATTTTTTAATTGCTTCATCAGATAAATAAAATGCTTCTTCATAAGACCCTTGCACAGATACTACCTGAGCGCCATAGATTAATAATTGTGCCAGCTTTCCAGCTGGTGCACGTTCAGGTACAAAAATTACTGCATCCATTTCGCCGCCCATTGAGGCGATATTTCCCGCCAATGAAGACGCTGCATTTCCTGTTGATGAACAGGCTACAGTCTTTGCTCCTGCCTCTTGCGCCTTTACAACAGCCATGGCTGAAGCCCTATCCTTTAAAGAGCCTGTTGGATTTAATCCATCATCTTTTAATATTAAATTTTCAAGTCCTAATTCTTTAGCTAATGCAGGTGTCTCATAAATTGGCGTCCATCCCACTGCCAGAGCTGGCTTTTTAGTAAGTGGATCAATAGGCAATAAAGGTGTATAGCGCCAGATACTCTTATCTTGATTAGCAGCTAATTCATCTTTAGACCAATCCTTTGCAATTGCCTGATAATCATATTCAACATCTAGTAGACCTTTCTCATCACATTGATCACATAAATATCTATCTGCCTTTGGTTCATATTTTGCTCCACAATTGATACAAACTAAACTTTTAACATATTTCATTTTCACACCTTCTCAAGACTTATTAAAGTTCTTTAAGCAGGCCTGTTCTTTCATTAAAATCTTCAATTAATTTGTCAATTTCATCAGCCTGTTTATGCAGTTCGCCCCAATAATTATCATAATCATACCACTGGCTTGCCAGTTCCTCTGAAGACTTACCTTGTTGTTCTATCCAGGTATAATACTTCAAATTATGGACTCTTTTACGTTCTTGATAACCCATTTCAAGAGTATTTTCAATACCAATATCTTCTAACCATTTATGATAGTCACGAATAGCGTCTTCTCGCGTATATTCTCCAAACTCTTCACGCATTTCTTCTAATCTAGAGCCATATAATTCAAGTGAATCAGTTAATAATGTCATTACCATATCATGATTGTCTAATTCATAATACTTAGCAAATTTAATGGCACCTACTAAATTAGCTATACCAGAAATACCCATCAATTCAAGTTTTCCAATAAACTCTTCGGGAACACCTTTTTCTATTAAATAATCTCTACCTACTGGCTCATTAAAAAGTCTTAATAATGCCATTGTACGATTATCGTCAATTGCTATGGCCATGTCAGTATTTTTCACATTATGAATCCAAGGAATATGTTTATCACCAATTCCCTCAATACGATGGGCTCCAAACCCATTACTTAAAATTGTTGGACATTGTAGTGCCTCACCTACTGCAATTTTACTTTTCGGAAAGACATCTTTTAAATAATCGCCAGCACCCAAAGTTCCAGCTGAACCACTTGTAGCAAAAAATCCTGCAAAACGATCATCTGCACGCATTTCTTTTTTAATTGCATCTTCCATAGCAGAACCAGTAACTTCATAATGCCAGAGATGGTTTCCTAATTCTTCAAATTGATTAAAAATCGTAATATTATCTCTGGTTTCACGCAATTCCCAACATTTATCAAAAATCTCTTTTACATTACTTTCAGTTCCTGGTGTTGGAATTACTTCACCCGCTACATTAGCTAACCAATCAAAACGCTCTTTACTCATACCTTCTGGTAAAATAGCTATTGACTCACAACCAAGTAACTGGGAGTTATAGGCTCCACCTCGACAATAATTACCTGTAGAAGGCCAAACTGCCTTTGTTGAAGTTGGATCAAACTGACCTGTAACAAGTTGTGGGGCCAGACAACCAAAAGTTGCTCCAACTTTGTGAGCACCTGTTGGGAACCACTTACCAACAATGGCAAATATCCTTGCATCAACACCTGTCAGTTCAGAAGGGAATTCAATATAATTTACACCATCATAAAGGCCACCTTCTTTAACTGGTTCATTTTGCCAGGTTAGACGGAATAAGTTATAACTATTTACATCCCAAAGACCTACATCTTTTAATCTGTCTTTAATTTTTTCTGGAATCAGGTCAGGATTTTTCATCTGTTTATACGTTGGGATAATGACATTCTGTTCTTTGGCTTTTTTAACTGCTCCCGCTAACTTTTTTTCATTAATTTTAAGATTTATCATTATTCTTCCTCCTCTCAAAAAATATACTTAAATTTTTTGAAGCTAAGCATCTATTAAGTATTATTTAATTCTTACTATACATATTCAATAAGATTTAATTAAATCCTGCTTTTTCATAATATTTTATTTATTTTTTTGAAAAAGCTTGCAAAGGAATTAGATTGTGATATAATTACTTTGGTTTAAATATAATTAACTATAAATTGCTAAAAAGAAAGGGAGGTCGTGTAGGATGATTATTCTAAGAAGATCCGCTAAATTTACAGTCACAGGAGCAATCCGTCTTGTTAATTGTAAAAAAATAACATTAAATACAAAAAATACACGATCTGTAATCTAAATTTTATTTAAGTCTTAGTATAAAATACTGGTACTTAACTCCACAGGTAGTGTATTAGCCTGTGGGTTTTTTATTTTATATGGTATTTTCATATATTATAAATTTACATAACAATAATCTATCATTCCTACCACAGGTGTTTTTGCGCCTGTGGTTTTTCATTTAAAGAAAGTGGTGAATAACTTTGAAAAATATAAAATTACTTTTAAAACATATGCAAGGAAACATTTTACTATATAGTGGAGCAGTTGTAGCTATTTGTCTGGCCACCTTTTTTTCTATAATCAGTCCTTTGGTCCTCAAGTTTACTATTGACTCTATCATAGGTAGTCACCCGATGGAGATTCCCGTCTGGATTGAAAATATTATTAAGTATTTGGGAGGACGGGAAAGTCTACTAGCTAATCTCTGGTTAGTTGGGCTAGTTTTGGTCGGTCTTACATTACTGCGTGGTGTTTTCTTGTTTCTAAAGGGAAAATGGTCTGCTGATGCCGCCGAATCTACAGCTCAAAATATTAGGGAAAAGTTATATGATCATCTTCAGCACCTTCCCTATGATTATCATGTTAAATCTAAAACCGGTGATCTTATTCAACGTTGTAGTTCTGATGTAGATATGATAAGAAAATTTTTAGCCATTCAATTTGTTGAAATTGGTCGCTCTGTCTTTATGCTTATTTTTACTGCTTATATCATGTTTACTCTCAGTGTAAAAATGACATTGATTGCAATGGCCATTATTCCACTAATATTTATTTTCGCTGTTGTATTTTTTCTTAAAATTAAGCAAGTTTTTAAACTATCTGATGAAGCAGAAGCGGAGATGTCAACTGTATTGCAGGAAAACTTAACAGGTGTCCGTGTAGTAAGGGCTTTTGCTCGGCAGAAATTTGAAATTGAAAAGTTTGAGAAAAAAAATAGTAACTATCGAGATATTACTTATAAATTAATTCGTTTACTGGCAGCTTATTGGGCCATCTCTGACCTCTTCTGTATGGCTCAGATTGGTGCAGTCTTAATTGTAGGTTCTTATTTTGCTGCTAATAATCTACTTACTCTAGGAACATTGGTTGTATTTATTACATATGAAGGTATGTTGCTCTGGCCGGTTAGGCAAATGGGAAGAATTTTGGCTGATATGGGAAAAGCATTTGTCTCCTTAGAAAGAATCCAGGAGATATTAGATGAAACTCCAGAGAAAACTAGCACTGATAAAATAAAAGCAAAAATCACAGGAGATATTATTTTCAAAAATGTAAGTTTCTCTTATGACAATGAAAATCCTGTGTTAAATGATATCTCTTTTACTGTTCAGGCAGGCCAAACAGTTGCTATTTTAGGGGCAACCGGATCTGGCAAGAGTTCTCTGGTTCATTTACTGGCTGGTCTTTATGATTATCGTAAAGGTTCAATTACCATTGGCGGACATGAAGTAAAAGAAATTGATAAAAAATGGTTAAGGAGAAATGTTGGTCTAATTTTACAGGAACCCTTTCTATTTGCTAAAACAATCAAAGAAAACATTAGCTTAGCCAAAAAAGAAGCTGATGAAGCTGAAGTCTTTGAATCGGCCAGAACAGCTGCTATTCATGATGTAATCTTAGAATTTGATAATGGCTATCAGACTTTTGTTGGTGAAAAAGGTGTCTCACTTTCCGGTGGCCAGAAACAAAGAATTGCAATTGCCAGAACATTAATTAATGATTGTCCAATATTAATTTTTGATGATTCGCTTAGTGCAGTAGATACTGAAACTGATGCTACAATTCGCCAGCAGCTGAAAACAATTAAAAGTGAAACAACAACTTTCATCATTTCACATAGAATTAATACACTTGCTGAAGCTGATTTTATTCTTGTCATGGAAAACGGTAAAATTGTACAGAAAGGTAAGCATCAACAATTAATAGAAGAACCAGGTATGTACAAACGAGTCTGGGAAGCACAGAGTATGCTCTATGCTGAAATGAACGATAAGCGAGGTATAAACAATGCAAAAATTTAAAGAACAAGAATATAATAAAAGATTTGATCTGAACCTCTGGAAAAAATTATTTACTTACTTAAAACCATATAATAAGTACTTATTAATTCTTGCCATTGTCATGATAGGAGTGGCAGGCATTGATGCTGTTTTTCCTTTAATGAATAAACACGCTGTTGATAATTTTGTAGTGCCGGGTAATTTAGCTGGCCTAACTCGATTTGCCGTCTATTATGGTATCTTAATCTGTATTCAGGTCATAAACATTTGGCTATTTATTGCTATTGCCGGCAAAATTGAAATGGGTATTAGCTACGACATCCGAAAAGTTGCTTTTAAACGCCTTCAGGAATTATCATTCTCTTATTATGATAAAACAGCTATCGGTTGGATAATGGCAAGATTGACTTCAGATGTAAGAAAACTGGGTGAGACAATTGCCTGGGGCTTGGTTGATATGGTCTGGGGTTTTACTATGATGAGTTTAATTATGATAATAATGCTAACTCTCAATTGGAAATTAGCTCTAATTACCCTATCAGTAATTCCGTTACTACTGCTTTTTAGCCTCTATTTTCAAAAAAAGATATTAGATGCTTACCGTCAGGTAAGAAAAATAAATTCTAAAATAACAGGCGCTTTTAACGAAGGTATTATGGGTGCTAAAACAACGAAAACACTCGTTAGAGAAGCAGAAAATCTTAATGAATTTCAAGTAATAACATCTAAGATGAGAAGTTCTTCCATTAAAGCTGCCATTTTTTCTGCTCTTTATCTACCCATAGTATTATCTCTAGGCAGCATTGGTACCGCACTTACTCTCTGGTATGGTGGCAGTTGGATTCATCAAGAATTTATTACATATGGTCTTTTAGTTGCATTTTTATCATATACAGTTCAGTTTTTTGAACCAATTAGAGAGATGGCACGGGTCTTTGCAGAACTTCAATCAGCTCAAGCCTCTGCGGAAAGGATCCTTTCTTTGATTGATACAGAACCAGAAATCAAAGATAGTCAAGAGATCATTGAAAAATATGGTGATACATTTAATCCAAAAAGAGAAAATTGGCCAAAAATAAAGGGAAAGATAACGTTCCAGAATGTAAGCTTTTCTTATGAAGCAGACGAAAAGATAATATCTAATTTAAATTTAAATATTAAACCTGGCGAAAGTATCGCCCTTGTTGGTGAAACTGGCTCTGGCAAAAGCACAATTGTAAATCTTGCCTGCCGTTTTTATGAACCTACTAAAGGCAAAATACTAATTGATGACGTAGATTACAGAGAAAGATCACAGCTCTGGTTACAGGATAATATTGGTTATGTGCTCCAAGACCCGCATCTCTTTAATGGTACCATCAAAGAAAATATTAAATATGGAAATCCTAATGCTGATGAATCAGCCATTATAAGGGCAGCCAGGATGGTAAATGCTCATCGGTTTATTATAGAATTTCCAGATGGATACAATACTGAGGTAGGTGAAGGTGGCAGCAAACTTTCAACAGGAGAAAAACAATTGATTTCTTTTGCTCGAGCTATCCTGGCTGATCCGAAAATATTCGTTTTAGATGAAGCCACCTCTTCTGTGGATACTGAAATGGAACAAGTTATTCAACTAGCAATAAATAAAATGTTAAAAGGACGAACAAATTTTATTATTGCACACCGTCTGTCAACCATTAGAGCAGCTGACAGAATCCTAGTCCTAAGAAATGGTAAAATTATTGAATCTGGTAATCATCAACAATTATTAGAAAAACAGGGATATTATTATAGGCTCTATACAAATCAATTTAAAACATAATTTCTAATATATTGATATCGCTGGCTACTTTAAATTTTAATTTGTCTAACTGATAATCCCAATCAGCTAACTCAACATCATCGACCATTAGTTTTTCCGGTTGATGTGAAATGTTTTTTAGGATGAATTCATATTTTTGGTAGCCAGTATATTCTAAATGAAAGTCTTCTAATTTTATTTTTATTCTATCATTTAAAACAGAATATTTGATCTCTGTTAAATTGTATTTACCTGCTTTATAGTTAAAACTATGACCATCATCTTCATAAAGTAGAAATGAATTTGTATCAACTTCATGGTCAAGATAAATATTTATTTCAATATTTTCAATTTTTTTCTCATCTACATAATTTAAAGGTGGCAATAATGGAATAATACTACCTGCTTTTATAAAAATTGGCATTTTTTCTAGTGGTGTACTAACTATAATTCTTTGACCGCCTTCATACTGTTTGTTTGACCAAAAATCATACCAGTTACCTTCAGGTAAATAAACTAATCTTTCTTTAGCATCAGGTTTATAGACAGGTGCAATCAGCAAACTCTCTCCTACCATAAACTGATCTGACATATTTTCTACTTGTTTGTCTTCCGGAAATTCTAAAATTAAAGGCCGAATAATAGCTAAACCTGTCTCTGTGGCTTGATAAAATAAATTATAGAGATAATCTAAAAAACGATACCGTAATTTAATATAATCTTTAATAATTTTTTCATATTTTTCACCAAAAGCCCACGGTTCTTGTTCTTTAGTTCCGACTGCAGTATGATTTCTGCAAAAAGGCATAAAAGTCCCTAACTGCATCCAGCGGGTTAGTAACTCAGGATTAGTATTATCCCCAAATCCACCAATATCAACTCCACAAAAAGCTACGCCTGACATGCCTAAATTCATTAACATCGGCATAGCAAGCTCTAAGTGTTCCCATATACTGCGATTATCTCCAGTCCATACTGCAGCATATCTTTGTATTCCCGCAAATCCAGCCCTTGTTAAAATAAAAGGTCTCTCTTCCGGATTATTTCTAATCATCCCTTGGTAAGTAGCCATATTTTCTAATAAAGCATATAAATTGTGAAAACGTCGGTGAGTTCCTGCATCACCATCATTTTTATGTAAAACATCAATGTCCATAGTTAATGATTCATTAAAAACTGCTGGTTCATTCATATCATTCCAGATGCCTTTGACTCCCTGATCAAGAATTATTCTTTGCTTATCAGCCCACCAATTTCTTACCTTCTCTTGTGTGAAATCAGGAAATACACACTCCCCAGGCCAGACATCACCAGTAAAAAGATCTCCTTCAATATATTTGCAGAAATAATCATTAGTGATACCCTCTTGGTACAATTTATTTCTGACGTCCTTCTTTATTCCTGGATCGATAATGGTTATTGTCTTAAAACCAGACGCTTCTAGCTGATTAATCATTCCCTTAAATTCAGGAAATCTAGCTTCATCCCAAGTAAAAATCTGATATTCGTCCATATAATGAATATCAAGGTGAATTACATCACAGGGAATATCTTTTCTTCTAAAGTTATCAGCCAATTCTAGTACTTTATCTTCTGGATAATAACTATATCTGGACTGATGAAATCCTAGTGACCATTTAGGAGGAAAAAATGGTTTGCCAGTTAAATTGCTATATTTTTTAAGTACATCTTTTAGATCTGGTCCATTAATAAAATAATAATCAATTGTTCCGCCTTCAGCTAAAATTGAAAACTCCTGCTGTTCAGTATAGCCCAGATCAAATTTACTTAAATAACTGTTATCTAAATAAATTCCATATGCTTTCTTGGCATGATATCCTAACAGAAATGGTATTGACTGATAAAGTGGATCTACACTAGCATTATGCGAATTGTAATTATCAGTATTCCACATTGTATATTCTCGATGTTTTTTATCCAACCAGCCAGTCTTTTCACCTAAACCATAAAATCTTTCTCCTTTTCTCAGCTCTTTATGGACCACTACGCTAGTTTTACTCCAGCCAATTGCTTTTTTTACCTTATCCTGATGAATCAACTGACCTAGTTGATCATAAAAAGATAATCTGAAATTTTCTTTATTAATTTTTATCTGTAAAGACTCTGTATTAATCTCTAAATAATTTTCTTCTTCTTTTATAACAAAGTCTATATATTTTAACTCATCAATGACCATTGCAACTGTTCTTTTTAATGATAATTCATCCTTTTTGCCCATTACTATTCTTACAATATCAGCCGTTATAAACTCTAATGCAATTGTCCCTTCCACTAGTTGCAAATATAATATATTGTCATCTTGATGATAGTTAAGTAAACTAGTAAAATATTTATATTCTTCCTCTTTTTTATGCTTTTTATCCATTATTTCTTCACTATTAATATTAACCCCCCCTTTTATTAATCCAAAATCAAATTCTATTTTTATTTAAGATTCAACTGGAAAATATGCGCTTTTATCATGTACTTCACACTCAATTGCCAAACTATATATTTTATGATTTAAATATTTCTTATCTTCTTTTTCCAAAACGTTTTTATTGAAACTATCAAGCACATAATCACTAAATTCCCAGACTTTATTCACAATATGTTTTGGACTACCTTCTGCTATAATTAAAAGTGCATCTAGTATTGCTCCGGCAATTGATACGTCCTGGCTTCCATAGTATTTTAATTGATAAAAGGTCTTATATAATAATTCATAAAATGATTTATCTTCAAATATTAAAAGCAAACGATTACTATCATTATAATAAAAGGTATTTTCAATATTTGCTATGGCAATTCTTGATAAGGCCCAACCTAATTGGTTGATAGCAAACACTGCCGTATTCGGATCATTGATACCAGGAGAAATAGCTCGCAAAGCAACTTCTGTTAACTTAAGCAACCCAAACTCTATATCTATTTCCTTACTTCTTTCATTTTCAATGACAACATATTCATATAATCTTTCTAAGTTTAATTTCTCATAATCTGTATCAAAATACCAGACAGAAAACAACTTACTGTTTTCTGTAACATAGTCCCCTATTTTCTTCTCTGCTCTAAGTAAAATATTCATTTTATCGGCAACCTGGGCCAGCTCTATATCATAAACAAACTGCAAATAACCACTTTTATCAGCATAAAGTGGTATACTTTGTTTCTCAATAAGCTTATCTAAATTTTCGGGCGGAATGTTTTTAATGTTTTCATCCTTACTATTTCGCAATTCAACCTTATCAATAATTCCAATAATATCTTTTTTTAAATTATCTATTAATATATTAACTTGCATTGAATTAGCAACATGATGAATAAAATAGACAAAATAACCAAGACAAATAATTGCAACAACAACCCCGACTACAGCTGATATAGCAATTTTTCCACTATTGCTCTGCAAAAATAATAATGTTAAAATTGTATAAACAAAGCCACCTACAAATATCCCTAAAACATTTAAAGTAGCTTTATTACGTAAAAAATCTTGCAAGGTGCGGGGAGAAAATTGTGAAGAATACATCGTTAAAACAACCATAATTGTAGAAAAAGTAACCGTAATCATACCAAATAATGATCCAGCAAGTGTTGATAAAATTGTCTTGGCTAAAGCAGTAGTAGTAAATAAATAACTTGGTAAATAAGTATGTAAAAAATAAGAATATCGATGGTCAATAATAATTATAATTATTGATAAAACAAATGAGACCAAAGCATAATAACTAGGTATATAATAAAATTTACTCTTTAGATTATGAAGAAATTTAAGGTTCATATTTTAATCTCTCCTGCATTAGTCAAAGATTAAACTATATTTTCCTATTACTCAGCTTCATTCTCAACTAGATAACTTGATGTTATTTCTGCATTAAAAGAACTACTCGCTGAACAATATTTTTCCTCGGAAAGCTGTATAGCTCTAGCCACTTTCTTCTCATCCAGATTCTTTCCTTTTAGTTTATAAGTAAGATGGATTTTAGTAAATCTTTTTGGATGTTCTTCAGCTCTTTCACCTTCTACTTCCATACTAAATTCACTTACCTCCTGCTGCATCTTTTTTAAAATCATTACAATATCAATACCTGTACAGCCAGCTAAACCATTTAAAAGTAATTCTAAAGGGCGAGCACCTTTATTCTCTCCTCCTATTTTCTCAGAACCATCCATGATAACTGTATGACCTGAAGGTAAATCTCCAACAAACTGAAGCTTATCCTGCCAATCCACATTAATTTTCATTATAAAACCCCTTTCTTAACCTTTTATATTATTGTACCTTACTAGACCATAAATATAAAGTCATCTTTAATAGATGTGATAATAAATAAAAAATTTTTTAATATTTCTGCAACTGGGCCAATGCTTTACCTGAAGCTGATCTGAAAAATATAATGTTAAAAGATATCATTAATATTCCACCACTAACAAACAAATATAATGGTGAAATTATATTAACCAATAATCCTGATAAAAGTAGAGTTACTGGAACAACAATCTTAACGATACTAATTAAAACACTTAGTACCCTTCCCAATATTTTACCGGGAATAGTTTGTTGTAAAATTACCATCAAAGGAACATCAACCCAGGCAATAACCACCCCTATAATAATCATTAATAATGTATAATAGATAAGCAGAAAAAGATCAGTAGGCTGTTTATTACTTAAAAGCAACGGCATCCCTAATAAGATAAAAGCTGTGCCACTTACCAAATTAATTTTAAATAATAACTTATCATAATCTATTATACCCATGATTTTTTTAATTAAAACTGCTCCAATTAACATGCCTACCGGAAAACCACTTTGAATAATCCCATAAAGTTTGGGGTCAACTAGCCAATAAGTATTTAATAGATAAGGGACAGGAACAGTCACAGAAAAACTAATTAAAAAGTTAAGTCCGACAAAAATATAGATTAATGAGCGCATCGATATTCGAGAAAAAATATAGCTATAACCTTCTTTCATGTCTAAATAAATACTCTGTACAGGTTGTACTTCTCTGTCCTCTTCCCTTTTGTTAAAATCATAATCGATAAAGTACTCAACAATTGCTGCTATTAAGAATGAAATCCCATTAATTAAAATAAATGTTTTAATGTTTGAAAATGCAAATATCATACCACCTAAAACAGGTCCAACAATATTGGAAGCTGATTCAATTACTTTTGCTACTGAGTTAATGTTAATTAATTTATCTTCTTTTACAAGTTGCGGTTTAGCAGATTCAATACCAATATTAAAAAATGTAGCAAATGTTGTTATGATAAAAGTACTGAAATATATTAGGGGTAACGATAAATCTTGTTTTACTACTAATAAATATATACTAATTAAAAATATTCCATTAAAAACATCCGTGCTCACTATTAATAATTTTTTGTTAACTCTATCAGCAATTACACCTGCTAATGGTGTTATAAAAACTATTGGAAGTGTATATAACATAATATTTGTTGCAAAGGACAAACCAGAGCCGGTAGTCTTCAAGACATAAAGACTTACCGCAAAAGAATAAATTGCAGAACCAAATAAAGAAATTGCCTTCCCAGTTGAAAATAAATATATATTCAAGTATTCTCTATTCACTATTAATTCCTCCCTTTAATTATTATAACTTCATTATAAAGGATGGAGGAAAGGCAAGCTCAACCCCTATATTTATATTTATTTTTGCTTTTTTTGACTAAGGCTAGAGTTAGCTCCATTTTTATTTAAATTGACTTATTATCACATTTTCTACTCTATAAACAGGATTTTTTTACTTAATATTGAATAAAAAAAGAGAAACTCTCAAACTATTATACATAAAAGGAGGTACCTTAGACTATGCCAAAAGTAAAATATTCTGTCTCTGCTAAAAGTGAAAATGATACAAAAACTATTGTAAATACACCTAGTGGTTTTGAAATTATAGTTGATGAACCGGAAAATCAAGGTGGAACTAATGCTGGCCCCAATCCAGTTGAGTATGTGTTAGCTTCACTTGCAGGGTGCATTAATGTTGTAGGTCATATGATTGCAAAAGAAAAGGGTATTAATATGGAAGGAATTAATATAAAATTGGAAGGTGATATAGACCCTGCCAAATTCACAGGTAAAATAAAAGAAGGCAGGGCAGGTTACCAAGAGATAAGGGTAAAAGTTATGCCTGACTGTGAAGCTAATGAAGAAATTTTACAAGAATGGTTAACAGAAGTTGAAGAACGTTGTCCAGTAAGTGATACTTATACTAATCAAGTACCTGTTAAACTATCAATTGAATAATAATATAGATTGCTTTTGTTTAAATAGCCCCTGTCAATTTGACAGGGGCTATTTACTTATGTAATAAATTTATTTACTCATACAGAACTCCTAATTGTTAAATTAATAACTATTAAATAGTCAAAAACAATGACAATTTAGTGCCTTCTTACATATTATGCTTATAAAAGAAAGGAGTTCTGTCATGTTATTAAAACAAATAAATGTATTGAGCAAAAATATATTGTCACAGCTTAATACAGCTCATATAAAAATGAATTTAAAAAGAAGTATCATTAAAGATTTTAAGCGAGTTTGCATTTGTATTCAATGTAGAGATTTTCAATGCGCTTTAAATAATCTAGGAGTTATCTATGATAAATTAATAACAATTATTAATAAAAATTGCAGACCTAATAGAAAACTAATTTGTCTACTAGAAGATATTAATAAACTACAACAATTATTATTAAAACTATTAGGAACCTGCAAACCTAAAAAATGCCCTATTTGTCCAACAGGTCCAACAGGTCCAACCGGTCCTACTGGTGTTACTGGACCAACAGGTCCTACAGGGCCTACTGGTCGCACAGGCCCAACCGGGCCTACTGGTCCTACAGGTCCTACTGGTCCTACTGGTCGCACAGGTCCAACCGGTCCAACTGGTCGCACAGGTCCAACCGGTCCAACTGGTCGCACAGGCCCAACCGGTCCAACTGGTCGCACAGGCCCAACAGGACCTACTGGTCGCACAGGCCCAACAGGACCTACTGGTCGCACAGGCCCAACAGGACCTACTGGTCGCACAGGTCCAACCGGTCCAACTGGTCGCACAGGCCCAACAGGACCTACTGGTCGCACAGGCCCAACAGGACCTACTGGTCGCACAGGTCCAACCGGTCCAACTGGTCGTCCTGGCCCAACCGGACCTACTGGTAATCCTGGTCCTACTGGCCGTCCTGGTCCTACTGGCCGTCCTGGTCCTACTGGCCGTCCTGGCGCTACTGGTGTTTTGGGTGCATTTGGTTATATTTACAACACAGGATCTCAAATTATTCCAGTAAGTGGAGCTGTTACTTTCTCCGCTAATCAAGAGACAAACAATGTTACACATACTCCACCTTCCCAATCAGTTACAGTTACTACAAGTGGAACTTATGAAATAATATTTTTTGCCTTTGCTACTACAGCAGCAAAATTCGAACTATTTCTAAATGGTAATCCTCTTCCAACTGCTGGATCAAGTCTCTATGGTCAAGATAGCGGTAGTAATGCAACTATGGGTTTTGTTATAGCTGATTTAAATGCTGGCGATATATTAACATTAAATGCAATTGCTGCACCTGGAAATTCCGCAACATTACACCCAGATCCCGGGCCAGTTGCTGCAGGACGCTTAGCTGTGAATGCTTCAATCTCTCTTAAACAAATTGGTTAAACACAAAATCAACCATACACATTATTTAATGTGTATGGTTGATTTGCATATAAAACTAGAAAAGGAGGTTTATGATGATTAGTATTAGTCTGTGTATGGTTGTTAAAAACAATGAAGATACATTAAATGAAAGCCTTAAATCCTGCAAAGGTATAATTGATGAGATAATAATTGTTGATCTCGGTTCTACTGATAAAACTATAGATATTGCCAAAACATTTACTGATAATTTTTACGAATTTGATCCAAATGAAACTGAATTAAATGCTAAAAATTTTGCCTGTAGAATTGCTACTTGTGATTATATCTTCTGGTTAAATCCTCAAGATATAATTTATGAAGAAGCTAGAAAAGAAATTAATAAATTAAAATCAACATTAAGTCCAAATTTTGATTACTTAACAATGAATTACAACACTAGACCATCCAACCATAGAGAAATAAGATTATTTAAAAAGACTCCTAATTTTGACTGGAATAACTTGTATAATAACAAAGAGAAAATCAATAAAGAAATAATTGATACTGATATTACTATTCATAAGAAAAATCAAAATTTAGATCCAGTAAAAACCTTTCAAGAGGCCAATGATTTATATGAAAATAATCAATTTTTTCAAGCTCTTACTAAGTATAAAAGCTTATTAGAAAATAATGATATTGATATTGAATATAAAATTTACATCTGTGGTATTCTTTCAGATTACTATCTCTCCCATAACAAAATGGAAAAAGCTCTTAAATTTATTCTGAAATCCTTTGAATATAGTACACCTCGTGCAGAATTTTGCTGTCGACTAGGATTTTATTTTTTTATTGAAAATAAAATAAAACAAGCTAAATATTGGTACAAATTAGCGACAAACTTAGAAAAACCTGAAGATAAATATGGTTTTCTAGATGACGCATATTGGACCTGGTCTCCATATATGCAACTAAGCATGTGCTACATTAGACAAGAAGACTATGAACGCGCCTATAAATACAACGAGAAAGCATTACAATTAAATCCAGATAGTGAGCAACTACTCAATAATAAAATATTTCTTGAAACAAGAATGGATAGTTTGATATCACCATAATTTATTTTTAACATATAATAATTTTAAGTAATTAAATTATTGTATTTTTAGGAGTGTCATTATTAATGAAAGGTATAATACTAGCAGGTGGCACAGGTTCAAGACTCTTCCCCTTAACAAAAGTAACGAATAAACATCTATTACCAATAGGTAAATATCCAATGATCTATTATCTAATTGCAAAATTAAAGCAAGCAAATATCAAAGATATAATGATAGTTTCAGGCAAAGATCATATGGGCTCAGTGGTAAATTTATTGGGAAGTGGACATGAATTTGGAGTTAATTTTACATTTAGGATACAAGACCGTCCCGGAGGAATTGCAGAAGCTTTGAGTCTCTGTCAGGAATTTGCAAGAAAAGAAGATTGTATAGTTTTACTTGGTGATAACATTTTTGAAGATAATATTTATGAATATGTAAAAAATTTTAAGTCCCAAAGCTCAGGTGCAAAAGTATTATTGAAAAAAGTTAAAGATCCTAAACGGTATGGAGTACCCGAGATTAGTAAAAACAAAGTAATAAATATTGAAGAAAAACCTAAAAATCCCAAAAGCAATTACTGTGTAACTGGAATATATATGTATGATTATAGGGTATTTGATATCATTAAAACATTAAATCCTTCAGCTAGAGGTGAACTTGAAATTACAGACGTAAATAATTGGTATATTAAAAATGACTTGCTTTCCTACGACATACTAGATGGTTGGTGGACTGATGCAGGCACTTTTAATTCTTTGTTAAATGCAAATATATTATCTAAAAATATTGATTTAGATGTAATTTTAAGTAGAGATTATCAGGTTGGAATGAGTAAATGAAAATACTAATTACAGGAGCAAATGGTCAACTAGGCAGTCACATTACTTCCATAATTAATAAAGGAAGTTCTAAACTTGGGAAAATTGACAAATCCTATGCCTCTGCGCAAGTTTTTAATTTAGATAAGACTATATTAGATATTTCTTTATTTAAAAATTTAAAAAATATTTTATTTGATATTAAGCCTAATCTGGTAATAAATTGTGCCGCATTTACAAAAGTTGATGCATGTGAAAAAAATATAGAACTGGCTTTTAAAGTTAATTCTTTAGGCTGTAGGAATATAGCCCTTTTATCTAATGAGATTGATGCAAAATTAATACACATATCAACAGATTATGTTTTTGCTGGAAATAAATCAACACCCTATCGAGAATTTGATCCCCCTTCTCCTATTAATATTTACGGAAAGACTAAACTTTTAGGTGAAAAATATATCAAACAATATTGCAGAAATCATTTTATTTTTAGAACTTCCTGGCTTTATGGGTATACTGGTGAAAATTTTGTTAAAAAAATAATTAAACTGGGATTAGAAAAAAACCATCTCAATATAGTAGCTGACCAGATCGGGACACCTACTAATGTTGAAGATTTAACATACCATATATTAAAAATTGCTTTAACTAATGAATATGGACTTTACCATTGTTCTAATAATGGCAGCTGTAGCTGGTTTGAGTTTGCAAAAAAAATCATAGAACAACGCCAGATAAATTGTAGTTTAAATCCAATAAAAACAGAAAATTTAGATCAAGTTGCTAAAAGACCTTCTTATTCCGTATTAGATAATTTAATGCTCAGATGTACTTTTAGAGACAAAATGAGGCGATGGGAAGATGCTTTGGAAGAATTTAATAAAAATTTGAAAGTCTAGGAGGTAACTATGCAATCATTTCTAATTACTGGCGGAGCAGGTTTTATCGGCTCTAACTTTATTATATATATGCTCAAAAACAACCAAAACATTATGATTATAAATGTTGATAAATTAACCTATGCTGGAAATTTGGATAATCTTAAAGAAATAAATAATAATTCAAACTATAAATTTATTAATGCAGATATATGTAATGAAAAAGCTATTACCAAAGTTTTCAATGAATATGAAATAGATTATGTTATAAATTTTGCTGCAGAATCTCATGTTGACAAAAGCATAGCAAACCCTAAATTATTTGTAAAAACTAATGTTCTTGGAACTATAAACCTATTAAATATTGCCAAAAAATTTTGGCAAATAGAAGCTGGTTTCAAAAAAAACAAAAAATTTATACAAATATCTACAGACGAGGTATATGGTTCATTAGGCGATACTGGATATTTTACAGAAAAAACTCCACTTGATCCACATAGCCCATATTCAGCAAGTAAAGCAAGTGCTGATTTAATAGTGAAATCATATTTTGAAACTTATAAAATGCCGATTAATATTACAAGATGTTCTAATAATTATGGCCCCTATCAATATCCAGAAAAATTAATTCCTCTAATTATCAATAACTGCCTAAAACAGAAACCCTTGCCTATCTATGGAGATGGCCTTAATGTAAGAGATTGGTTATATGTTCTTGATCACTGCAAAGCAATTGGAATGGTTATTAAAGACGGAAATATAGGCGAAATTTATAATGTCGGAGGACATAACGAAAAAACTAATCTCCAGCTTGTAAAAACCATAATCAAATATTTAAATAAAAATTTTGATCCTACAATAACAGAAGAATTGATTGAATATGTTGAAGATAGAAAAGGTCATGATAGACGCTATGCCATTGATTCTACAAAGATAAAAACCGAATTAGGTTGGAAACCGCAGACAAGTTTCGAGAAAGGAATAATTAAAACTATTAATTGGTATTTACAAAACATTAACTGGCTCGAAAAAATTTCAACCTCTTAAATTTAGACATATCACCTTTCTGCCAACAGGAGGCAAATATGAAAAATTTTAGTTTTTCGAGGACACCGCTTGCTGGTTTGTTAATAATTGAACCAAAGGTATTTAGAGATGATCGTGGTTACTTTATGGAAACTTATAATTATAAAGATTGTAAAAGAGCTGGTCTTAATGTAAGATTCGTACAAGATAATCAATCGCGTTCAAAAAAAGGCGTTCTTCGTGGGCTCCATTTTCAAAGAAATCACCCCCAAGGAAAATTAGTAAGGGTTATTAAAGGTAAGGTATTTGACGTTGCAGTCGATCTCAGAAAAAAGTCGGAGACACTAGGTAGATGGTTTGGAATCATTTTAAGTGCTACAAATAAAAAACAACTATATATTCCTAAAGGTTTTGCACACGGATTTTTAGTCTTAGCTGAAAATACTGAGTTTGTCTATAAGTGTACAGATTTTTATCAACCTGAAGACCAGTACGGTATTATCTGGAATGATCCAGACCTAGCTATCCCATGGCCTCTGGAAAAAATAGATACAACTATACTATCAAACAAAGATAGAAATTGGCCTAAATTTAGAGATTATAATTTCAAATAATTAATAATAAAAGGATGAGTTAAATGTTTACCAGTATCATAATTTTAACATATAACAAACTTGACTATACAAAAAAATGTCTCAATAGTATTAGAAAATATACTACTAACGATACTTATGAAATAATTGTAGTCGATAATAATTCTACTGATGGTACTGTAGATTGGCTTAAACAACAAAATGACATTAGAACTATATTTAATGAAAAAAACTTAGGATTTCCAAAAGGATGTAATCAAGGTATTAGTATTTCTAAAGGAGATAATATTTTACTCTTAAATAACGACACTGTTGTAACTCATAATTGGCTCAACAATTTAATTAAAGCTTTATATAGTAGTCAGGATATTGGAGCTGTTGGACCTGTCTCGAATTATTGTTCAAATTTACAGGCTATAAATGTACCTTATACTAACCTTGCTCAAATGCATGAGTTTGCTAAATCTTATAACATTAGTAATCCCTCATTATGGGAGGAACGATTAAGATTAATTGGTTTTTGTTTTTTATTTAAAAGAAAAGTATTGAAAGAGGTTGGTCTATTGGATGAAGTTTTTACACCAGGCAATTTAGAAGATGATGATTATAGTTTAAGAATAAGAAAAGCTGGCTATAAATTACTTCTCTGCAAAGATACTTTTATTCATCATTATGGAAGCATCTCTTTTAACAGTGAACCAGCAAAATTTAAAAATGTGATGTCTAAAAATATCAAAAAATTTATTGACAAATGGGGTATAAACCCCGAATACTTTATGAGGTTAAGAAAAGATTTTACTGAAAAAATAAAAAGCTTGCAGCTAACCTCTCCTAATATCTTGCATCTAGAGTGTGGAGCAGGTGGTACATTACTTGATATAAAAAATGAAATACCAAAAGCAAATCTTTATGGTTTAGAAAGTAATGATAAGGCTATTGTGAACACTGATAGTTTCGCAGAAATAGATATTAAATCTAACAATAATATTGATAAATATCCCAAAAATTTTTTTGATATTATAATAATAACTACACCAAATCATGATCTAGATTATTATTTAAAAGTGTTCAAGAACACAAAAAAACACTTAAAAGAATCCGGCAGCTACTTACTTGCACTTCCAAAAGATTCGGAAATAAAAGAGTCTTTATTAAATAATGAACTCCCAAAAATATTTGCTGATTTTATGGCAAATGAAAATAAAACTTATATTGATATAGTCCTACATTTAGAAATAAATAAAGTTAAAAAAAAACAAAAAAATGAAAAGAAAATTTGTTTTATCAGTTGTGTCAATGATGAAAAAACTTATCAAAAGTCTAAACAATTTATTAATAATCTGACAATACCAGAAAGTTATAAAATAGAATTTATCTGTAAAAAAAATTCAAACTGTATAACAAAAAGTTATAATGAAGCAATGAAAGAGACAAATGCAAAATACAAAGTCTATCTACATCAAGACGTATATATCATTAACAATAATTTCATAAAAAATATTATTGATCTTTTCAAAAGCAATAACAAAATCGGCATGATTGGGGTTGTTGGTTCAAAATATGTTCCCAAAAACGGTGTGTGGTGGGATGAACAATGTAAATATGGAAAAGTTTATGAAAACCATTCTGGTAAACTGTCTCTTTTGAATTTTTCAGAAGTGAAAGATGATTATACAAACGTTTCTTTAATAGATGGGTTAATTATGATAACACAATATGATATTCCTTGGCGAGATGATCTCTTTGATGACTGGCATTTTTATGATGCATCACAAAGTAAAGAATTTAAAAATGCAGGTTTAAAAGTAGTAATACCTAAACAAGTATCTCCCTGGTGTATTCATGACTGCGAAATAGTTAGTACAACTAACTATGAAAAATATAGAAAAATATTCATAAATGAATATCTCAATAACATCTATAAAACATGCGCCAATTCAACTAATTCTAAAAATAAGCCCACATTTGTAACCTTACTACCTGGAATTCAAAATATCCATTTGATTAAAGATGTCGGGATGATCCCATATATTTTAAATAAGTATTACGACTATCAAGCAAAGTTAGTTGCTTATGCTGGGCGTGAATTTCCTTATCTTGAAAATGAAGTTAAAGGACTTCAAATACAGTATATTAAAAATACTGGCAATTCTACTTTAGATGGCTATTATTACTTGCTTCATAATGCAAGAAATATAGACATATTGCAAGTTTATCATTTTCTTCCTAGAACTTTTTATTGGATAAAAACATATAAATCATTTAACCCAAAAGGAAAAATATATTTAAAGCTTGACGCAAATTCTACGATTAAAAACTTCGATTATTATAAAGATTGTGATGCAACTACAAAAAATTTGCTTTCACAATGTGACTTAATAAGTGTAGAAACAAAAGAATTATACGATTATTTAAATCAAAATTGGCCAATTGAAGTTGCTTATGTCCCTAATGGCTTTCATAGTTTTAATTATAAAGATAATTCATATGTCAAATATGAGCAAAAAGAAAATATTATTTGTTCTGTTGGCAATTTAGGAAGTTATGCAAAGGCGACTGAAGTTCTAATGGAGGCCTTTAAATTAGCTTATAACCAGATTGGAGATTGGAAATTAAAACTTATCGGTCCAATTGATCAATCTTTTAAGCAATATCTAAAAAATTTTTACAAAGAAAACCCCCAGCTTAGAAATAAAATTATTTTCACTGGAGAATTATCAGATAGAACCGCACTTTATGCTGAATATAAAAAAGCAAAAATATTTTGTCTGCCTTCACGTTGGGAATCTTTTGGCATATCCTTAGTTGAAGCAATAAGTCATGGTTGCTATATTATATGTTCTGATATTATTTCAGCAAATGATATCACTAACAATGAAAAGTATGGTGATATCTTTCAAAAAAATGATATCAATAAATTATCAAAATTAATAATAACTAATTGTAACAATGAAAGCAAATTAAAAAAACTATGCAATCACATCCAGGACTATGCTTATCAAAGATTCAATTGGATCAAAATCTGTAAAGAAATTGATTGTTTGTTAAAAAAATAAACTTAGGAGGAATCTGTTTTGAATAGATTTTGGAAAAAAACTATCTTACCAATTATCGAAAAAACCACCAGAAAACATATTGTTGAAATTGGGTGTTATACGGGAGTAAATACAGAAAACATCATAAAGTACTGTATAAAAAATGATGCCAAACTTTCTGCTATAGACCCGTACCCTCTCTTTCCTGTTGAAGAATGGAAAGAGCTTTATAAAGATCATTTTTATTTTTATGAAGATCTTAGTTTAAATGCCCTACCTAATATCAAAGACTATGACATTGTCCTAATTGATGGTGATCATAATTGGTATACCGTCTATAATGAACTGAATTTAATAGAAGAAAATAATAATAGTTTTCCCATAATTTTATTACATGATGTGAGTTGGCCTTATGCCAGGAGAGATCTATATTATAATCCTGAAAATATACCCGAAGAATATCGCCACCCTTATGGAACTGATGGTATGATACCTGGACAAAGCGAATTAGTTGCTGGAGGATTTAATTGTACTCTCAACAACGCTCTTACTGAAGGAGGAGAAAAAAATGGTGTTTTAACAGCTGTCGAAGATTTTCTAGATAAATCAGAGTTGAATTTAAATTTTAATTTAATTGAAAAATTTAATGGATTAGGTATTATTTATCCAAATCGTAAAGAGTTAAATAAAAAGATTGAAAGTTGTTTGGAGTGATTTAATGATAACAATTAGTTTATGCATGATCGTTAAAAATGAAGAAGATACTTTAGGATGGTGTCTTAAATCTGTTTGTGAAATTGTAGATGAGATAGTAATTGTAGATACAGGATCAAATGATAAGACTAAAGAAATAGCAAAAAAATATACAAATAATATATATGATTTTAAATGGATTGATGATTTTGCCGCCGCAAGAAATTATTCTTTTTCCAAAGCAACTAAAGATTATATTCTCTGGTTAGATGCGGACGACATTATTCTTAAAGAAGATAAAAATAAATTTAAACAGTTAAAAAATAATTTAGATTCTTCAGTAGATGTAGTAATGATGAAATATATTGTTGGTTTTGACAATCAAGGCAATGTAACCCTCTCATATTATAGAGAACGGTTATTAAAGAGATCTAAAAACTTTAAGTGGATTGATCCAATTCATGAATATTTAGAAGTTAATGGAAATATTATAAATTCAGATATTTGTATTACTCATAAGAAAGTAAACCCTACTTCATCAGATAGAAATTTGAATATATTTAAAAAAATGCTTTCTGAAGGAAGGAAATTAAGTCCAAGAAATCTTTTTTATTATGCTAGAGAGTTGTACTATAAAAATAAATATAAAAAGGCAATAAAAATATTTAATAAGTTCTTAGATACCGATCAAGGCTGGGTTGAGGATAATATAAATACGTGCTATCTTCTTTCTATATGCTATGACGAAATAAATGAACAAAAAAATATGTTAAAAATTTTATTGAAAAGTTTTGAATATGATCTGCCGCGAGCCGAAATATGTTGCCAATTAGGATACTACTATTTTAATTTATCTGATTTTGAAAAGGCAATTTTCTGGTATGAACTAGCTACTAAACTCGATAAACCAGAAGGTTGGGGATTTATATTACACGATTTCTGGGACTATATTCCGTATATTCAGCTATGTGTATGTCATGATAAAATTGGCAACACCGAAAAAGCAATAAAATATAATAATCTTGCTTTAGAAAATAGACCAAATGATACAGCTGCTTTGTATAATAAAAAATATTATGAAGATCTTAAAGATTAAGCATATTTTTCTTGCAACTTTCTCTACCATCTACTTAGCAATCTTTTAATATCATCTCTCATATAAATATCTTTAAATTCATTTAAACCAATTTTACTCAATATTTTTCTAATATTTAAGTTATCCATCGGTGTCATAATGATTGATTCTTCCCCAAATTCATTTACATGATCTTTAGCCTCATCAACCTGCAAGTTTGTTTTGGGTCCACCTATACAACCCCCTTCACAGCCCATTCCTTCAATGAAATTCGCTTCTATTGGTTGATTATTTTTTAAATCACTAAGTAATTTATTACATTCTTTAATTCCAGCAACTTTAGCTGACTTTAAATTTATTAATCTCTGTGGAGCGATTCTATTAACTACAGTTTTAACTGACAAACTAACTCCACCAGACCTGGCATAAACCCTACCTGCAAATGAGGCTTGATCTTTCTCTTCTCCTTGTAGCTCAGAGAGCTCAATCTTCAGAGCAGAAAAAATCTCTTTTAATTCCTGGAAAGTCAATACAAAATCAATAGCATCTTTTATATTATCCTCTTTTACTTCTGCTTTTTTTGCTGTACAAGGACTCATAAATACTACTCTGGCTTTCGGGTAAAGTTTTTTGAGAAAGCGACCTGAAGCAATCATTGGGGAGACTGAAGGAGACATTTTTTCAAATATAGCTGGATAATTTCTTTTTACTAGGTTAATCCATATAGGACAACAGCAACTAGTTAGGAAAAAATCTTCTTCACTTTTAACAAGATTATCAAACTCATATGCTTCCTTAATTGTTAATATATCAGCAAAAAGTGCTACTTCTACCATATCAGTAAATCCCATTATTTTAAACGCAGTACGGAGTTGCCCCATCGAAACATTATCACCAAATTGCCCCACAATTGAAGGTGCTACAGCTGCATATATTTCATTATCATCTTCTTTTAGCAGCTCTAATAGAGGCATAAATTCAATTTTATCAGCTAATGCACCATATGTGCATTCTACAGTACATTTTCCACAACTAGGACATTTATCATTAATAATAAACGGTCCTGTTGATTTTTGATAATATCTAGATTCATATTTGCAATTATCCTTAATATCACATGCATTCAGTTCTTCCCCACAATGTTGACACACTCCATCTATTTTTGTAATTACTGGTTTTTTTATACTTCTTTTTTGTTTGATTTTTTCTATTTCATTACTAAATGTATCACTATTTATTGGGTCAAGCCCCATTGCAACTCTAATGTGGTCTTTGACAAATGATACTTCTTCCGGTTGATAACCATATTTATCAACTATTTCTGAAGCCACTTTTTCTAAATCTTTAATTTCTAATGATTTTTTCCAACCAACTTGAATTAATTTATTAAATATTTCCATTCTTTTATTTTGAAAATCTTTAAATCTCTTTTCCAAATCTATAACCCCCTTTATCCACCTTATATATATTAGCATTTCACAATTTCTTGTTCATTATTAACACAATCGTAACTAATAAAGAATAATATAAAGTGGAGTAATAACAAGGAGTTGTGATTAAATGTTAAATAACTGGCGGCAACTTGTTCAGGGAGTAGAAAGAAGAGTTCCATTACCTGATGGAAAATTAGTTCCTTATATTAACTTTGACAATGCGGCTACTACTCCTCCGCTGAAAAGTGTCATGCAAAAAATCAATGAATTTGGCTTATGGTACTCATCTATACATAGAGGCAAAGGTTATAAATCTCGTCTTTCTTCAAATCTTTATGAAGAAGCAAGAGAAAAAATTTTAAACTTTGTTAATGGAAATTCAGAAACACATACTGTCATATTTGTAAAAAATACTACTGAAGCAATTAACAAGTTGGCCAATCGTCTTTCCACTAATAACAATGATTCTACTAAAAATATCATTATTTCATCTGAAATGGAGCACCACTCTAATGATCTTCCCTGGCGAGATAAATTTAAAGTAGAATATATAAAGGTTAACAAAAATGGTGAACTTAAATTAGATGATTTAGAAGCAAAACTAATCAAATTTCAAGACAGAGTAAAGCTTGTCACAATTACAGGTGCCTCAAATGTTACAGGTTATCTTAATCCTATATCTCAAATTGCTGGTCTTGTCCATAATTATAATGCTGAGCTATTAGTAGATGGTGCACAATTAATACCACATCATTCATTTAACATGCAGGGTAATGCTGAAATAGAAAAAGTTGACTACTTAGCTTTTTCAGCCCATAAAATGTATGCTCCTTTTGGTACTGGCGTCCTGATTGGCCCCAAAGAAAAGTTTTTAAAATCTGGTCCTGATTACAGCGGTGGCGGTACAATCGAGATGGTTACACCAAATTTTATTCGCTGGGCCGATCCTCCCCATAGGGATGAAGCCGGTACACCAAATTTAATGGGAGTTATTGCGCTCTGTGAAGCTATAGAACAATTAAACAAAATTGGCATGCATAACTTAGCCAAAACTGAAAAAGAACTTACTGAATATACATTACGCAAATTACACAAAATACCTAAGGTTAAGTTATATGGTAATAAACAGAATGCCAACAACAGGGTAGGTATCATTCCGTTTGCAATAAGTAACTTAACACATGAGGAAGTAGCATCAATTCTTGCCAATAAGTTTGGTATAGCTGTCAGAAATGGTTGCTTTTGTGCACAACCATATATTCAAAAACTATTAAATATTTCACCAGCTATGTTAAAAGAGCGTATTAATAATTCAGAACTTAGCCATCCAGGTTTGATAAGGGCAAGTTTTGGTATATATAATCAATATCAAGAAGTTGATAAGTTTATAGCCGCTTTAAAACAAATTTGAATAAATAGACCCTCCTTTCATGATAATAATATCCATAAAGGAGGGTGTTTTTTTTATGAAAGATAAATTAAATATTTTAATGTTTAGCGGAGAATTTGATAAGGCTTTAGCTGCATTGATTCTTGCTGATTCAGCCCGATCAATGGATTTAGATGTATCTATGTTTTTTTCCTTTTGGGGTTTATTTCTTTTAAGAGAGCCTGATAGTATATCTAATGCTGACAAGACACAACTAGAAAAAGCTTTTGGATCTGTAACTCCTAAAGGACCAAAAGAATTACCACTTTCAAAAATGAATTTTAGTGGACTTGGCAAAAAGATGTTAGAAAAAATGATGGAAGATGATGATGCTCCCACACTACAAAAATTATTTAATGCAGCCAGAAAAAAAGGTGTGCAATTTAGTGTTTGTAAACTATCAGCTGAAGTCATGGGTTTTAAAAAAGAAGAACTAATAGCAGAAGCGAAAATTATGACTGCTCAAGAATATCTAGCCGATGCTTTATCTTCAAATATAAAACTATTTATTTGAAAAGAATTATTATTTACGCATTGTTTATTTATCCTCCTGTTTATAAGTTGTACTCATTAAATTAAACCGTTTAAAAGATGGCTATAATTAAACTATTTTTTATATTTTGTCAACATTAGCTAACATCAGGAAATTTACTTTTTTCTAATAAAAAAAATAAATAAAACTAATACTAAAAAAAAGGAGGTAAAATAATGTTTAGACATGATAAAAAATTGTTGCACAATGTCCAAGTTGAACGCCCTAATCCAGCGTATGCATCTATGATGCAAGAACAACTGGGTGGAGCAAATGGAGAGTTAAAAGCAGGTCTGCAATATTTTGCGCAAAGCTTCAGAATTCAGGATAAAGAAATTAAAGACTTATTCCTTGATATTGCTGCAGAAGAATTTAGCCATGCAGAAATGGTAGCTACTACAATTAATCTTTTAAATGGCCATAATGTTGCAAATACAAATGATACTGTAGGCCAGATTGAAGCACAAGTTTTGGGTGGCCTTTCGCCAATGCTTGCAAATGCTTCTGGTTCTCCTTTTACTGGTAATTTTGTTAATGTAACTGGAGATATTGCTGCAGATATCCTTTCAAACATTGCTGCTGAACAAAGAGCTAAAGTGGTTTATGAATATCTCCATCGTCAAATCGACGATCAAGGAGTTAAACAAACTATTGATTTCTTATTAAATCGGGAAGAAGCACATAATGCATTGTTCCGCGAAGCTTTAAATAAAGTACAAAATAATCAGAGATCATCCAATGCTGATTTTGGTGTCACCGAAGATTCACGATTATATTTTGATCTATCTACACCAGGTAGATACTATGAAAATCCATTTCCAACACCACCATCATTCGATAGTCCAAGCAGATCTCAAAATAGACCACATCATCGACCTCATTAAAAATAAGGAGCTGCAAGTCAGCTCCTTATTTAAATTTTATTCTTTATTTAATTTTAATTTAGATTCAACTATGGCTTCAAAATTACTTTAATACAATCATCTTTCTTTTCATCAAAAACTTCATAAGCAAATTCTCCTCGATCTATTGATAATTCATGAGTAATTATATCTGTAGGATCAAACTTCTCTTCTTTAATTAATTTTAAAATCGGCTCAACATACTTTTCAGCACCTTTAAAATAAGCCCATTTTTGTGTCAGAAGGCCAACAGGTCCACAACCAAGAACAACTACCGTATCTCCTTCCTTGACTCCACCGTTCATGATTACAATACCAACAATGTCCACAGGAGATTGGAAACGGTACAATAACCCGATCACCTTTTTTATTCTTTTTTACTAATATATAATTCTCCTAATGTATCAAGAATCGCCACTTGAATTTGATTAATATTATCTATTCCTTGACTATTCATTTGTTCTTTTAACCATTTTTCATCTAAATTATTTTCTATCAGATTATCTTGCAAAATGTTCCCGTCTTCTACTAAAACTGTAGGTAACCCTTCATATTTTGTCCCAACATTTAAATCTCCAGGAGTAACTGGTCGTGACTGAGATTTAGGAATTACACTGACCTTTCCATTTGGTTCCAGAATAGCAAATTCTACATCTGCTAAGTTTGGTACGTTTTTTTGGCGTATACTCATCAACAGATCATCTAAATTAATGCGTGTTTTACGCATCGTATCTTCTAAGACATCCCCATTTTTTACAAGTACTAATGGTTCATCCTGTACGACTCTCCTTAACTTTGAAAATTTGAGTGCTAAATAAGCAAACAATACATCTAATAATGCAAACACTAACAGTATAATTATAATTGAAATCAAATTAGCATTTGAATTACTCAATGTTGATGCAGCGACACTACCAATAGTTATAGCTACTATAAAATCAAAAAGAGTTAACCTCCCGATAAGCCTTTGACCCATTAATTTTGTCATTAAAAATAACCACAGAAATACTACTGTACTACGAAAAATCCATTGAAGAATAGTTAAAGTTTCTTGAGCTTCCCAAAAATACATATCCTAATATAACCTCCATTTTATAATTCCAATTGAATATCATATTATAATATATATCGTATCCAAACTACCTTAACTATTATTCAACTAACAATATTAATTAAAAGTATTATACTTATTCACTAAATACAAAAACAGCATGAATCCAATTAAACACCGGATCATACTGCTCTAACAATTATTATTAATTATTCAACAAAAGAACCTCTAATTTTTATATCCTGATTATGTGGTTTACCGACTAGAAATATAAAATTACTGTTTTTCTGTACTTCCAGAGAAATATTATCTCCCTTATCTATTATTATTCCTTCTCCAGAACTGAAATTGTAGTCTCCATTTATTACGCCATCAATGAGATAAATAAGTCCTACTTCTTGATCAGCCAGTTTATTTGTGAATGTAGCATCTTCTTCAGCCAGAACAACCTGATATCTCATTTCTGTATGAGTCTTTAAAGGAGCATCTTTTCCTGCTATCTGTCTGATTCTAAAACCATCTTTTTTAATTATCGGAATATCCTTGGCTTCAATAATTTGATATTCCGGATCAGATTTTTTCAACTCTTTCGGAAGATTAACCCAGAGCTGAATACCGTGACTCAACTTATTAGGGCCAGGTTTTTCAGAATGGACTAGACTTTTACCTGCATTAAAAGCCTGAACACCTCCCGGGCCAACTTTTTCCTTATTGCCCTGATTATCTTCATGAATAAACTGACCTTCCAACATGTAAGTTATTGCCTCAAACCCTCTATGTTCATGGGGGGCAAACTCATTTGGTGGCTCTACAAAAAACTCATCCATTAGAACAAAGGGGTCATGATGACCATTATAATTTGAAGTAGGAAATAATCTTTTAACTCTTGCACCCTCACCTTCCGGCTTTTCAACAGAAGTAATAATTTGTTTATCCATAAATTGTTCCTCCTTTTAATTTACTTGTTATTATAATTTTATACTATATTAACTCAAAACAAAGTTAATTCGATTACAGGATAATAATCAGGCCAAAAATAAAAAGAGATAGAATTAGCTCCATCTCCGTGCTTTCACCTGATAAGAAAATATTTGGTCACCAGGTTGAGCAAAATCCTCATATTTACCCATACTTTTCTCAATTTTTTGTATATCAGATTTATTTTCTTCTTCCAACTTAAAACCAAGATTTAAAATTTCATCTCTAATATGGCTATAGATAAAATTCTTCCTATAAGATTCTGCCACAACATTATTAGGACCAAATCTATGATATATGATAAACGTTGCCAAAAAAGAGCATTTTTCTTTAAGATAACGATCAAGAGCTGCCGGTAAAAATGTTTTATTTTCAAAACAAAAACAGGAAGTACCAGTATAATCAACTAACAAATCCACTATATTCTCCTTAAGAGGAAGTTGAGGTAAGTCAGTAGTTATAAATATCATCTTAACTCTTTTCCCTGTCATCTCCAGCAATTTTTTTAAATAAATATTAAATTGAAAATTATTGTCTATGCAGATATAGGTAACATCATCAGGTAATCTATCATAAATTTGTCTTAACAGATAACCATAACCAGAACCTGGCTCCATGATTACTTTTCCTGCTAATGATTTAAATTCTATTCGCCTTTGTAACCAATCTAAACTTTGGTAAGACTCATCCATAAATTCAGGGTTTGTACTCTTAATGTATTTTTCAATATGATTATTATCAATTTCTTTTTTGTTTTCATCAACATTTTTATCAACATTGTTGGTATAAAGAATCCCATCACGGATACGCAAAGATACTCCACAGGTACAATTTAAACTTCCCTCTATAACTTGATTATCCTCTACTCGTTCTGCTGATAACTTTAATTCATTATTACAGTTTGGACAAGAAAATAAAGATAAAACTGAAAGATCAATTCCAATTGTTATTATATTCTCATTAGTTTTTGCTGCCAAAGCATTTATTTCTTCTTCCAATTCACTTTTTGCTTCACCAAGATTATTAATTTTTTTCTTTATTTCATTGACTTTCTCTTTATATAAACCTTGGTAATAACTGTTCCGCTGATATGGCGTTAATTTCCCGATCCTTTTAAAATAAAAAATCTCTTTAATTTTCTCTAAGGAAAAATCCATCTCTTTTAATTTTAAAATTTCTTTCATTTCTCTTTCACATTCTTCATTAAAATAATAATGCCCACCCTTTTTTCTGGGTACAATCAAGTTGAGTTTCATATAATATCTGACAGTATCATTACTGACATTAAATTGATCAGCAAATTTACTTATTTTCATGCTAATAATACCCCCATCATATTACTAATTCCTATCCGAACAGCCTATAACCTTTTCTAGACGCCAAAGGTCAATTAGTTTATCATAGTATACCATATATTAACTAAAAATTCACTCTCTTTTAATGCTATCTAAGTTGCAACAGACCTACGCAACTCACTTAATTAACTTATTAATAATAGGGCTCTCTGTAAAATTATAACTACAAAAAAAGGGCTTGCCCCATATTGAGACAACCCCTCGATTTTATTTAATAAATCTGATATTTAAATTACTAATATCAGTATATGTTATTTTACAACTTTAGTTTCACCGAGTACTTTACCGCCTTCAATAGTCTTGAAACTATTTTTGTACTCTTCGCTTGCAAAATATAGATCTCCTACAACTGTAGCATCTTCAACGGTAAATCCATTAGATTTAACATAAACATCACCAACAAAATAACCGCCTGCAAAAATAGTATTTGGACTTTCAACTGTAAATTGTGGAGCAGTAATAGTATATCTTTCAACAAGATTGTGATTTTCATCTGATTTGTAAAGAGCTAACTCTCGTGCAACTTCACCTTCATTATCAAATTTACCAGCAACAACGATTTCAGAATTAAATACTAAATCATTTGTTGCAGCTACAAGCCAGATTCCATCAGGACCAAGTGCTTTTTTGAATGATGCTGGATTACCTGTAACTGAAGCACCTGTTACTAAATCAACATCTGCCTGTACTTTAGTTTCACCAATTACCTGACCGCCTTCTTCAGTAACAAAGCTGTCTTTGTACTCAGCTTTTGTAAAGTAAACATTACCAACTACTGTGGCATCATCAATAGTGAAACCATTTGCTTCAACAAGAACGTCACCAACAAAGATACCGCCCTGGAATTTAAGGTTAGGACTCTTAACTGTAAATTGTGGAGCATTAATAGTATATCTTTCAGTTACATTATGATCGTCATCCTGATCATAAGGACCTACTTTACGATATATATCTCTACTGGAATCATCTTTGTTATGGAATGTGCCTTCAATTACTAACTCTGAACTAAATGTCATATCAGTTGTTGGACATATAATCCAGGTACCATCTTCACCCATCGCTTTTTCAATTGCTGCTGGATTATCTGAAATTGAAGCTGCTGTAACTAGATCTACTTCCTGTGCACCTACACTTACTGCAGCACCTACTAATACTACAAGTGCTAATAAAAACATAAGACTTATTCTTGAAAATCTTTTCATATTCATCTTCCCCCTTTAAATTATTAGTTTGATATGATAATTAAATCACATATATAAGTTTAGCATTTTATTATCTTTGAGTCAACACTTATTTTTCTTTACTTTAAATAAATATTGGGACTTATTTCGTCTAAGTTTAAATAATCACTGAACTTAACCATACACTTTACTAAAACTTCTTTCTTTTCTTTTGTAATATCAATGCCTTCTTCCCACCATAAATTATTAATTATCAATTGATTTTTTTCGTAATCACAGATTGGTTCACAGCGAGCAATAAATTTATCCTGATAAAGAATTGGTAGAACATAGTAACCATATTTTCTTTAATCCCTTAATTCCTAACCAAGCATTACTACCAGAAAGAGGCCAGACCATTCCTATACTGGCAACTCTTCTTTTTACATGCCATGCATAATATTGCTCCTCATTTTCATTAGGATCTGCAAATGCAATTAAATCCTCTGGAATGTATTTTTTAGCAAAATCATATATTTTTCTGGTCCCAACCATCCAGCAATTTCCGTTCCTTATATAACAATTCTTCCAGCATATGCTTTTTATAATTATTAACCCTTGCTTGTAAAACCAGATGAGGATTTTCTCCAACCTTGTTCAATGGATCAAATTGAATACAACCTACCTCTTTTATATAACTTTCAACCCCCTGTTTGCCATTTAGTTTCCGGGGCGGCAGTAATCTCTGGTATGCTAAAATATATTGCCGTGCCTGCTTTTTAGTTAAATATGCTGAGTTAATTACCTACATCTCCTTTCAAATAAATCAAGGTAGACTCATCTCTAATATAAAAATTGCTCACAATATTTCTCTATAATATTACCATTTGCAAAAAAAGTACCCCATTCTTAGAATCCCATCTCCAATAACCAACTTGCCAATTTTCTTTCTCGATGTTTTAGATTGTCTTCTAAACGATTGAATTTACCTAATAGGTATTCACCAACAATACTGCCATCCATCATAAAGAGTACTCTTTCACTTTGAGAGGCCACTTTCACATCATGAGTAACTATCATGACCGTTGTCCCTTCACTATTAACGGTATGAAAAACATCCATAACCTCCCTAGCAGCTCTAGAATTTAATGCTCCTGTTGGTTCATCACCAAAAATTATCTCTGGATTATTGATAAGTGCTCTACAGATTGCTGCTCTCTGCAACTGTCCACCTGAAGCCTGGGTGATATCATTATCAGCTAATTCAATAATATTAGTTTTTTTCATTAAATTAATAGCTTGTTGATTAATTTCCTTGCGACTTCTATTTTTAGCCATATAGGCCGACATAACAATATTATCTATAATACCTAAGTTTTTCAATAAATTAATTTGCTGGAATACAAATCCCATCTTATCTAACCTAAGTCTGGATAATTCTTCTTCTGATAGATCTCCTAATCCTGTTCCATTAAATATTACATCTCCTGCAGTCATTTTATCCATACCACTTATATTATATAATAATGTGCTTTTCCCTGAGCCAGAAGGTCCCATTACGCAAATTAATTCCCCTTCTTTGATAGACATATTTATATTCTTAAGAACATGCTTTTCTCTCTTATTCACCAGATAAGTCTTTGCTAAGTTTTTAGCTTCTAATATAATATTCATAATTAGATTCTCCTCCTTTTCTATTCCACATTGATATCAGCAATAGTAATTTGCCTAATTGAATTAATACTTAATAAAGTTGTCAATGTAACAATTATGATCATCATGACTGGGCTCAAAATATATGCTTCTATAGGATTTATGATAAATTTAAATTTTGGTGCCCCCATCATGGCCAAAATTACACTAAATAGCTTCTGACCCAACGTGTTAGATATTAATGTGCCAATGATTATACCTATATTTAATACTAGCAATGATTTAGTAATATATTCTATCTTAATATCTTTTATTGAAATCCCGATACTTTTCTTAATGGCAATCTGTGATTTGTCTCTAGCAATTAACATCTTTAAAAATAATGAAGTAATAAGTACTGTAACCAAAATAGCAACAATAATCGCTGTAATAGTCAATAGGCGGAGCTGTTCTATGGTATTCCCAAAGGTTTGCTCTAAATAGCCTTTTTGACCGATAATCTTCACATCCTCAAAGACAAGCTCATATTCCTGGATTTTTTTAAATATATCTTTATCCACATCAACATAGATGTTAAACCAGGTTGCAGTCTCATAATTCGGCTCAATATTAGCCTTAGCTGTTCTACCACCATTTGTAACATCCTGATAAATACCTGTTACAAGCATAGATCGAGTATTTTTATTGCTAATAAGTTGAACCTCATCTCCCACCTGTTTCTCATATTCATTGGCACTAAGATAGGAAAGGGCTATCTCATTTGCCTGTAAAGGGGCCATTCCCTCTATATAATCTATAGGAAAGACTGTTAAATCACCAGTTTCAATATAGATGCTTTCCGGTAAATTATCTATATTCATAATTTCATAGGTACTGGTTACTAAAGGACTATATCTCTTTACATCTAGATCACTCTCAAGATACGTTTTCACCTCTTCAAATCGTTCTACAATCTGATCTGATTGTCTTATGTCCATTATGATATCGCTCTGTCCTAAGCCCATATAAGTTACAAAACCTTCTGATTGTAAGGTGTTTAATAAATTTAAAGGGACTATAATAATAAAAGTAGCTAAAATAAACACAAAAAACAATAGGATGTAGAATTTGAAACGTAATACTACATCACGAATTCCCAAAAAGATATTAGTGTTAAGCAACTTACTCTTATATAATGAAAATTTTTCATTATTAGAATAATTGCCTCCAGTATTGCCCATTCGAATTGCTTCTACAGGGGATATCTTATTTAGCCTTCTTAAAACAATCATAGAAAAGAAAACAACTATCAGACCTATAATAAAAGCGGCCAACAAAGGTATGCCCGACATAAAAATTGATTTAGGAGCTTTGCCGATATAGAGCATAATATTTTTAGAAAAAATCTTATTTACAAATAATGAGAATAAATAACCTGATAAAGAGGCACCTAAGGCAATCACAAAATACTTAGAAATATATATTCTCTTTATATCAGGTGGTGATATCCCAATAGCCTTCATCACACCAATTTCTTTATAATCTTCTTCAATGGTTAGTAGAATTACAAACCTTAAACACAATAGGGCAATGATGTTTAATAAAAAACTAATAATAATAATAACCACTGCAATTATTCCATCGGTCAAACTATTGAATAATAATAATAATTGATAGTCTATAGCTGGACCTTTTTTCGGTAAAACAGATCTGCTATATTGATTACTAAATTTGTTTAGGTCAGCTCTATCAATTAATTGAAAACTGATCAAATATTCTATCTCTCCTGTGCCATTCTTTAATTTTTCAAAATCTGCAGAACTAACCACAAAACGTTTAGAACTGACAACAGAAGGATTCATCTGTGCATCTCTTACAAAATGTGTAATCGTAAAGTTTAGCTCTAGATTATCATCCTTAATGACAAGCTTATCTCCAATCGATAAGTCTTTGCTCTGCATATAATGGATTGGAACTGCAATTTCAGCTTCATTTACTGTTATTATCTCATTATCTAAATTAAGTAAGTAATCAAAAGTTCTATTCTGTTTTACAAATCCTAAATCCATAACTGTATCACTTTCTGATAGATCACTATTGATATAAATCTTCGCACCATCAATATTGATCATTTCGCTAGTCTGCTGACTTTTAACATAAGGATTAGCTTCACTCCACTCAGCAATCTGTTTTTGTTCAATGTCACCAGCATGATACTGAACAAAGTGAGGTGCTGAAGCCTTCTTAAATAAGTAGTCAAGTGAATTACTTAAATCTATCAGCAGATTGGTACCACTAGCTGCTAGCAATGCTGATAGCATGACAAATACAAATACTGCAATTGTAATAACTTTTTTTCTAAAAAAATCTCTTTTCAAAATTTTAAAAATCATAATTTCACCCCTTTTAGCAACGATGATATGTTTCATCGTTGACTCATAAATGAATAAAAAGTTTCCTTATGTAACTTTGCTTTCAGCTATAATAATCTGTTAATTATATCACAATAATTTGGGTATTCCTATCTTTCCTAAGTTAAGATTTAATAAAATTGAAACACATTAGTAAAATTTGAACATATAATATTCTAAAACATTTTGTCAAATATTATCATGAAAGTGAGGCTATTATATTGGATAAATTTAATGATGATTTTGATAATAACGATTCCAAATTTGAAAATAAAAAGAATTGCAAAGAAGAATGTAACTGGTGGCCAATTGGTCCAAAAATATGTATATGTCCTCCCGGCCCCACTGGACCCAAAGGTTGTAGAGGACCTAGAGGTCCCAAAGGTTGTAGAGGACCTAGAGGTCCCAAAGGTTGTAGAGGACCTAGAGGTCCCAAAGGTTG
>JADQBT010000010.1:315938-316214 GCA_016278485.1 Halanaerobiales bacterium
GTAGAGGACCTAGAGGTCCCAAAGGTTGTAGAGGACCTAGAGGTCCCAAAGGTTGCAGAGGACCTAGAGGTCCCAAAGGTTGTAGAGGACCTAGAGGTCCCAAAGGTTGCAGAGGACCTAGAGGTCCCAAAGGTTGCAGAGGTTTTAAAGGTCCTACTGGACCTACTGGTCCTCAAGGTGATATCGGTCCTACTGGACCAACTGGTCCTCAGGGAGATATAGGTCCTACTGGACCAACTGGTCCTCAGGGAGATATAGGTCCTACTGGACCAACTG
>JADQBT010000010.1:316314-316614 GCA_016278485.1 Halanaerobiales bacterium
CTGGACCAACTGGTCCTCAGGGAGATATAGGTCCTACTGGACCAACTGGTCCTCAAGGTGATATCGGTCCTACTGGACCTACTGGTCCTCAGGGAGATATAGGTCCTACTGGACCTACTGGTCCTCAGGGAGATATCGGTCCTACTGGTCCTACTGGTCCTCAAGGTGATATCGGTCCTACTGGACCTACTGGTCCTCAAGGTGATATCGGTCCTACTGGACCTACTGGTCCTCAAGGTGATATCGGTCCTACTGGACCTACTGGTCCTCAAGGTGATATCGGTCCTACTGGACCTACTG